>JBOGXB010000006.1:0-48853 GCA_050694215.1 Actinomycetota bacterium
GTCCGGCCCCAGCTGAATCCCTGCTCCATCCTGCGAGCCTAGTGGGGCTTGGACAGCAAGCGCGCGAACACAACCGCATAAGCGAGCGCGCCACGCTCGAGCTCGGCGAGATCGATGGACTCGCGCGCGGTATGGGCCAGAGCGATGTCGCCAGGGCCACAAACGACGACCTCCGCCCCTGCCTCGGCGAAGAAGCGCGCGTCCGACGAGCCCCGGAACCCCACAACCTCAGCCTCACGGCCCTGCGCCTCGGAGGAGGCCGCGACGATCTCCTTCAAGACGGGAGACCCCTCCTTCACCTCGAACGGCGCGCCGAAGAAGGGGAGCTCGATCGTTGCGTCGATGTCAGGGAACCTCTTACTGGCGCGGTCGATGGCCGCCTGTATCGAGTCGACGACCGACTCGCGCGTCTCTCCCGGAAGCGATCTTCGGTCGACTTCCGCGATGCAGGAGGCGGGGACGACGTTGACCTTCTCGCCACCCCGAATTGTCCCGACGTTGATGCTCGGCCTCCCCAAGACGGGATGCTCGATCTCGGGAAGCGTGTCCTCGAGGTGAGAGATGATCTCGGCCATGTGCTTGATCGCGCTGCGTCCGCGCTCGGGGGCCGAGCCATGCGCGGCAACCCCCCGCGTGATGATGCGAAACCAGCAAGGCCCTCTTTGCGCGCGCACTATCTGCAGTGAGGTGGGCTCCCCGACAATGACGACGTCGGGCGCCAGGATCCTCTTTTCCACGAGATAGCCCGCTCCCTTGATGCCCATGGCTTCCTCGTCCGCGACGAGCGCAAGCTCGAGCGTTCCATGCGGCTTGAACCCGGCATCTTGAAGCGCGCGCACGGCCTCCAGGGCGGCTGCGATCGGGCCCTTCGCATCGGACGATCCTCGTCCGTGCATGCGACCGTCCGAGATCTCCGCGCCGAAGGGATCCACCGACCACAGGGTCGGATCGCCGGCGGGAACGACGTCGATGTGCGAGCAATAGCAAAGAGTCGGCCCAGGCTCTCCGCTCCAGCGCGCGATCACACTGGGGCGGTTCAACTCCGCTTCATGGGTCGAGGTGCCAAACCCGAGCTCGTCACACCATCGGCGCACCAGCACGGCGACGTCGGCTTCGTTCCCGGGCGGGTTCTCGGACGGCACGCGGACGAGCTCCTGCAAGCGCGCGACAAGGCGATCGCGGTCCACGTGCCGGGCAATGCTGCTAACCGAAACCGTCATCTGAGACACTGGTAGCGATGAATCGCTACCAGATCCTTCTTCTCGTGATCTTGCTGGCCTGGCCGGTGGTCATATTCGGCATCCTCTACCTGATGAGCAAGCTCGAGGACTGGGTCAAGAGGGTAGATGCGGAAAGCCCCGAGGAAGCCGGGCTCGAGCCGGTGGCCGGGTCCGCTCCCGAGAAGGAGGTCCAGATCGTCTTCGGGGACAAGGTTGTGGAGAGCCCCGAGGACAAGGTGGTCGCTAGTCCTGAAGACAGGATGGCCACTAGCCCCGAGGAAAAAGTAGTCCGAAGCTCCCACGGCGATTAGTGCCCCACTAGACCCGCGCCACGCAATCGATCTCGACGCGGGCTCCCTTGGGTAAGCCGGCGACCTCTACGGTCGCACGAGCCGGTGGCTCGTCCGTGATGAACTCCCCATACGCCTCGTTCATCTCCCCGAAGTCGTTCATGTCCACGAGATAGACGGTCGTCTTGACGATGTTTGCCACTTCCGTCCCTGCGGCCGAGAGAACGGCCTCGAGGCTCGCCATGCACCGGCGCGTCTGATCGGCGATGGGGCCTTCGATGAGCTCGCCCGTCGACGGATCGAGCGGAACCTGCCCCGAGCAGAACACGTACCCGTCCGAGACGATTGCCTGTGAATAGGGGCCGATCGCCTCCGGTGCGTCGCTCGTGTTGACGGCTCTCTTCTCCACTCCAGACCTCCTCGTCCGATCGTGATGCAGGGAGTCACCGGCCTCGCTTCGGGAGCCGAGCGTAATCGCACGCCCGTGCCGTCGACCCGAGCCGGACTCACATCGCCTTTTCGTCGCTCCAGGACCATTTACGACCTCGGATCGCAACACCGGAAACCATCCATGGCACCGCAAGCCCGGGCATGAGGAGGGCCCCCGCCTCGACTGAGACGAGGGCCCACACCTGGAGCGGGCCTGTAAGCCGGATCCTGTACCGCTCGACGAGCGAACGGTGGTGGCCATCCATCTGGGACCGCCGTTGCCGGCGGACTCTTGCGGCCTACCCGGAGGTGCCCCGGAGGGCGGGCGGGCCACCCATGCCTCCTGCTCGGCCTTGCTCCGGACGGGGTTTGCCCGGCCGCACCGGTCGCCCGGCACGCCGGTGAGCTCTTACCTCACCCTTTCACCCTTACCTCCGCTGCGCGGAGGCGGTCTGCTCTCTGTTGCACTTTCCGCGGGTCGCCCCGCCTGGGACTTTCCCCAGCGTCCTGCCCTGTGGAGTCCGGACTTTCCTCGACACGCTCGAGGCGTGCCGCGGCCACCCGGCCTGCTCCAGCCTCAATTATGCGCCTCGGATCGCGCCGGTAGAAACCGCCGGTTCGGGACTCGGATTCCCCCCTCTACGACTACCCTCCCGCATACGGCCTGAGGTAGCCGTCCTTGAGGAACAGCTTGCGCCGCGCCGCGTCGTGGAGGCCGAAGGCGACGAAGAACCACGCCAGGAGCCCCACTCCCACGAGCTCGCCGCCCCAGGTGCCGAGATGGGCCAGCGGGTTTGCCAGCAGGTCCCACGAGTACGGTTCGCGCGGCTCGGTCGCGAACTCGGTCCCGAACGCGGGCCACAGGAACGTTAGAGGCGCCTCCCACATGCCGTCGGCGACGAGATGCAGGAGCCACCCCACACCCAGGCCGAACACCGCGAGCCTTCGCTCGCGGCGCAGACTCACGATTATCGCGACGGTGACCACCACGACGGCCAGGATCGAATGGGCGATCCATCTTCCGGCCGGCCCGTCGAACAAGAAGAGGCCGAGAATGCCGTCGACAATGTCCGGCAGGACGGCCCCAACGAGAACGTAGCGATAATCGATCCGGCGCCGCCCGAGCGTGACGTAGACAATGGCCGCAGCGACCCCCATGTGCCAGAGGATCATCGACTAAACAAAGCCGGCGAGGACGAGCCGGTCGTAGCCGGAGCGCGGTCGCCGTCGGACGGCTCGGTCATTCGAGCAGGGTGCCCTGGCCGCCCTCTGTGTCGAGCTCGGCATCGAGCTCTGCGGCATCCATCCCCTGGTTGGCGAGCTTGTCCGCGTCCGCGTTTTCCTCGCGCGGCACGTGGGTGAGGCTCGTCGACTCGAAGCGGTTCAGCAGCGAACTCGCCTTGAGCGCGAGCGGCCGCAGGCCCTTGTTCTTGATCTTCCACTTGCCCTGCACTTGCGAAACGACCAGCTCGGAGTCCATGAAGACCTCGAGCTGCGTCACGCCCTTCCCCAGCGCGAGCTCCAGCCCGGCGATGAGCGCGTGGTACTCGGCAACATTGTTGGTTGCGATCCCGATGCCCTCAGCGACCTCGCCGATCACCTCGCCCGACTCGTCGATGAGCACCGCGCCGATCCCGGCCGGGCCGGGGTTGCCGCGCGCCCCCCCGTCGGTGTGGAGCCGAGCCTTCATGCGAGCATGTCGGTTAGGGAACGACGAGTATGCGACGGCAGTTGTCGCAGCGCTGCAGGCCACCCTCCGCCTTGACCCGCTCGACCTCCTTTGCCGGCAACTTTGTGTGGCAGCCCTGGCACATTCCGTTCTCCAGCGCGGCCGCGCCGACCCCGTGCTTGGTCTCTCGGAGCTTGTCGTAAAGGGACAGGAGCTCGTCCGGGATGGTGCTGGCGATCTCGACGCGCTCGGACTCGTGGGTCTTTAACTCTGAATCGATCTCACTCGTCAACCCATCGACCTTCGCGGTCAGCTCGGCGGACGCACGCGCAGCGTCCTCTCGCTCGGCGCTCAGATTCTGGATCGTGTCGCCCATCTGTTCCTTGCGTTCCATCACCTCGAGCAGCGCGTCTTCCATGCTCGACTTCTTTCGTTTGAGGGATTCGACCTCCGCCTGCAGCGACGACAGCTCCTTCGGGTTCGCAACGCTCCCGGAGTACATGCGCTGCTCCTCACGGGCGATCTTCTGATCCAGGAGCTCGATCTCGCCTTCGAGCCGCTCCTGCTCGCGAGAGACCTCCTCATTCTGCCGGTTGGCAATCTGGAGGTCCGCCTCGAGCTCGGCCAGGGTCTCGTTCACCTCGGCAAGTCGCTGAGCTTCGGGAAGGGAGGCGCGCCGGTCCTTCAGGCGCTTGACGGCGGTGTCCTCGGTCTGCAGGTCGAGCAGGCGCTGCAGGACCGCGGGCTCGACTTCGGTGGGCACGCGTGGGAGCGTACCAGTGGCCTACATGGGCAATGGCGCCGCTCGGGCCTTCTCCTCTTCCTGGCTCCGGCTTGTACCTCTCAGGCGCGGTCCTTCACGTCATCGACCCCCGACTGGCTTGCGCAATGAGCGCAGCAGTAGAAGGACCCGCCGGCTTCCACGCCGTGTCCGATGATCTTGCAACCGCAGTGAGCGCAGGTCGGCGCGACCGCATAGATCGCGCACTCGAAGCTGTCGAAGGTATGGGTCAGGTCGCCCTCGCCAGCAAGTCTCACCTCGAACGACTTGTCGTAGTCGTTCCCGCACACCTCACAGCGGGCCATGACCTTCGCCTCCCTCTCAGGCGTCGGGGCTGGTTTCTATAGCCTTCGCCTTGTTAGGTGCTACCTCGCCCGGCAGGTGGAGGAAGCTCCGCACGTCGAGAACTCCGCTGACCTTGCGGATCTCTTGCTCGAGCGACGCGGCTTGGTCCTGGCTATCCACCTCACCGCGCAACGTGACGATCCCCTCTTCCACCGTCACATTGAGCTTGCCCTTTGGATAGCTCGATCCGCCGAGAACCTCGCTCTGAACCTTCGCCGCTAGGGTCTGGTCGTTTGCCGGCGCCGCTCCCTTACCGGAGCCGGTGGCCCGTTCCTTCAAGCCCTGTCTCTCGCCCGCATAAAACTGCGGCTGCCGACCGGCCCGATCGGACCCGCGCCGCAGCAGCCCACCGATCCTCTGTTGGAGCCGAGCCCGACGCGATTTGCCCCGGTCCGGATCGAGGAGGTACGCAGCTGCTACGCATGCACCCACGAGCAGAAAGACCTTTGGGCCCGGGATGGGACTTTTCTTCGATCGCTTGAACCGCATACGCGCTTCCCCCTCGCATCTAGCCGTGTTGATTACCGGCGCGCCATCGGCGCCTCGCGTCTCACCTACCCGAGGGCGGAATCACGAAACTCGCGCGCTCGAGCGAAGCGAGCTGTTCACGCGCTCACGCAATCCGATTCAGCCTCCGTGAGGGCTCGCGCAGGGAGTGCGCTCGACGACGCCAGCCCTTCCAGGGATCCCTTTTCTCACTCAGGGCGCGAACTGCATCCGACATGCGAAATCCGTCGGGCTTCACTCGCCCGGACTCGATCTCCTCCCAGGCGACCGGCATCGCTACGGGAGCTCCGCGTCGCGCTCGCACTGAGTAGGGAGCCACCACGGTTGCCGCGTAACCGTTCCTCAACCAATCGACGAACACGCGATCGCCGCGCTTGGACTTGCTCGTCTCCATCGTCATGTTCCTGGGATCGTCTTTAACCATGTAGCCCGCCACCGCTTGGGCGAAGGCGCGCACCTCGTCGAAATCACCCTTGCCGTCTAGAGGCACTACCACGTGAAGCCCTCTTGAGCCCGTGGTCTTGACGAAGGACGGAAGCCCGAGCTCGTCGAGCACCTCCCGGGCCCGCAACGCCCCTCGTCGGACTCGGGCGAAGCCCCTCGTCGAGGGATCGAAGTCCAGGATCATCTGGTCCGGGAAGTTGATCCGAGCAATCCTGCTCAGCGTGACGTGCATGGTGATGGCCGCCTGGTTTGCGAGGTAGACGAGCGTGGCGGCTTCGTTTGCGAGCACGTGCGTTATCTGCCCCTTGCCCCGTTCCTTCGACACAGTGGCGGTGCGGATCCAATCCGGGAAGTAGCTCGCGGAGCTCTTCTGGAAGAACCGCGTTCCGTCGATGCCGTCGGGGAACCTCTCCATCGTGAGCAGCCTGTCCTTCATCCCCACCGTCATCGCGGGCCCGACGGTTCGGTAGTACTCGACGAGATCAGCCTTCGTGATGCGATCGTCGGGGAACAGGAGCTTGTCTGGATTGGAAAGCTGGATCGTCCGCCTGCCAACGCGGATCTCGTGAGTCATGCCCTCCGGACGCGCGATCGGAAGTCCGTTCGTGGCAGTTGTTCTCGTCACAGATGCAGAGTACGGGCCCCGCACCCGAGGTCGCGCCTTTGCGGCCTCACGTGGATCCCGGTACCTATCGACCCCAAGGAGGCTGGGCAGCTCCGACAGATCCCGAACCTTGGGCCCAGCCATTTCTCTGGGTCCATGAGCTGTCTCGGAGATCGACCCCCCCCGTGAAACGTGGTCGCCTCCATCGCCGTCGATATCCTCAAGGTTCATTACTTCACAATCTCGAGAGAGATCAACGAGTGACAGACGATCTCGGCGTCATCGCAGAGAAGATGACCGAGCTGTACCAGCAGGAGCGATACGAAGAAGCTCTTGATCTGAGTCGAAGCGTCGAGGAAAGGTTTCCGGCAAACGCTGCCTACTGGAATGCCTGTCTGCTCTCGGTTATGGGACACGCCGATGAGGCATTGCACGCACTCGAGCGCGGCCTTGAGCAAGGCGTGTGGTGGGCTCCTGACGCGCTTCTTCGCGATCCCGATCTCGAACCCATACGCGCAAGCAATCGGTTCGAACGCATCGTCGAGGCAAGTGAGAGGTCCTGGCGGGCGGCCTTCCGAGACCACCCAGACGTGTTGACGTTCCCTCCTCAGACCAAGCCGACCGGCGGGGTTGTGATCGCGCTTCACGGCTCGCCCGGCCAACCCGCCGATATCTTCGCCGAGCACTGGAGGCCCGTCACCTCGGATGGCGCCGCCCTGGTCGTCCCGCAGTCGACGCAACCCCACAACTCCGAAGGAGGCAGGAGCTGGCACGACCGTGCTCGAACCCAACGCGATCTGGAAATCGCCTACCACCGTGCAGAGGCTCAGTTCGCGATCGATCCCAGCCGAGTCGTCGTCGCGGGTTTCTCCGCGGGAGGTCACGCTGCAGTCACCCTCGCCTTGACTGGACGGCCCTTCAGAGTCGCCGGGTTTATCGTTGTCGCTCCTGCGATCCGTCCTGACGTGGCGGACAACCTCGACCAAGCCGATCCCCATCCCCGAGGTTGGATCACCGTCGGCGAGAACGACTGGGTGAGAGAAGACTCGGTCACGCTCTACGACCGGGCGAGGGCCAAGGGATTCCCGTGGCACATCGAGATCATCGAAGGCTTGGGGCACGAGTTTCCGGACGACTTCCACTCCCAACTCATCGAGGCACTCGACTTCATCCTCGCGAACGGTGCCTAGAGCAGCAGGAACTCCCGAAAACTCATGGAACCCGTCGGACGCTCTCCTGGGGTCGAGGAGCGCTCAATGTCCTCCTCCACAGCAGGCGGCACTCGCAAGGTGCGAAGCTCATTCCATGGCCGTGAGACGAGGAGACCGGGTCGAGTACGTGGGTGAGCCCTTCTGGTTGGGACCCGATGACGAAGATTGGATACGGCCGGGTCATAGCGGGACCGTCATCGACCTCGAGCCGCCCGATGATTCGCCGATTATCAGCTTCGATGAGGGGGGCGCTCTGGTGCTCGAGCAGTCCGACGTCCGCCGGATCAAGGTCAAGACCTCCGACAGCGATCGACAGGTCATTGAGGAACAGATCGAGTACTACGATCGCCGCGCTCCCGAGTACGACGCGACTTCCATATCACCCGGCGATCCGCTGGCCCCGTTCATGACGGACGTCGAGACAGCGCTCCATCGCTTTGCCCCACGAGGCACGGTCTTGGAGATCGGCTGTGGCACGGGCAAGCGAACCGAATGGCTGTTAGAGCACGCGCACAGCGTCACGGCCCTTGACGCGTCGGCCGCCATGCTCGAGCGGGCGCGCCGCAACGTCGGCGACGTGCGGGTGCATTGGGTGCTGGCGGATGCCTTTCGATGGGAACCAGTCCATCGGTACGACGTCGTGTTCTTTGCTTTCTGGCTCTCGCACGTACCCGTCGCACGCTTCGACCAATTCTGGAGACTCGTGGCGCGCTGCCTTCACCCGGAGGGGCGGGTCTTCTTTCTCGACGAAGGACGGCACGACCACTGGCATGAGGAGAACATCGACCCCGCCGTGCCTCTCGTGCGCCGACGGCTCAAGGACGGAAGCGAGCACCACGTGGTCAAGGTTTTTTGGGCTGCTAAGGAGCTCGAAGACAAGTTGACCGGCATGGGCTGGAAGGTCACCGTCCAGACTGCCGGCCACCTCTATTGGGGAAAGGGGATGCTCGCTACGAGCGAGTGAAGACTGCGAGACGAGCGCGAGCGTCTGAGCTCGTCCGGCACACATAGGCTCTCGCCCCATGGAACTGTGGCCCGGACAGAGCCATCCTCTCGGTGCAACTTGGGACGGCGACGGAACCAACTTCGCCGTCTACTCGGAGAACGCCGAGGGAGTGGAGCTGTGTCTATTCGACGATCACGGTAACGAGGAGCGGGCTGCCCTCGGAGAGGTCGACGCATTCGTGTGGCACGGGAAGGTGCCGGGCGTGGGACCGGGCCAGCGATACGGATGGCGCGTTCACGGTCCCTACGACCCGAAGCGCGGCCTTCGCTTCAACTCGAACAAGCTCCTGATCGACCCTTATGCGAAGGCGATCGAGGGCGACGTCGAATGGGGGCCGGAGGTCTTCGGCTACCGGATGGGCGACCCTCAGGAGGACCTGTCCTTCTCCGACTCCGACGACGCCGCACGCGTTCCCAAGTCGGTGGTCGTCGAGGACTCCTTCTATTGGGGTGACGACGCTGCTCCGGAGATCCCATGGCACGACACCGTCATCTACGAGACGCACGTCAAGGGCTTCACGCAGACCCACCCCGGCATCCCCGACGAGCTGCGCGGGACCTTCGCCGGGCTTGCCCATCCCAGTGCCATCGAGCACCTGCACCTCCTTGACGTCACCACCGTCGAGCTGCTACCGGTCCACCACTTCCTTCACCCGAAGCACTTGCTCGACAAGGGCTTGCGCAACTATTGGGGGTACGACTCGATCGGTTACTTCGCTCCCTACAGCCGCTACAGCTCGAGCGGATTTTCCGGTGAGCAAGCCGCTGAGTTCAAGCAGATGGTGAAGTCGCTACACGAGGCCGGAATCGAGGTGATCCTCGACGTCGTCTACAACCACACCGGCGAGGGAAACCATCTCGGCCCGACGCTGTCCTTTCGTGGCATCGACAACCGGACCTACTACCGGCTGGTCGAGCGGGACCCACGGTTCTTCTTCGACACGACCGGGACGGGGAACTCGCTGAACGTGCGCCACCCACAAGTCCTCAAGCTAATAATGGACAGCCTTCGCTACTGGGCCACCGAGATGCACGTCGACGGATTCCGCTTCGACCTTGCCGCCACTCTTGCGCGCGAACTGTACGAGGTCGACAAGCTCGCGTCCTTCTTCGACATCATCCATCAGGATCCGGTGCTGTCTCGAATGAAGCTCATCGCGGAGCCCTGGGACCTGGGCGAAGGTGGCTATCAGGTCGGCAACTTCCCTCCGGGTTGGTCCGAATGGAACGGTAAGTATCGCGACACGATGCGCGATTTCTGGAGGGGAGCGGAGGCGGGTGTGGGTGAGTTCGCGCTCCGAATTACGGGCAGCTCGGACCTGTACCAGGAGGACGGACGAAAGCCGAACGCCAGCATCAATTTCATTACCTCCCACGACGGATTCACCCTCCATGATCTCGTCGGCTACAACGAGAAGCACAACCAGGACAACGGCGAGGCCAACGCCGACGGTGAATCGCACAACCGGTCCTGGAACCACGGGGTGGAAGGCGAGACGGACGACCCTCTCATCCACGAGCTCCGCGAGCGCCAGAAGCGCAACTTCTTCACGACTCTGGCGCTGTCACAGGGGGTCCCGATGATCCTCGGCGGGGACGAGATCGGCCGCACACAACACGGCAACAACAACGCCTACTGCCAGGACAACGAGATCTCCTGGTTCGATTGGAGCTCGAGAGACGAGAACCTCTCGCTTCTCGGGTTCGCGCGGCGCGTGATGGACTTCCGCCGGGCCCATCCGGTCTTCCGCCGAAGGCGATGGTTCCGCGGCAGGGAGATCTTCGGGGCCACCAAGGACATTGGCTGGTTCACCGTCGAGGGGAACGAGATGACCCAGGAAGAATGGGAGGCCGGATTCGCCAAGACGATCGGCGTCTTCATCAACGGCGACGAGCTTCCCGATCCCGGCCTCCGGGGCGAGCGCATCACCGACGATAGCTTCCTCCTACTCTTCAACGCCCATCACGAGGAGCTCCCGTTCACGCTCCCGAATGGGCGATGGGGAAAGACGTGGGGAGTCCTGATCGACACCAGCCGGCCGGACCTGGACGAGGGATCCATCGAGCACAAGTCCGGCGAGGAGGTACCGGTGGGTGCACGATCGGTCGTGGTTCTCAGGCGAGGGAACTGATGTCCTCGCCTCGCGCGACCTACCGGGTGCAGCTGCATCCCGGCTTCCGGTTCGACGACGTCCGCGCGATCGTCGATTACCTCGATGAGCTGGGCGTCAGTCACGTCTACTGCTCGCCCTATCTGCAGGCACGGGCCGGCAGCCCGCACGGCTACGACGTCGTGGACCACCACCGCATCGACGACGAGCTGGGCGGAGAGGCCGGTCACTCTCGACTCGTCGGGGCGTTGTCGCAGCGCGGGATGGGCCAAGTCCTCGACGTCGTGCCCAACCACATGGCGGTGAACGAACGGGCCAACAGGTGGTGGTGGGACGTGCTCAAACACGGGCCCGCCAGCCCCTACTCGGCCTTCTTCGACATCGACTGGGATCCCCCGGAAGCCCGTCTTCGGCGACGAGTGCTGCTGCCCGTCCTCCGCGATCACTATGGGCGGGTCCTAGAGGCGGGCGACATAAGGATCGAGCGCAGCGAGAACGAGCTCGTCGTCCGCCATCACGATCACGTGAGCCCTCTGTCACCGGAGTCGGTTGAGGTCACTCTCGGCGACGCCCCCGGCGGCGAGAGGCTCTCTGCGCTGAACTCGGACCCAGACAGCCTCCACGAACTGCTCGAGAAGCAGCATTACCGGGTCGCTCACTGGCGAACTGCCGGGCAAGACCTGAACTACCGGTCTTTCTTCGCGATTGCGGATCTTGCGGCGCTGCGGATAGAGAACGACGACGTTTTCGATGCCGTGCACGAGCTCGTCCTCGAGCTGGTTGATCGTGGCGTGTTGGACGGTCTGCGGATCGATCACGTGGACGGCTTACGAGATCCCGCGGTCTACCTTCGCAAGCTTCGCGGCAAGGCACCGAACACGTACATCGTCGTCGAGAAGATCCTCGAGCCCCACGAGGCGCTTCCAGGTGGATGGCCTGTGGAAGGCACCACCGGGTACGACTTCCTCCACCTCGCAACGGGGGTTCTGGTGGACTCTGCGAGCGAGAAGCCGCTGGACGACTTCTATCGCGACTTCACCGGTCAGGACGAGGACTTGAGCGAGCTCAGGCGCGCCAAGAAGCTGATGATGATGGAAACGGAGCTCGCCAGCGACATCGAGCGCCTGACCGATCTCTTCGTCCTCGTGTGCGAGCTTCGGCACAACTATCGCGATTTCACCCGACATGACATGCGTGAGACTCTGCGCGAGACGCTCGCGGCGTTCTCCGTTTACCGCACTTACGTCTCATTACCTTCGAACGTCTCACTCTCGGACGAGGTCTATGCGAACGAGGCGGTCGCCACTGCCAAGGAACGACGCGATGACCTCGACCCTGAGCTGTTCACCTTCCTGGGTGAGCTCCTATTGATGCGACACCCGGGCCGGCCGGAGAACGAGCTCGCGCTCAGGTTCCAGCAGACGAGCGGGAGCGTCATGGCTAAGGGGGTCGAGGACACGCTCTTCTACGCCTACAACCGGTTCGCGGCACTCAACGAGGTGGGCGGCGACCCGGGCCGCTTTGGCGTCTCGGTTCAGGAGTTCCACGACGCCATGGAACGCGCGGGGCGGGAGCACCCGAGGTCGATGCTCGCGACGTCGACCCACGACACGAAGCGCAGCGAGGACGTCCGCGCGCGTCTCGCTGTGCTGTCGGAGGTTCCCGAGCGATGGATCGACGCAGTACGGAGGTGGTCGGCACTCAACGAGCGGCACCACCGCGCCGGCATGCCCGATCGCAACATGGAGTACCTCCTGTATCAGACGCTGGTAGGTGCGTGGCCGATGAACGTCGAACGCGCGCTGGGCTACATGGAGAAGGCGGCGAAGGAGGCAAAGCTCCACACCTCGTGGATCCATCCCAACGAGCCTTACGACCGGGCCCTCAGAGCATTCGTCGAGGCTGCGCTCACCGATCGCGCGTTCGTGGACGACCTCGTGGCATTCGTAAGCACACTCATCGAGCCCGGGCGGATCAACTCGCTGACGCAGACCTTGCTCAAGCTCACGTGCTCCGGGATCCCGGATCTCTACCAGGGAACGGAGCTGTGGGATCTCAGCCTCGTCGATCCGGACAACCGGCGGCCCGTGGACTACGACGCGCGCCGCGCGCTTCTAGGGTTCGTGAATCAGGCACGGCCCGAGGAGATCCTGGCGCGCGCCGACGAGGGTGCACCGAAGCTCTTCCTCGTCCAGCGTCTCCTGCAACTCCGGCAGGAAAGGCCCGAGCTGTTCGCTCCGGAGGCGGGTTACCGACCTCTGCACGTGGAGGGTCGCAAGGCAGAGCACGTGGTCGCCTTCGCACGAGGAGAAGATCTCGTGATCGTCGCGCCTCGCGCGGTCCTCGGTCTGGGCGACGGCTGGGGAGCCACGATCGTGGAGCTCGGGCGGGGCGAATGGCAGAGCGCCCTCAACGGGGACATCTATCAGAGCCGAAGCGCGATGGGTCCCCTGCTGATCGATTTCCCGGTCAACGTCCTGATTCGCTACACGGGTCGAGGGGGAGAATCGTGAGCATGGGGGAGAACGAAGGCCTCCGGACCTTCAAGCAGCTCGCGCTGGTCGTTCACTTCCATCAACCCGTCGGCAACCTCGACTCGGTGGTCGAACACGCGACCAAGCGCTGCTACCGGCCTTTCCTCGAGTTGCTGGAGCGCTACGAGGAGCTCCCGATAACTCTGCACTACTCGGGCTGCTTGCTCGAATGGATGGAGGCGAACGCGCCGGACGTGACGTTGCTGCTTCGGCGACTCGTGGAGCGCGATCAGGTCGAGCTGATGACGGGAGGTTTCTACGAGCCCATCCTCGCGGCCCTGCCGTCCGTGGACCAGGTAGGCCAGATCGAGATGCTCACCACGCACCTGAGGAACCACTATGCCGCCGAGCCCAAGGGTCTGTGGCTGTCGGAGCGAGTATGGGAGCAGGACGTCGTGCCCGCGATGACCGAGACCGGGGTGCGCTACACAGTCGTCGACGACACCATGTTCCACGGAGTCGGGATCACCGATGAGCAGCTCACCGGGCCGTTCGTTACGGAGCACGAGGGCAAGCCGCTCCTCGTTTATGCGGGCGATCGGCGTCTTCGCTACCTCGTTCCCTACAAGAGGATCGAGCGCGTCATCGATCACCTCCGCGCGGCCGAGGACGACAGGCTCTTCGTGTACGCGGACGATGGTGAGAAGTTCGGCGAGTGGCCCGACACTCACGAGCGGGTCTACGAGAAGAAGTGGCTAGCCCGCTTCTTCGAGGAGCTCCTGGCACAGAGGAATTGGTTGAGCCTGGTGCGCCTCGGCGATCACTCCCGGACCGCTCGACCCAAAGGCCGCGTCTATCTGCCGTCGTCGTCGTACGACGAGATGATGACGTGGGCGCTCCCACGCGAGGCGCGCTTGCGACTGGGCAAGCTCCGGCGGAACCTGCAGACCGACGACCCCGAGGGTGCTCTTTCCTTTCTCAAGGGAGCTCCGTGGCGCTCGTTCCTCGCCAAGTATCCCGAGGTCAACCAACTCCAGAAACGCATGCTGCACGTGAGCCGACAGGTACACGACGCCGGGGCACCCGAGCAGGCACTGCAAGAGCTCTACCGCGCGCAGTGCAACTGCGCGTACTGGCACGGCTCGTTCGGCGGGGTCTACCTCGGCTTCATGCGCAGCGCGCTGTGGCATCACCTGATGCGAGCCGAGGGCATGGTCCGCGGCCTGGCTTCCGCCCCGGTGGTGCAGAAGCTGGACATCAACGCGGACTACATGGACGAGATCATCATCAACGCGCCGTGGGGAGCGGCCGTGCTGGCACCCCATCAGGGTGGATCGTTGATCGAGCTGGACGACTGGCGAGTGGGAGCCAACCTCCTTGCGGTCGTCGCGCGCCACCGGGAGGCGTATCACGTCGAAGACGAGAATCCGCCGGACGAAGAGAACGACGAAGAGATACAGGTGAGCCAGACGCGCGGTCAGATCGATCGCGACTCGCTGATCTTCGACGAGTACGGGCGCGGGGCTCTCATCGACATCCTCGACGGCAACCGGCTGACCAGTCCGTACGACTACACCGTGGACGACGGCGGCATCGTGACCCTGTGGACGGCGACGAAGGGCATCAAGATCGCCAAGCAGCTCACAGCAGACGCGGAAGAGCTCGTTGCGACGTACACGATCAGCAATCACTCAGGACGGCCCTTCGAAGGATCGTTCGCGACCGAGACATCGGTACTGCCGCTCAACCTCGGGCGCGAGGTTGAGGAGGCGGAGGTCGAGTCCGACCACAATTCGTGGCGCGTGAGCCAGGCGGAGGCGGAGCTGGGTCTCGAGGTGGGCTTCAGCCGCCCTGCCGAGGTCACGAACGAGACGATCGTCACCGCGTCGGCGACACTCGAAGGCCTCAAGCCGATGCTGCAAGGCGTCGCCGTCGTTGCCCGGTGGAGCCTCGACCTTCCGGTGGACGAGAGCTTCAGCGTCGAGCTGCGACTGCGTCCATGGGTGAACGAGAAGGCTCTCACCAAAGCGAACCGGGGGGTCTCGTCTGCCCCGTCCTGAGGTATGGGCCCCAGGGGCGGAGCGGGTCGACCTCGTCCTCGGGGACCACAGGCAGCCGATGGCGCGGACCGTGTCCGGGTGGTTCCGGGCCGAGGTGGAGCTTACCGCCGGCACCGACTATCTGCTGGCCGTAGACGGTGGCGAGCCACGGCCTGACCCCCGTAGCCCGTGGCAGCCTCGGGGGCCGCACGGGCCGTCGCGCGCGGTCGATCACGCTCGCTTCGAGTGGACCGACCGAGGCTGGCGCGGGTTCCCGCTGGCCGACGCCGTCGTGTACGAGGTCCACGTCGGGACGTTCAGCAGCGACGGAACCTTTGACGGGATCCTTACTCGCCTGGATCATGTGTTGGACCTCGGCGTCAACGCGATCGAGCTGATGCCGGTAGCGGAGTTCCCCGGCGAGCGCGGATGGGGCTACGACGGCGTCGATCTGTATGCGCCCCACCACACGTACGGGGGGCCGGATGGGCTGAAGCGAGTCGTCGATGCATGTCATGCGCGGGGGCTGGCCGTGATCCTGGATGTCGTCTACAACCACCTCGGTCCGTCGGGTAACTACCTTGGAGAGTTCGGTCCCTACTTCACCGACCGTTACGCGACCCCGTGGGGAGCCGCCATGAACCTGGACGGGGCGGACAGCGACGAGGTAAGACGATTCATCGTCGACAACGCGCTCACGTGGCTGAGGGACTACCACTTCGACGGCCTTCGTATCGATGCCGTGCACGCGATAGTCGACACATCGGCCGTTCACATCCTCGAGCAGCTCGCCGTGGAGGTCGGCGCGCTCGAGGCCGACCTGGGCCGCACGCTGTGGGTGATAGCCGAGAGCGGCCTCAACGACCCGCTTCTGGTCCGTTCGCGAGATGTCGGTGGTTACGGGCTCGACGCGCAGTGGAGCGACGACTTCCACCACGCGCTCCACGCGGTCTTGACCGGCGAGAGGGCCGGCTACTACGTGGACTTCGGACGCGTGGCGGATATCGCCGCGGCACTCGAGAGGGCGTTCGTCTACGACGGACGTTACTCATCGTACCGACGTCGTACTCACGGCCGCTCGACAGCCGGTCTGTCCGGTCACAGCTTTCTCGCCTACGCTCAAGATCACGACCAGATCGGCAATCGTGCGCTCGGTGAACGGCTGAGTCACCTCGTGTCCGGGTCGCTGTTGAAGGTAGCGGCGGCGCTCGTGCTCACCTCTCCGTTCGTGCCGATGCTGTTCCAGGCGGAGGAGTGGGGGGCGGGGTCACCGTTCCTCTACTTCACCGATCACTCGGAAGAGGAGCTGGGACGGGCCGTCGGTGAGGGCCGGAGACGCGAGTTCGAAGCGTTTGGGTGGGAGCCCGAGGAGATCCCCGACCCGCAGGACCCGAGTACGTTCGAGCGCTCGAAGCTCGACTGGGATGAGATCGAATCGGAGCCACACGCCGAGCTGCTCGACTGGCACCAGCGCCTAATCGATCTGAGACGACGGACTCCCGATTTGAAGGACGGCCGCATGAGTGCGCTGAGAACTACTTTCGACGACGACGAGCGATGGCTCGTCGTGGAGCGAGGACGTATCACCATCGCTTGCAACTTCTCCGGTTCCCCTCGAACGGTTCCCGTCTCCCCGGATCAGGCGAGCAGGGTTCTGCTGGCATCCACCGACGATCCGCCCCTAGCGGGCCACGGCCTGGAGCTGCCTCCCGAAAGCGCGACGATCTTCTCGAGTTGAGAGAAGGAAGCAGGAGAGCGATGGCGAGGTTGAAGCAACCATGACCTTCGAGGACCTCGTTGCCGACGCACTTGACTCGTTGCCCGAGGAAGTCGCGCGCGCCATGCAGAACGTCGAGGTCGTGGTCGAGGACGAGCCTCCGCCCGAGATGATCAAAGGGCTCTCCCGCGGCACGACGCTGCTCGGCCTCTACCACGGCGTCCCGCTCACGAATCGCGAGCGCTACGACCGCGCCCTACCCGACAAGATCTCGATCTACAAGGGACCGATCGTGAGACTCGCCCGCACGCCGGAGAGAATCAGGGAACAGGTCCGCCGCACCGTGATCCACGAGATCGCTCACCACTTCGGGATCGAGGAAACACGACTGCATGAGCTCGGCTGGGGCTGAGCTCCCTCTCTTTCGACGATCCATTCTGTGGTCCGTTCTTTGCTTCCAGGAGTCGCCTAGGACACCCGCAGGAAGCAAAGAAGCGCTACCTGCGCCCCCCAGCCTGATGAACACAGGCACCACCTCCCTCGTAGCGATATACGAGCCGGGCCTGCTCGTAGATGCCCACGCATGCGAGAACCATTCGCCTCTACCCATCGTCTCATCATGAAAAGACGGCTCGATCTGGAGTGACCATGCGGCTGCGTATCTGCTTGGTGTTGACGGCGGCTCTATCCATCTCCTTCACGTCTTCCCCGGCCGCTGCCGGCGGATATTCGTGGATGGATTGGGAGGAGCGCTATCACGCGGGCCACATCTCGATCGGGGCCTCGAAAGACGTGTGGTTCAAGACGAGTGAAGCGGCCGAGCAAGCCTTGACGGGCGCTGTCCCCTACTTCGTCTACCTCGACGATGAGCCCTACAGGTGGACGGACCGGTGGCATGGACCCGGTCGGGACGCGGTGCGAGTGGGGAAGGTGGAGGTGACCGAGAACGGCTGGGGCGGGAACATCGTCAACGTGAGGACCGAGTTCGAGGTTCCTCGTCTCCCATCGGGCACCTACACCGCCTACTTCTGCGACTGGGGATGCCGTCACGTCATGACCGACCTCTATCCGGTTCCCTTCAAGGTCGTGCAGTCACCCGTCGATGCACGGATGCAGGTGAGGATGGATGCGTTGCGCCATGATCTTGAGGCCTCGGCACGCAAGCTCCGGCGATTCGTGAACGACGTCGACCGAAAGGCGGTGGACCAAAACCACGACATGCGAATAGACCTCGCTCAGGATCTTAACTCCACGTCCAACGACCTCGACCGCCGCATCGACCGAGCTCTCGACGTCGCTAAGGATCGCAACGCGCTCCAGGACTCAGCGGCCTGGTTCGCGGCGGGCTTCGCGGCGGCGGTCGCGCTCGCCTTCGTCATTCGGCGACACGGACGAGGCTTCGCTGCGCCCTCGCTGGAAGACGAGCTGACCGAGCTGACCGGCGAGCGCGTTCGGGTGCCGCTCGGCAGAGGAAGTTAGTCGGAAGACTCGTTCCAGGATCTGCGCCTTTCTTTGCTTCCAGAGGGTCCTCCCCGCATGCCTCACGAAGCAAAGAACGCAGTACCGGCCGCCGCGCTGACCCCGCCCTCATCGCCTTTTTGCATCGAGGAGATCCGCAGTAGACATCCAGGATGCAATGTAGCCCCCAGAGCCGAAGAAGGGTCGCCGGTCGGGCCCAGCCAGAGGTTAGCGCCGGGAACACATCCTCGGCCGACTCTCGAGAGGAGGACGGCCAGCGGCCGTGGTCCTCGTTTGAAGTAGCCGTGGCGGCTAGCGGCCCCGTGCTCGCTTCATTCGATCGAGCTCTCGTTGTGCCGCCGCAAGGGCTCGCCGGGCCGGCTCGCGCTTGGCCTTGGCCCGATCCAGGTGCATCCGTGCGCGCGCCAGGTGCTCTCGAATGATCTCCCGGTCCGAGCTCTCCTGGGGCCCGCTCATGGCGCTCATCCTATTCGTCCCCTTCCCCGTCCAGAGGATCCTCCAACCGGCTGATCACGTCCCAGATCTCGTCCACCGACTCCTCCATGTCGGTCAATCGGTCCTCGTTAAGGAGGCTTCCGTCCTGGAAGTAATCGAGCATCTCGGCCGGCTCCGCTTCTGCGCCCGACGGCCCGGCCCTCACGAGCCAGCGTCCCTCCAGCAAGAGCCCGACCGCGGATGCCGTCAGATAGACGGAGAGGATGACGAGCGCGACGCGCAGCGCGGCGATAACAACGGGAACGGCCACGACGCGCTCCACGCTTCCGGCTGAAGGAGACGGGGGGGAGACCCCGACGATTTCCTCCCACGACCCCGCAACGTAGGCGAGGGATGCGAACAGCAGCGAGATCCCGATCAGTCGAGCGATACCTCGAGGGTGTAGCGAATCCATGGACTCACCGTATCCACGAGCTACGACACTTTTCCGGACGAACTCTCCGTGAGGAGAGGCGGTTTCGCGTACCCAGGTTTAGAAAGTTGGGTGGGGTTAGGCCAACGTGAGCAGGCCGAGGTCCATCTCGTTGGTCACATCGGGATTGGCAGGAACCACGCGGACCGCGAACCCGTAGAGCCCGGGTGATTCGGTACTGAACTGACCGTGGTACGAGCACACGCCGTCCTCGCACTCACCCGTCTGCATCCGGATGAACGCCGGCTCGGTCAGCTCTCCGTTAGCTCCCACACGACCGTGCGCGAGCTGAACCGCGATGTCGTTGGTTGAGAGCGAGCCGAGCTTGACCGTCGCGGTGACCTCTCTCTTCTCCCCCACGTCGGCGGGTCTCACGTCACCTTCGACCTCGAAGATCCTCAGCTCCGGCCAGGCCTGCTCGACTCGCACCTTCCATGCGGCCAGGTCTCGGGCGCGGCTGTAGCCGTCCGCGACCATCTCACGACCCTGCTTCGCGGCCGGGTCGTAGAGCTGCTCGACGTAGTCACGCACCATCCGGTCTGCTGTGACGAATCCACCGAGGGTCGAGATTGATGCCTTCATGCGTTCGATCCATCTCCGCGGGATCGGTCCCTCCGGGCGATCGTAGAAGCGCGGAACGATCTCACGCTCGAGCAGGTTGTAGAGCGCACTTGCCTCGACCCGGTCTTGATGATCGTGGTCCGCGTAATGGAATGGCGTTCCTATCGCCCAGCCGTTCTGACCGTCGTAACACTCGTCCCACCAACCATCGAGGATCGAGCAGTTGATCGCGCCGTTCAGCGCAGCCTTCATCCCACTCGTTCCGCAAGCCTCCAATGGACGGCGCGGATTGTTGAGCCACACGTCTGCTCCCTGAACGAGAAAGCGCGTAACCTCCATGTCGTAGTCCTCGATAAAAGCGAAACGTCCCCGCACCTCGGGATCCGAAGCAAAATGGACCAGCGTTTGGATCATCTCTTTCCCGCCGTCGTCGAGCGGATGCGCCTTGCCGGCGACGACGATCTGGATGGGGCGATCTCCCGAAAGCAGCATCCTCTTGAGGCGCTCCTCGTCGTTCAGGATGAGCGAGCCACGCTTGTACTGTGCGAAACGGCGTGCGAAGCCGATCGTAAGGATCCCGGGATCGAACACGTCCTGTGTCCATTCAAGCTCGGCCCCCGAGAGGCCCCGCTCCGAGAGTTGGCGCCGCACACGCTCGCGTACGAAGTAGACGAGACGCTCGCGCGCCCGTTCGCGCGCTCTCCACAGCTCGGCATCGGGAACATCGGCGATACGGTCCCATCTCCCACTTCCGCTTTCGACCCACCCCGGCGAAAGGTGTCGGTCGAACACCTCCAGGATCTCCGGGCCGAGCCATGTCGATGTATGCACCCCGTTAGTGATCGAGCCGATCGGCGCCTCGTCCTCGGGGATACCCGGCCATAGATCCGAAAAGATCGTGCGCGACACATGTCCGTGCAACTTGCTCACGGCATTCGAGCGGGCCGCGAACCGCAGGCCCATGATCGCCATGTTGAAGGTCGCGTCCTTGATGTCGCCGGGGCGAAGTCGGCCCGCGTATCCCAGCATCATCAGCTCTTCGAAGCCGACCTCGCATTCCTTGATGAACGCCTCGAAGTACTTCTCCATCAGGTCGGCGGGATAGACGTCGATACCCGCTGGAACGGGGGTGTGGGTCGTGAAGATCGTGGCGGCTCGGACGCTCTCGAGAGCCTCCGCGAACGTCAGTCCTTCGTGGACGACGAGCTGACGAATGCGCTCGAGCCCCATGAATCCTGCATGCCCTTCATTCGAATGGAAGACGTCGGGCGCGTAGCCTGCCGCCTGCAGGGCGCGCACTCCTCCGATCCCGAGAACGATCTCCTGTCTGAGTCGGTGCTCCGTCCCACCGCCGTACAGGCGATCCGTGACGCCGCGCTCATCGGCCTCGTTCTCTTCGACGTCGGAGTCCATGAGGATCAGGGGGATGCGCCCGACCCGGGCCTTCCACAACTGGAGCACGCAACGAGCACCGCCGAGGTCGACCTCAATCTTGAGCGGATGCCCGTCCTCGTCGAAGAACAGGGTCAGCGGCATCCCGTGCGGGTCGAGCATCGGATAGCGCTCCTGCTGCCATCCGTCTGCGTTGAGCTGCTGGCGGAAGTAGCCCTGGTGGTAGAGCAGGCCGATCCCGACCAGTGGGAGCCCGAGGTCGCTGGCAGCTTTCAGGTGATCGCCGGACAGGACTCCGAGGCCTCCCGAGTAGATGGGCAGGGACTCACCGACACCGAACTCGGGAGAGAAGTAGGCAACCGTTCCGAGATCGATGCCGTCCTTGCGCATCTGATACCAGCGCGGCTCCTCCATGTAGCTCTGGAGGTCTTCCTCGACGGTCGCGAGGAACGCCATGAACGGGCCGTCCTCGGCGATCTCTGCGAAACGCTGCTTCGTCATGGTGCCGAGCAGCCGTACCGGATCGTGCCCGGAACTCTCCCACTCGTCGGGGTCGATCCAACGGAAGAGATCCACCGCCCGCGGGTGCCAGCTCCAGCGGAGGTTCATTGCTATCGACATCAGAACGCCGAGCGGCTCCGGAAGGGCGGCCCGTACGGCGAAGCTACGCAGTGCTTTCATGGGCTCAGAGTCTCGCAAGCCTCTCGGGTAAGGGCAAGGCGACTTCTCCTCTTGTACTCCCTGGGATCGGCCCTCGGGGGGCGCCGGTTAAGAAAGTAAGGGGGGGCCGTCGAGCAGATACGAAACACCGATCCACAGACTGAAGGCGCCGGTCACAGCCGCCAGGGTCACGAACAGCCACGAGCGGCGCTGGCTTCCGAGGAATCCGAGGGCGGATCCGAGGGCGACGAGGGTGTTGGATGCGAACAGCCCGGCGAGGAAGGTGGCGAGCAACAGGACCCCTCCTGAATTGCCGCTGATACCCGCGGCGGTGAGGAAGAGCAGGACCTGAGTCGGCGTCTCGGCCCCCACACCGTGGACCATCCCGATGCCGAAGGCCGTGACGGGTCCGTAGCCGGTGAACGGGTCGGGGGGCAAGGGAGCGACGTGGCGGTGCACGTGTCTGTGTGTCCTCGTTCTGACCATCACCGCGGTGTCTCCTGCGCGGGCGCTGCCCCCGAGGCCGGCGCCATGATCGTGATGGCCGGAGAGGTCGTGCTCGTGCTCGTGCTCGATCTCGAGGAGTTCGCCGCTGCCGAGATCGGCGCGCCGCAGCCATCTCCACGTGCGCCTGAGGCCGGACAGGACCAGCATCCAGCGGCTGCGCATCCTCATATCGCGCCCGTAGCGGATGAGGGAGTAGAAGACGTAGACCCCTAGCCCCACCAGCGTGGCTCCCACGACGTAGCCCATCGCCGAGTCGAGCGCAGCAGGGATCTT
This sequence comes from Actinomycetota bacterium, assembly GCA_050694215.1. Taxonomy (GTDB): domain Bacteria; phylum Actinomycetota; class CADDZG01; order CADDZG01; family WHSQ01; genus JBOGXB01. The sequence continues at coordinate 22,626 of JBOGXB010000006.1, forward strand.
GGCCCCTGCTAGTACAGCAGCGATACCGAGTGCCAGCACCACGAGCGCGTGACCGCTCGCGTAGAGCGTCGAGAGCAGCAGCGACCTGCGCGCGCTCGGTGTGGAGCTGGTGATGTCGGTTATCGCGGCAAGGTGATCGAGGTCGAACCCGTGCCTCAACCCGAACAGGAACGCCGTGAGCGCGACCCCCAGAGTGAACCCCTCCGGCGAAACCGCTGCGGCGATCGTGTCCATTTCTCCCACCCTTTCTTTCTAGACCCTATCCACTGCGCTAGAAGCTGAGAACGGCCTTCGTCGTGAGGACGGCTCCCAGAAGCAAGATGGCCATGGCCGAGGCGATCCCGAGCGACGTGCCCATCCCAATGCCGAACCGGCGCGTGACTGCGTCCCTCGCCTTGAGAACGAGGATTCCCACCCCTGTAAGCGCAGCTGCGAGGCCGACACTGAAGGCCCCGACCATCGCCACACCGAGGGCAACCCGGTGGAGTGCGACGGCTCCCAGCAGCACGACCAGGGCGGTCGGCGAAGGCAACAGCCCCCCGGAGACCGCGATCGCGCCGAGTCCCTTCCACGACAGGAGCGAGCCCTCAGGCTGAAGATGGTGATGATCGTGGGGATGGCCGTGACGATCATCGTCCCCAAGAACGTGATGTGAGTGCTCCTCGTGGGCATGCGAGTGATGGTGCTGGATGTGAGTCGAGGAGGAACCTCTCGAGCGCAGCCTCCGTTGCAGCAGCCACGCACCGAGGCTGAGGACGATGCCCCCCGAGACGAGCGACAGCCACGGGAACACCGACTCCGGAGGGAACAGGCTGGAGGCCCATAGCGTCACGAGCCCCAACGCGACCACCGAGGCCGTGTGCATGAGGGATACGGCAACCCCAACGGACAGGGCGTGCCTGACGCGCCCTCCCGCCCCCACGAGGTAAACGGCCATGATCGTCTTGCCGTGGCCGGGTCCGAGCGCGTGAAGGGCGCCCGCGCCTAGAGCCAGAGACAAGGCGGTCGCGATGAGCAGCGGCGACGCCTCCCTGCCGAGCAGCGCTGATAACGAGTCGCCGACCCGGCCGAGGGACGAGAGCTTCCCTTCGGCCGACGCACCCTCCGGCTCGACGAGTGCGGGGCCGCTGGGATCGGCCTCGATGGATGCGCCGGCGACGCGCAGGGGACTCGACAGCAAGTCTTCGGGATATGAGCGCAGCTCGTCGCTGGCGCTGTCCGAGGGCACGGAGGACTCGGCTATCCCCTGCCCCCCCACTCCGTAGACGACGACTTCCCTCCAGCCGATCCGGTCCGAGTAGTTGGAGTCGGCGAACCGGATAGATGCCTCCTCGTGGGCAAGGGGGCTGATGTACCGGAGTTCGACCCTCAGCACGTCGAGGCCCGCCTGTCCGGATCGCACGGTCGCGGTCGCACCGGTCGACTCGAGCCGAGCGACGTCTCCGTCGATCTCGAGGCGCAGGCCGTCTCGGAGTCGCGCGCCGAGAACGCGGGCATAGGAATCCAGCTCCTCAGCCGATGCCGCCTCGTCTCCGTCCGCATCGATCACGTCCATCTCCTGGAACGTGGGGACCTCGGCCATGTCCACGACGTAGCGAACCCCGATCTCGTCCAGCCCCACCTCCACGGCGGCGAAGCGATTGACGGAGAAGTTCCCCAGCGGGTGTGCGTGCGCCGGCCCGGCGACACCGAGCACGAAGAGAGTCACCGTCAATACCGCAAGGCCTGCGCCGAGGCCCAGCCGCCGGCGCGCAGTCGCGAGGGCCTCGCCCACCCGCATTAGCGCCGGCGCCAGGCCTGCGCCGACCGTCGTCCTCCGCGGGGGGCGCGACGGCCGCCGCCTGATCGGCGGGGGCCTGCTCCTTCGGCGCACGCCGGCTGCGCTTGTCTCTCTGTTCGTCGGCGTGCGCCTCAGAGCCCCCGCTACCGGACGACGGCTCGGCTCCGGTCTCCTCGGCTCCGCATTGCTCTGGGTCATCTCGAGCTCGCCCGAAGCGAGGTCAGGGCCCGGCGCGCCGTTTCGGCGTGGAGGATGGAGAAGGTCTCATTCAGCGCCAGGGCCTGCGATAGGTTACGGCGCGCAGACGAGCGGTCGCCCACCTTGCGGGCGATCATCCCCGCGTGGAAGAGGTAGAGGGGATCGCGCGTGCCGAGGCGAAGCGCGGCGCGCGCGTAGCGCCGCGCCCTCTGGGCCTCACCCACGGAGTACAGGGCCCATCCGAGGGCATCGGCAACACGGATGCTCGGGCGCCGTCCGTACAAGCTCTGTATGTCGGCGACATCGTTGCGCTGCAGCAGATCGTGATCGGCGAGGTACACATACGTCTCGACGTCGGGCAACACGCCGTTGCTCTCGTAGAGACGGGTTTGCACCTCGACCAGCTCGTACTGCCGTTGCGCGTCAGCCTTGCGTCCGGCGGCATCCAGGACCTCTCCGTACAGAGCGAGGTAGGAAGGTAGGGGGTACGACTCCGTTACGCGTGCGAGCAACGACAAGGCCCTGTCCAGGTCGCCCGAAGCCGCCGCGATCCTCGCCATTCCCACCCGCGCAGGTGCATAGGCGGGGACGGCCCACAGTGCCGCCCGGTAGGCGCCAGACGCTCGCTCGAGAGCTCCGATCAGCAGGTAGAGGTCGCCGATCTGGTGAGAGGCCCATGCCGCGTCGTCACTTCTTGGGAGCGCCGCGGCCCGGGCAGTCTGCATGGCAGCGATGGCTCCTCGCACGTCTCCGCGAAGCTCGTGCGTGTAAGAGACGCGTGCAAAGGAGGAGAGACTCGGGCGAAGCTCGACCATCTCCAGGTACGTGCTCGTGGCGGCCTCGTATCGGCCGAGCTCTACAAGCGCGTCGCCGATGACACCAAGGGCGGGCGCGCTAAACGGGTTGATCTCACGGGCGTGCAGTCCCCACCGGAGCGCGTCGTCGAAATCGTGGCGGCCGAGGGACAAGAGGCCCATGCCGATGGCAGCGTCGAAGTTGTCATGGGCCCGGATGGAAAGGGAGCGCTGGAGCGCGCTCTCCGCCTTCGCGTAGTAGGTGGGGCCGGCCGAGGAGCGAGCCTTCTGTAGATACGCGACGCCCAGTGATGCGAGGGAGCGCGGATCGTCGGTTTCCCTCAATCGCTCCTGAAGAGAAGCGATCGTGGAGTCGAGGCTGCCTCCGGCGACGATCCCCCCGGTCGCCGGGATCGGGAGGTTCACTGCGGGAGCAGGATTCGAGCGCAGTGCCCTGGGGACGAGCGCCGCCCCTGCCGCGACCATGGCCGCGCCGGCCAGAACCGCGACACTCGACCTGAGCACTCGCTTCACTCCGATTCCTCCTCGGCGACGGTGTGGGGGGCCCGGCGAACCGGGCCCCCCTTCACGTGTGGCTACGGCGTATGCGGGTCGGGGTCCGACCCGGAGTGCGACACGGCGAGATACGGGAACGTGCTCTGGAAGGCAAGGTCGTTCGCATCGACCCCATCCCCCAGGTCGTTCGGGTTGCCGACGAGCTCGCCCTCGACGACCTGCAGCGAGATATCGATCGTGTCGTCGGCGAGGCGACGACCGTTCGGGTAACCGGCGTTGTCGCCCCCGATAACCCCGAGCGGCGAGTGGGCGGGACAGGTGCCCTCCTCACACGGGGCGATCGACATGTTGAGGCGGATCTGCTCGCTCGGACGGACGTTAGCGGGCATGTTCAGGCCTTGGACACCGGTCAAGAACACAGACACGAGGTCGTTACGCGGGGTGGCTGGGGCCGCTATCCCGTAGATGGCCTCGATGAGCTTCGGAAGCTCGGGGTCGGTGACGTAGCTCGCAAACTGGCCGTCGCCGGCTGGACGGGATCCGTTCCAACGGTCCTTGTCCTTCAAGGGAATCACCACTTCGTTCACGAGTGGCATGCCGAGGCGCGACACCTGAACGAACTTTCCCCTCCGGCCGACGCGACTCGCGGTGCTCCAGACGCCGATGATGGGGTTGTTCCCCGGCCTGTTTCGTCGGGCGACATCGGTCTTGGGCACCTGCAGTGCCATCGCGCTCACGTTGAATCCCGCGAGCGTGTCGTCGCCCACTTCGGAAAAGTCCGCTCCGTACAGGAGGTCGAACACCCGCAGGTCGAGGAAGAAGGAATCGTCGGCCTGGCCGGCCCACGTCTTCCTCGAGCCGCCTCCGAAGGTCTCGACCCCCTCCGCGCTCAGCGCGGCGAAGTCGGGCATCGACGCATCGCCGACATTACTCGGCACCGCGACCGCGTTGTCGACGAGCAGCCTGTCGCTCCTGCCCACGACGATCTTCCGTAGGTCGTAGGTCTGGAAAAAGTTCAGGTCCGGATCGGTCAGCGACGTGACCTCGCCGGTGTTGGACAGGAACGTGTTCCCGCTCCTGCGGTGGTTACGGAAGATCCATCGATAACGGATGTCCGCCTTCTTGTCGTGGTCGTTGTCGATGTTGATGTCGTAGCGGACCCCTCGCGCACCCCACGCGTAAAAGTTCGGTCCCCCGGCCGGCTCCTGGAAGGGGATCCAGTTGCTGATCAGGGTGACCTTGTCGGGATCGTCGGGGCTGACGAACGCATAGACGTCGGTGTTGTCCACTTGCGGGTCGCCTGCGACGAGCGGAGCCTCCCTGTGGCTCGATGCCTCGCTCCCCCGCGGAGCCAGGGCCGTCGTCGCCAACCCGAGTACGGCCGCGATCGAGATCGCTGCCGTCAGCACCCGATTGCGCCGAGGCTGCCGAGCAGCGTTTTCCATGACACTCATATCCACCCTCCTTGCCGACAGGCCGGTCACACACCGGCACGAACTGCCAACGATTCGAGGGTGGACGAAAGAACGGATTGGAGAACGCCGAAACACTAATGAGACCTTCCAGAAAGCACGTCACGCACGAGTCTGGGATTATGGATATTCGAGGCATAAGCGAACTTAGAGCCATTACGACTGCTCGAAGGGGCTGAGGCGCGCGATGAAGATGGATCTCAAGCAGGGTCACGTGATCATCGAGCGCATCGAGCCTCAGATCGATGGTGGCCGTTACCGAGCCAAGGCCGTCGTCGGCGACCAGGTCGAGGTCAGCGCCGACATCTACCGGGACGGACCGGCCGTACTCCAGGCGGTCATCCGCTTTCGCGGGCCGTCATCGAGGCGCTGGCAGGAGGCACCGATGCGCCAAGCCGATAACGATCGCTGGGTGGGCACGTTCCCTCCTGACAAGATCGGGGTGTGGCGTTTCGCGATCGAAGCGTGGACCGATCGCTTCGCGACCTGGAAACGCGACCTGGTCAAGCGGCTTGACGCGGGTCAGGACGTCGACGTCGAGCTCGAGGAAGGCGCGATGTTGATGGAGGCGCGGCTCGGCTCGGTGCCCGCCACGCGCCGTAAGAAGCTGCAGGCCGCGGTGGAGGCCGTCCGGGCCGAACCCCCGCGGAAGAGCGCTGAGGGCGTCCGGAATCCGCGTGTCGCGGCGGTTGTAGACCCCCGGATCGAATCGATCTTGACCGCGTATGCGGATCGCTCCGGCTCGACGATATCGAGCCCCGCTCTCGAGCTCGTCGTCGACAGGGAGAGGGCTCGTTTCGGAGCGTGGTACGAGTTCTTCCCGCGTTCGACCGGGACCAAGACGAAGCACGGAACGTTCGAGACGGCCAAGAAGGAGCTCTCGAGGATCGCCGGAATGGGATTCGACGTCGTGTACCTGCCCCCGATCCATCCGATCGGCAAGTCGTTCCGCAAGGGCAGGAACAACAAGCTCGAGGCCGGGCCCAACGACGTCGGCAGCCCGTGGGCGATCGGTGGTGAGGCGGGCGGACACAAGGACGTCCACCCCGACCTGGGGACGATCGAGGACTTCGACGACTTCGTCGCAGAGGCCGAACGCCAGGGGCTGGAGGTGGCGATGGATTTCGCGATCCAGTGCTCCCCCGACCACCCCTGGGTCAAGGAGCACCCTGAATGGTTCGTGCACCGCCCCGATGGAACTATCCGCCACGCGGAGAACCCCCCGAAGAAGTATCAGGACATCTATCCGATCAACTTCGACACCGAGGACAAGGAAGGTCTTTGGCGCGAGCTCAGAGGCATCCTCGAATACTGGATCTCACACGGAGTGAAGATCTACCGCGTCGACAACCCCCACACGAAGACGTTCCCCTTCTGGGAGTGGGTCATCGAGGAGCTCAAGTCGGAGCATCCGGATCTGATCCTCCTGGCCGAGGCGTTTACCCGGCCGAAGGTGATGCGACACCTCGCCAAGATCGGCTTCACGCAGTCGTACACGTACTTCACGTGGCGCAACGAGAAGTGGGAGATCATCGAGTACCTCAACGAGCTGACCCGCTCGGAGATGAGGCATTACTTCCGTCCCAACTTCTTCGTCAACACACCGGACATCCTTCACGAGTACCTCCAGATGGGAGGCCCTCCGGCATTCAGGGTCAGACTCGTCCTGGCGGCGTTCCTCTCTCCCAGCTATGGCATCTACTCCGGCTACGAGCTCTACGAGAACGTCCCCTTCGAGACGGGCAGTGAGGAGTACCTCCACTCCGAGAAGTACGAGCTGAAGCCGCGGGGCTACTCTCGTTCGGCCAGCCTCGCCCCCTACATCACGCGCGTCAACGAGATCCGCCACAAGCACCCGGCTCTGTCTGAGCTCACCAACCTCACCTTCCATCACATCGACAAGGACCACTTGCTCGCGTTCTCCAAGCGCTCGCCCGGGCAGGACGCCATCCTCGTGATCGTCAACCTCAACCCATTCCACTGGGAAGAGGCGACGGTTCATCTCGATATCGAAGCTCTCGGCGTCGAGGAGGGCCGCGAGTTCGAAGTGCACGACCTGATCACCGACACGACCTACGTCTGGCGCGGCTCATCGAGCTACGTGCGCCTGGACCCCTATGTAGAGCCGGCCCACGTCTTCCGGATCGAAGGCTGATGACCGCCCCCGAGCGTGACCCCCTCTGGTACAAGACGGCCGTCCTCTACGAGCTGTACGTGCGCAGCTTCAACGACTCCAACGGAGATGGCTTCGGCGACTTCAAGGGCCTCACCGAGAAGCTCGACTACCTCGAGTGGTTGGGCATCGACTGCATCTGGCTGCTCCCCTTCTATCAGTCCCCGTTGCGCGACGGCGGCTACGATATCTCCGACTTCTTCTCGATCCTGCCGGAGTACGGGAACCTCAACGACTTCATGGAGTTCCTCGATGCCGCGCACGAAAGTGGGATCCGCGTGGTCGCGGACATCGTCATGAATCACACCTCGGACCAGCACCCGTGGTTCCAGGAGTCGCGCAAGCCCGGTTCCGCCAAACGCGACTGGTACGTGTGGTCGGACGACCCGGAGAAGTATCCCGACGCCCGCATCATCTTCGTCGATACCGAGAAGTCGAACTGGACCTGGGACGAGGAGGCCGGCGCTTATTACTGGCATCGCTTCTTCAGTCATCAACCCGACCTCAACTACGACAACGAAGAGGTCCAGGAGCAGATGCTTGCAGTGCTCCGATTCTGGCTGGATCTCGGCCTCGATGGTTTCCGGTTGGACGCGGTCCCTTATCTATTCGAGCGTGAGGGCACGATCTGCGAGAACCTGCCGGAGACGCACGCCTTCCTCAAGCGAGTGCGGGCCGATCTGGACAAGCAGTACGACAACATCGTGCTGCTCGCGGAAGCGAATCAGTGGCCAGCGGACGTGGTCCCATACTTCGGGGACGACGACGAATGCCACATGAACTTCCACTTCCCCCTCATGCCGCGCATGTTCATGGCAGCCCGCCGTCAGGTCCGCTATCCGATCGCGGAGATCCTCGAGCAGACTCCCGAGATACCTCCTCGCTCGCAATGGGGCATCTTTCTCCGCAACCACGACGAGCTGACGCTGGAGATGGTCACCGACGAAGAGCGTGACTACATGTACAAGGAGTACGCGAAGGACCCTCGGATGAAACTGAATCTGGGCATCCGCCGGCGCCTGGCACCCCTGCTCGAGAACAACCGCGACCAGATCGAGCTCTTCCACGCAATGCTGCTGTCGCTACCAGGCACGCCGATCATTTACTACGGTGACGAGCTTCGGATGGGCGACAACTTCTATCTCGGTGATCGCGACGGCGTTCGCACGCCGATGCAGTGGACGGGCGACCGGAACGCGGGCTTCTCGAAGGCCGACTTCGCACAACTGTACCTGCCGATCCTGCTCGATCCCGTCTACGGATACCAGGCGATCAACGTCGAGGGCCAGCTCCGCAACCAATATTCGTTCCTGCAGTGGTTTCGGAGGTTGCTGGCGGTGCGCAAGCAACACCCCGTGCTGGGAATGGGATCCTTCGAGGTGCTTCACCCAGAGAACGCAACGATCTTCGCCTACATTCGCAAGTGGAACGACGACATCATCATGTGTGTTAACAACCTCTCGTCGAGAGCTCAGGCGGCGGAGTTAGACCTCTCCGCCTATGAGGGTATGTACCCCATAGAGATGCTGGGAAGAGAGCGCTTCCCACGAGTAGGTGAGCTGCCCTACCTGCTCACCTTCGGCCCTCACAGCTTCTATTGGTTCCAACTCGTATCGGAGGAAGTGTGATCCAGATAGACACCCGACAACTCCACGAAACGCTCCCCGAAAAGAGGTGGTTCGGGGGCAAGGGGCGCCCGATCGCATCCGTCGATGTCATCGACGCGGGAACGATCGAGGACGGTCCCCCGGCCCTGGTTCTCACCGTCGTCTCAGTGCGTTACGAGTGGGGAGCCGGCGAGCTCTATCACCTGCCGCTCCTCGTGGATGAGGACGGCTCGGCCCGGGACGCCCTCGATGAACCCGACCGCTTGAGGGTCTTCGGAGACTTGATGGCGCACGGTTCTTCGATCAAGGGCGACTATGGAGTGTTCCAGTTCGGCGGGCCGGGGCTCGATCCGCTGTCACCGCCGGGGAGCAGCTCGGCCCGAACCATGGGCGCGGAACAGACCAACACCTCACTCGTGCTCGACGAGCACGTCATCATCAAGCTCTTTCGCCGCGTGGCGGTGGGAGCGAACCCCGACCTCGAGCTGGCGCGTCTCCTCACCGCCGAGGACTTCGAGCACGTCCCGCCCCACGTGGGAGAGTTCACGTACGAGCGCGAGGCCGACGACGAGCAGAGCCACCGGATCGATCTGGGGCTTGCCCAGCAGTTCATGCCCGAGGCCAAAGAGGGGTGGACGGACGTCTTACGGCGCCTCCACGAGCTCTACGACGCGATCGATCCTGCGGATGCGACGGAGGACATCCACTTCCTGATCGAGGAGCGCGGCCGCAAGCTCCTGCAGAACCTCGACGACCTCGGCGATGTCACCGCTTCATTGCACGTGATGCTTGCAAAGGAGGAGCTTCTCGAGCACGAGTACGCGCCGGAAGCGGTGGACGAGTTCGATCTAAAGGACTGGGTCGAGCGAGCTCTCGAATCTCTCGAGGCGCTCCTCGCCGAGCGGACGGCCGAGCTCGAGCCCCACGCTCCGGCGGTGCGGAACAGGATCGAACGCCTGAGGGAACTGGAGCACGGGGGACAGAAGACGCGCGTCCACGGCGACTATCACCTCGGCCAGGTGCTGAGGACGGCGCGCGGGTGGATGATCCTCGACTTCGAGGGGGAGCCGGCACGCCCCCTGGACGAACGAACCGCGAAGCAGTCACCGCTCCGAGACGTCGCCGGGATGCTCCGGTCCTTCAGCTACGCCGCTGTGGCGGCCCTATTCGAGCGCTGCGAGGTCGACTCCGACGAATGGAGGCGCCTGGAGCCCTGGGCGATCACGTGGGAGGAGATAGCGCGCGAGCGCTTCCTCAACGCGTATCTCACTCGGGTTCACGAGCGCCGTTTCCTGCTGCCCTCGGATCGGGAGCCGATCGACGTGATGCTCGACGTGTTCGAGATCGACAAGGCGCTATACGAGCTGGGTTACGAGCGACGTCATCGTCCCGATTGGGCGCGCATCCCTCTGCGAGGCATCGCTCGGGTGATCGAGCGAGGTGAGTCAACATGACGGCGCGCCCACCTTCGCCACGGGCTGCCGCTCAGTCTGACGTCGAACGTCTCGCAAGAGGTGAGTTGCGAGATCCTCACAGCCTGCTTGGCAGGCATAGCGTGGAGGGCGGCACGATCGTCCGGGCCTGGCGCCCTCGAGCGGAGACGGTTCGGGTGCTCGTGGGTGGTGAGCTCGCCGCCAAGCTCGAGATGGTCCACCAAGCCGGGCTATTCGAGGGCATCGTCGAGGATCCCCTCGAAGGCTACGAGCTCGAGGTCGGCTACGCGGATGGCCAGACGTTCGTGCTCAAGGACCCCTATGCGTTCCTCCCGACGCTCGGCGAGCTCGATCTGCACCTCGCGGGAGAGGGCAGGCACACCCGGTTGTGGGAGAAGCTGGGCGCGCACCGCCAGACGATCGACGGGGTCGAAGGGGTCGCCTTTGCGGTGTGGGCACCCAACGCGCGCAGCGTGCGCGTCGTGGGTGACTTCAACAGCTGGGATGGACGGCTCCATCCGATGCGTTCGCTTGGCCCCTCGGGGATCTGGGAGCTGTTCGTCCCCGATGTGCAGGACAGATCTCTCTACAAGTTCGAGGTCGTCACGGCTCAGGGGAACCTCGTGCTGAAGACGGATCCCTTCGCGGCCGCGACGGAGCCGCCGCCGAGCAACGCGTGCATCGTGTACACCTCGCAGTACGAGTTCGGCGATCAGGACTGGCTCGACAACCGAAGGGCCCTCGATCCGCAACGGGCACCAATGTCCGTCTACGAGCTGCATCTGGGCTCCTGGCGGCGAGGCCCGAACGGCGAGACCATCACATACCGCACCGTCGCCCCCGGCCTTGCCGAGTACTGCAACCAGATGGGCTTCACCCACGTCGAGCTCATGCCGCTCGCCGAGCATCCCTTCACGGGGTCGTGGGGCTATCAGGTCAGCAACTACTTCGCCCCGACCGCCCGCTTCGGCTCTCCGGACGACCTCCGCTATCTCGTCGACACGCTGCACCGCAACGGCATCGGTGTGATCATGGACTGGGTACCGGCCCACTTCCCCAAGGACGAGTGGGCTCTTGCGCGCTTCGATGGGACGGCCCTCTACGAACACGTGGACCCGCGCAAGGGTGAGCATCCCGATTGGGGAACCCTCGTGTTCAACTTTGGTCGCAACGAGATTCGGAACTTCCTGATCTCCAACGCGCTGTACTGGATCGAGGAGTTCCACCTCGACGGCCTTCGGGTCGACGCCGTGGCATCGATGCTCTATCTCGACTACAGCCGCGAGGAGGGCGAGTGGGTTCCCAACGAGTTCGGGGGGCGTGAGGACCTAGATGCGATCGAGTTCCTGAAGCAGCTCAACACGGTCGTCTACGGGGAGCATCCCGGCGTCCTGATGATCGCCGAGGAATCGACTGCATGGCCCGGGGTGACTCGGCCCGTCCATCTCGGAGGTCTCGGATTCGGTTTCAAGTGGAACATGGGATGGATGCACGACACGCTTCTGTACTTCTCGAAAGCGCCGATCTTCCGCCGCTACCATCACAATCAGCTCACCTTCAGCATGATGTACGCGTACAGCGAGAACTTCACGCTGCCTTTATCGCACGACGAGGTCGTTCACGGGAAAGGGTCGCTGATCAACAAGATGCCCGGAGACAAGTGGCAGCGACTGGCCAACCTGCGCGCGCTCTACGCGTTCATGTGGGCCCACCCCGGGAAGAAGCTCCTCTTCATGGGCGGAGAGTTCGCGCAGGAACGCGAGTGGGACCACGATGAGAGCCTCGACTGGCACCTCCTGAAGGATCCCCACCATGAGGGCATGAGACGGTTCGTGGCGGACCTGAACCGCGTCTACACGAGGAACCCTTCGCTTTGGGAGCTCGACACCTCGCCGGATGGGTTCCGGTGGATCGACGCCAACGACGCCGACAACAACGTCATCTCCTTCTATCGTGTGGGCGCCGACGGCAGCATCGTCGTGTGCATCTCCAACCTGTCTCCGGTCCCGCGCACCGGCTTTCGGGTGGGCTTGCCGGTTGGGGGGAGCTACGGCGAGGTCATCAACACCGACGCAGGCGCCTACGGTGGCAGCAACCTCGGCAACATGGGCACCGTCGAGGCGCACCCCATGTCGTGGCATGGCCTCGACCACTCGAGCCAGGTGACCCTCCCCCCGCTGGCCACCATCTGGCTCCGGCATTGACCCCCTTTTCTCGTAACTGGCGCCCCCCAGAAAGCCGTTCCCGGGGGTATAGAACCGCGTGAGTCGCATCGTCGTCCACGGCCACTTCTACCAGCCGCCGCGCGAGAATCCCTGGACCGGCAGGATCGACGCGCAGCCGAGCGCCGCGCCGTTCCACGATTGGAATGAGCGGGTCCACGCAGAGTGCTACCGGCCGACCGCCTTTTCAACGATCCCGACCGAGCCGGGCGACCGCGTGGTCAACAACTTCGAGCGTCTCTCCTTCAACGTCGGCCCGACGCTCCTCGCGTGGATGGAGAAGGCCGACCCCCAGACCTATGGCCGCATCATCGAGGCCGACCGGCTGAGTCTCCACAGGCTCGGTCACGGGAACGCGATGGCTCAAGCGTTCCATCACACGATCCTCCCCCTCTCGACTTTGCGCGATGTGCGCACGCAGGTGCGTTGGGGGCTTGCGGATTTCCGGTATCGGTTCGGACGCGATCCCGAGGGCATGTGGCTTCCCGAGACCGCCGCGAGCGACAACGTCCTCGGCGTCCTCATCGAGGAAGGTCTCCGCTTCACAATCCTCGCGCCGGGCCAAGCCCGGGGTGCAGTCGACACCCGCACACCCCATCGTTACCTGCACCGCGACGGGTCGGGTCGCTCGCTGGCACTGTTCTTCTACGACGGCGACATTGCGCGCTCGATTGCTTTCGAGAGGGCAGGTTCCTCGGCCGAGGGGTTCATCCGCCTCTTCGAGTCGCGGCTCGGTGAAAGGCAGCACCTCATCCACGCGGCGACGGACGGCGAGACCTATGGTCATCATCACATCTTCACGGACCTCGGGCTCGCATACGCGCTGTTCATCGAAGCGGAGCGCCGCGGCATCGAGGTAACGAACTACAGCGCGTACCTCGACGGCCATCCTCCGCAAGACGACGTGAGAATCCGGGGCGGCGAGGGCAGCTCGTGGTCGTGTGCACACGGGGTCGGCAGGTGGACACGAGACTGTGGCTGCTCGACCGGTGGGGACCCCGGATGGAATCAAAGCTGGAGAGGCCCGCTTCGTGCCGCGCTCGACATCGTGCGCGATGCGGCCGACAACGTCTTTCAACGCATGGGCGCCGCCCTCTTCAAGAACCCGTGGGAAGCTCGCGATCACTATGTCGACGTGGTGATCGGTCGAACCGAATGGGACGAGCTCATCGCTCGGGAGGCGTCCGGCCCGCTCGACGATGCAGCTAGGAAAACGGCCCAAGCGCTGCTCCAGTTGCAGGAGAGCTCGATGTCGATGTTCACGAGCTGCGGCTGGTTCTTCAACGACATCGGCGGCATCGAGACGATCCAGATCCTGCGCTACGCGGCGCGCACCCTGGACCTGATGGAGAGCCTCGACCAACCCACGCCCGAGAAGGCAATGCTGGAGCAGTTGGAACAGGCCAAGAGTAACGATCCTGAACTGGGCACCGGAGCCGACGTCTATCGTCAAACTGCTCGAGTGTGACGAGAGCCGCGCTGTGCGCGGCTCTCATGACACTCGACGCGGGGATGGATCACATGTGCTTGCGGTGGAACCTCAGTATGTCTATGCCCCGCGTGTAGTCGACCGCGTACACGATCTGCCTGTTCACCCAGTAGGCGGCCGAGGTGGAACCGGCGAAGGGCACGAACCAGCCGGCTTCCTTGATCTTGCCGTTGCGCTTGATGTCGAGGAAGCGCGTTCCGTGCTCGTAGTAACCCAGCGCCACGAGCCCGCCGTTCCGGTACGTGGGGTGCTCGTCGAACCAGTGGGCCGAGCAGCCGAGCGCGTTCGCAGCAGGCTTGCCGTCCGAGTACGTGCCGTTACCCAAGCGATACGTGTCGACCAGCTTGAACGTCCTGGTGCGCCTCACGCGGCGGGAGTCGAAAGTCATGAAGGGCCCGTTGGACTCATCGCAGCGCGGGTTGAAGTTACGCTCGCCCTGCATGAGGACGAACCGAGCACGGCCCCGGTTCGGCCAGTGGCCGGAGTGGAACAGGAACCCCTCGGGGTCGGGGTTCTTGCCCCGGGCGATCACCTTCGGCCTGAGCGGCTTGCGGACGTCGAGCCACTGGAAGGGGTCGGAGATGGTCGACGTGATGAGGAAGCCGTTGCGGAACTCCTCGACGTCGTGGGCTCCGTCATCGTTCAAGCCCGTCCGCGCGTGCCAGCTCTTCTTGCTGTCGCGGTCGGCGGCCAGCTTCGGCTTGGCGGGGTTGCGCAGATCGACGATCGTGCCGTCCGAGCCGTAGGCCCACCTGCACCTGAGGATGCAGCTCGTCGTGTGGTCACCCGCGCCCTCGAGCTGCGCGATCTCCTGGATGTTGGACTTGTCCTCGACGTTCCAGACGTGGAGCACGTCGAGAGGCAGCGACTCGGAGAACAGGAGCGTGTCCCCGTCCGGGGACAGCGCGACGTTCTCGTTCTCGAACTGGAATCCGAGCGGCTCCACATCGAGCAGCTGGGGGTCCAGCGGGTTGGAGATGTCGTAGACGGAGATGTTCTTCCAGCTCGTCAGGTACATGAACTTGCCCTGGATCGTGAGGCCGGTCGACGTGGACTGCTCGGTGGGCACGAAACCCACGTACTCGACGTTGTCGGTCGTGAACCCACCCGGCGTGGGGCCCGCCCCGGCCGGCGCCACCATGCCCGCAACGAGGGCCACGGCGCAAAACATCAGCACGGATCGCTTCATCTGCTCGTCCTCCTAGGAGTGTCCTTTCGTAGGGGTTCGCCTCCGAGGGGGGCCCTCCTGCCACCCTCCAGGCGAACGCGACCCCCTAGGGGCGCCGGCCCAGGCGAGCCACGCCGAGTCGCCTCCCGGTGACCGCGAGCCCGTACGCCACCGCCATGAGAACCGCGCTCGCCGCAACTGGGAGGAACGGCGGCTGCGGGTCCCTACGGAGCCGCGAGAGCGCGTACTCCTCGCGCGCCGAGTCCTCGAGCGCGGCCCGGTACGCGTACGCGGACGCGACCTGGGGTTGCTCCTGCTCCTGCGCGGCCACGGCTGCCTGCCCCTGCGCCTGAGCCTGCGACTGGGCCTGCCCCTGTCCCTGAGCCTGCGAGGCCGGCTCGGGGATGGGCGAGGTGGGCGCGGCAGGCACCAGCGGAAGTGCCCCGAGAGCGCGTTCCAGCGCCGAGGGCGGGCGGGGGTCGTCCTCGTCGCCCACCGCCCCGCACAGCACACGGGCGTGGGCGAGCTCGGTCACGTCGGTGGCCGACGCCCGGACGTTCACCTCGGCCCGCTTCCCTGCGAGGAAGCGGGGGCAGCGATACGTCACGTCGAACGTGAGCACGTTGCTCGACTGCATAACGAGGTTCTGGTAGCCGCGGGGGTCCACCGACGCGACCACGTCCCTGTCGGCCTCGGCCCGGAAGTGCACGGCCGAGCGCGTTCGCACCCCCTGCACGAGGCTGACGATGGCCGGGACGATCGCGTCGCCACGCGCGAGGCTCCGCCGGTCGAGCTCGCAAACGAGGGGGCCGCGCTCTGTGACGTCGCGGTCACCGTCGCCGTTGCAGTCGATGCCTCTCTCGGGAGCGAACGCCCCGGTGGCGCTCGCCATCCGGCGAAGATCGGTAGTCGCGTCGGACGAGAGAGACAGCCCTACCTGACGGATTCCCTTCGCGTCGAGCGCGGCGGCTACCTCGTCGAAGCTGGGGATGTTGGGCTTGATCAGGTCGCGCCGGTACGCATCCTGCTCCTCGATGAAGCGATCGTCCGCCACCAAGATCACGACCTTGAGCGACTCGCGCCGGTAATCGGCCTGGAGGCCCGGGGGCACGTCGTTCTCGGGTCCCGGGGGGAACACCTCCTGCCCGGCCCCCGTAGCCGTCTGAAAGAGCGCTCCGAGCATCGCGTTGTAGAAGCCGCCGCCGTCGGCGCGGATGCTCTCGAGAGCTCGCTCGAGCGCGGTCGTATCGGAGGTCAGGTCTTGCTTCTGCCGGTAGACGAAGTTGGGCTCCTCCTCGGACGCGGGCTCGGTCTCGCGGTCGGGATAATCGCGATACTCGGCAAGACCGAACCGAAGGTCGATCCGCTTATCGATGAGAGCACCCACGATGCGCGCCGCGCCGCGGCGAAGACCCTCGATGAAGGGCTTGAAGCTGGACGAGCTGTCGGTGAGCAGGTAGAGGTCGAGCGGCGTGTGGATGCGCGGCAAGCTGAGCCGGTACGAGACCGTGCGCGACCCACCCGCGGCGATCCTGACCGTACGCTCTCGCGGCGACAGCGTCGCGGGCGGAGGGTTGGGCGGCGGAGGGTTGGGCGGCGGAGGTATGTCGGGAAGGCTCACGTCGGGAAGCACCAATGTGCCTTTCGGGATTCTCAGGTCCCTGCCTATCGGGCCGCGGTACACCTCGATGGTCCTGGAGGTGCGAGCGAAGAACACCGGGACCGCCGTCAGAGCCGCCGCCACATCCGTCGCGCCCGCGGCTGCATGAAGATCAACCCACGAGGCGGCCGATGGCACGAAGGCGTTGATCCTCCCGCCGGTCCCGGCGATCAAAGAATCCGCCGCGATGCCGTGGGCAACCGAGCTCGGAGCACCCGGCGCGGCGTGGCGCAGCCACGTCCGGCCCCCGTCGTCCGACCGCAGGAGGTCGCGGAACGCCGGGCGGAAGGCCACGATGCGCGCCGGCAGTCCGGGGAAGTGGAAGACGTCGACCGGTCCGGATCTCGTCTCGCTGAACTCCTCTACCGGCGCAAAGCTCCTTCCACCGTCGGTCGAGCGGAACAGTCCACCGCCACCCGAAGCCCACACCCGATCCGGCGCGACGGGATCGACGTCGAAGTCCGCACTGCCGCCCGAGGCCTCGGACGGAAGCCGTCCACGCGGCTCCCAACTGTGCCCGCCGTCGGTCGTCGCATACATGGCATCGAGAGCACCGGCGACATCAACGCGCAGATACGCGATCCTTCCGTCCGCCGGACCCGCAACACGTTCCGGAGTGCCGGCGGGAGGAAGCCCCGCATCCCCAAGTGACCACGTCCTGCCTCCATCGTCGCTGACCACGACGTGGGGGCGCACGACCGAACCGACCGTCTCGGAGACCATCAGGAGAACGGTTCTGCCGATGGCAGGAACGTGAATGGATTCGATGCGCGCGGTGCCCGCGAGAGGAGCGTCGAGGGAGGGACCCGCCGTCAGCTGGTACGACTTGATCCAGGAGCAGCCGCCGTCGCCGGATCGCATCACGACGCTCCCGTTCGTTGCGAAGAGATCCCGTGGGGAGCGCGGGCTCACCGCATAGGCACCCATCCTCTGATCGCCCGATGGGAAGCGTGGGCCTGGTACAGAGGTCCAATTGCCGTGCACGGTCCCGCACGACGCCGCGCGCGCCGGTTTCGAGACCACGGGAAGCGCGACCAGGCAGAGGCAGAGCAGCCCCAAACCGGCCCTCGCGGGCGCGCGCGTCCCACCAGCCATGCTATGAGGGTTCGCCGGAGCGGACCGGGCCTCCTCCGCTCCGGCGAAGTAGTCTGAGCGGATGCAGACGGACCAGAGGAGTGACGGTTTCGCCGTCGACCTCGAGAAGCTGCAGAAGCACGCGGAGGAGCTGTACCTACATCGGTTCGTCGAGTACGTACGGAAGGTCCGGGGCGAGCACGGCCGTTACCTGACATTGAGGGCAGGCGACGAGCTCGCGATCAAGGCGGCAGACGACGGCAGCGCGCAGGCTCTGGACGCGGTCCTGATCGAAGTCGACCTGAACCAGGTTCCCTAGCAGACCGCTAGTCGCGCGGGATGCTCCATCCGGAGGCGTCCCTGTCGCGGCGTGCCAGATCCACCCTCCACGTCGCTTGGAACCCGTCGCCTTTGCCGACCACGCCCGTGAGCGACTCCTCGAGCTCGGCCCCCTCGAGGGTCTCCACTTCCTCCAGCTGTGCGGCAACGGCGTCGAGGCGCGCCCGGTTCTCCATGAGGATGTCCCGAGCCTCCGACTCCGCCGCAATCAGCAGCCGCCTGACCTCCTCGTCGAACTCCTCATGCTTCTGAGGTGAGATATGAGACAGCGTCCCGTCTCCGGCTAGAAACCGATCCACGTCGGACGCGAGGAGCCGCGCCCGCCCGAGGTTGGGACTCATGCCGTACCGGCCCACTATGTCGCGCGCCAGCTCGGTCGCAAGCTCGATGTCCTGCTCGGCTCCCGTCGACGGTTCGCCCAGCGCCATCTCCTCGGCGGCGACCCCACCCATTGAGATCACGACCTGACCGAAGAGGTGGTCGCGCGTGCGCAGGTAGGCGTCGCCCTCACTTTGGAGCCCCGTGAGCCCCAGACCTCGGGCGCGCGGAAGGATCGTCACACGGTGCAACTCGTCGGCTCGCCCCAACGCTGCCGCGACGATCGCGTGTCCGCTCTCGTGATACGCAGCGCGCCTCTCTTCCTCCTCGCTGAGCACCCGGCCCCGACGTTTCGGTCCGTGCATGACGCGCTGGATGGCCTCCTCGAGCTCGGGGTGCTCCACCTCGTGCTTGTCCTCACGCAGCGCCAGCAATGATGCTTCGTTGATCACGTTGGCGAGGTCTGCGCCGGAGAAGCCGGCCGTCCGCTTGGCCAGGTACTCGAAATCGACCGACGAAGCCACCGGCTTGCCGCGAGCATGTAGCTCGAGTATCAGCCTTCGACCGTGTGCATCGGGGTGGTCGACCGTAACGTGACGGTCGAAGCGGCCGGGACGCAGCAACGCGGGGTCGAGTATGTCGGGCCGGTTGGTCGCCCCGATGATGACGATCCCCGAGCTGACCTCGAAGCCGTCCATCTCTACGAGCAGCTGGTTCAGCGTCTGCTCTCGCTCGTCCGAGCCTCCGCTCTCGCCGTGGCCACGCCTTCGTCCTGCAGCGTCGAGCTCGTCGATGAAGACGATCGCCGGAGCGACTGCGCGCACACGCTGGAACAGATCTCTCACCCTGGCGGCGCCGATGCCGACGAGGGACTCGACGAACTCGGCACCCGCTACCGAGAAGAACGGCACCCCAGCCTCACCAGCGACCGCCTTGGCGAGGAGCGTCTTCCCGCAGCCGGGAGGGCCGAACAGCAACACTCCCTTCGGCGGAACCGCGCCGACCTCCTCGTAGCGACCGGGATCGGAAAGGTAGTCGACGACCTCCTTGAGCTCGACGACAGCCTCGTCCGCGCCGGCGACGTCGGAGAAGGTGGTCGGCTTTGTCAGGCCCTTCCGCTGCTTGCCCTTTCCTATGGTGCCGAACGTCATGACCTCGCCGATCGCAGACGCAGAACCCTTCCCGGCGACGAACAACAGGCCGAAGAAGCTGGCGAGGATCAGCAGGGGCAGGAGGTAGGTCGACACGGCGCGCACGACCGTCTTGGACGTCTGAGGATCTACTCGCACCTCGGCCCCCGCGGAGGTAACCATCTCCGACAGCACGCCAAAGGCCGCGTCGCTGGACGGATACGTTACCCAGTAGGTCCCAGATCCTCTGGGCTCCCCCGTGTCGGTGGGCCTGCCCTTGCTCTTGCCCGAGGCCTCCACGAACCTGCCGGTGAGCCTGTTGTCCTCGTCCCTGAAGACGGCCGTCTCGATGCGTTGCCGGCCCGCCAGCGCGCTCAACTGGTCGATGGACAGCTCGGTGCCGGTGGAGCGAGGACTGAGGTAGTCGAGGGACCACGCGAACGCGCCTAAGAGAACCAGAAGCACGATTCCCAGGACGAGGGTCATCCGGCGACCGGGCAAACGTCGCCGCGCGCTGCGCCGGCGCCTCCTCCGCAGGAGGTAGTCGTCGATCCCCCTCTTCAGCTCCTGGAGGGAACCTTCGGCGGCATCAGCCATCTGTCCGGGTCACCTTTTTCCGTTGCTCGGATGCGTCCAGGATTCGCCTCGTCCGATTGTCTTCCCTCCCCCTGCTTATGTGCGTCGGATGCGCCGGCTCAGTCTTCTCCCTGGATTCGCTGGACCGAAGACCACCCATGGCGTGGCGGCGCGCGCTCAGTTTCGCGGGGGTGGGGTCGGGGGTTGACAGCGCAACCCCCGGCGTGGTCTATTACCGGGGTTAGGTTTACGTTGTTAAGTTACGGCCAGAAAGGGTGGGAGAGATGCTCCATCGCCTCGGTACGTTCACCGCTGCCAAGCGCCGTTGGGTGCTCGTCGTCGGAACCCTCGCGCTGGCCCTCGCCGGCTTGTTCGGAGGCGGCCTCTTCGATCGGGTCTCGGGCGGCGGCTTCAACGATCCCGACGCGGAGTCCAGCCGCGCGAACCAGGTCGTCGAGGACGCCTTCAACTCCGGCAATCCCAACGTCGTCCTGCTGCTCAGCGCTCGAGGCTCGGTCGACGACCCCGCCACCGCCAGGGCCGGGGCCGCGCTGACGAACCAGCTTGCCCACGAGAAGGGTGTCGATCAGGCGTTCTCCTACTGGACGCTCGGCTCGGCGCCCTCGCTACGCAGCGACGACGGCACGCAAGCCCTCGTTCTTGGACGCATCGGCGGGAGCGAGGACCAGATCGACGCCCGCATCGAGGAGCTCTCCCCCGAGTACACGCGCTCCGAGGGCCCGATCACGGTAGAGGTAGGAGGTCAGGCGGAGGTCTTTCGTCAGGTCTCGGCGCAGATCGAGGAGGACCTCGCTCGAGCCGAATCGCTCACCTTCCCGATCGTTCTGGTGCTGTTGGTCCTCGTCTTCGGCAGTGTGATCGCAGCGGGGCTCCCACTGGCGATCGGCATCATGGCCATCGTCGGGACGTTCCTTGTCCTCACGGTCATGACGGCCTTCACCGACGTCTCCGTCTACTCGATCAACCTCACGACGATGCTCGGTCTCGGGCTCGGCATCGACTACGCACTGTTCATCGTGTCTCGTTACCGTGAGGAGCTGCACGCCGGACTCGATAGGAACTCCGCGGTCGCGCGCACCGTTGAGACCGCGGGGAGAACGGTGCTGTTCAGCGGTCTGACGGTCGCTGCATCGCTGGCCGCACTGCTCGTCTTCCCCCAGTACTTCCTCAAGTCGTTCGCCTATGCGGGCATTGCAGTTGTTGCCCTTTCCGTCGTCGGGGCGCTCGTGTTCCTGCCCGCGCTACTTGCAGCACTCGGACCTCGCATCGACAAGTGGGTGCTGTGGCGCCGTCGGCCGAAGGAGGTCGGGGAAGGCTTCTGGCACCGTGTCGCCGTCTTCGTGATGCGACGCGCCGTGCTGATAGCACTCGCCGTCGTCGCCCTGTTGCTCTTCCTCGGGGCGCCCTTCCTCGGCGCCGAGTTCGGGCTGCCCGACGATCGCGTCCTCCCTGCCGATGCGTCGAGCCGCAACGTTCAGGACCAGATCCGCAACAACTTCTCCTCTCAGGAGGCGGGGGGACTCATGGTGGTCGCACGAGACGTCGACGACCCGGCGACCCTCGAGAGCGACGTCACGGGTTACGCAACGGCGTTGAGCCGCCTCGACGGCGTTGCGCGCGTCGATGCGCTAACCGGTTCCTACGTGGAGGGAGGCCGCGTCGCACGACCCACTCCGCTGTCCAGGGGCTTCGCGGCCGGCGATGCAACGTGGCTCTCGGTCGTCCCCTCGGTCGAACCCGTCTCGCCTGCCGGTGAGAAGCTCGTGAAGGACGTGCGTACCGAGGAAGCCCCCTTCGAAGTGCTGGTCACCGGGCCTTCTGCCGAGCTCGTCGACGGCAAGGAGTCCATCTTCGCAAAGGTGCCGCTCGCCGCAGCGATCATCGCGGTCGTCACCTTCGTGTTGCTGTTCATGATGACGGGGAGCATCCTGGTCCCCATCAAGGCGGTCGTTCTGAACCTGCTCAGCCTCACCGCGACGTTCGGTGCGATGGTGTGGATCTTCCAGGACGGGCACCTCTCCGACTTCCTCAACTTCACCGCGACGGGAACGTTGGACACGACGAGCCCCATCCTCATGTTCTGCATCGCTTTCGGGCTCTCAATGGACTACGAGGTCTTCCTTCTCTCCCGCATCAAGGAGGAGCACGACCGCACCGGCGACAACCACTCATCCATCGCGATCGGCCTGGAGAAGACGGGACGCATAGTGACGGCCGCCGCCGCCCTGATCGCAGTCGTGTTCATCGCATTCGCCACCTCCGAGATCAGCTTCATCAAGCTGATGGGTGTCGGGCTGTCGCTCGCCGTCATCATGGACGCGACCCTGATCCGCGCAACCCTGGTCCCGGCCTTCATGCACCTGGCGGGAGAGGCGAACTGGTGGGCACCCAAGCCGCTCCGCAGGCTGTACGAGAGGTACGGTCTCAAGGAGGCGGCATCTCCGGAAGCAGGAGCCATCGCTCCGGGTCCGCCCACCATGGAGGGAGCCAAGGTTTGACGACGACCGAGGGAACGCCTCGCCGGAGCCGTGCCCGGCGAGGCGAAGGCGAGAAGCTGAAGGAGTCGATCCTCCAGGCGGCCGAGGAGCTCCTCATCGAGACCGGCGACGCGGAGTCGGTCTCCATCCGCGCGGTCGCAGAGCGGGTCGGGGTCACTCCCCCGTCGATCTATCTCCACTTCACCGACAAGGACGAGCTCATCTTCGCGGTGTGCGAGAAGCACTTCGACGAACTCCATCGGGTCATGACCGAGGCCACCGACGGGGCCTCCGATCCGTTGGATGCCCTGCGGAGTATGGGGCGCGCCTACATATCGTTCGGCGTGAACAATCCCGAGCAGTACCGGATCATCTTCATGGACCGGACCCCTCATTCCGTGGACGAGGGCCACACCGAACGACTCCTAACCAACTCGGGTTTCAGCCACCTCCTCGACGTCGTTCAGAGCTGTCTCGATTCGGGTCACTTCCTGCCCGGAAACTCCCTGATGATCTCGATCGACCTGTGGGTGACCGTCCACGGGGTCACGTCACTCCTGATCGCCAAGCCCGAGTTCCCCTGGCCCGACAAGCACGAGATGATCGAGCACATTATCGACACCCAGCTGCGCGGACTCCGGCGCGACGTCGAGGGCGGCGCGTGAACCATTTCGACGCCACGACCTCGCTCGAACGAACCGATCACCATTTCGAGGGCAAGCTGGACAAGAGTTGGTGGGTCGTGCGGGGGCCTCACGGCGGCTATCTCGGCTCGATACTGCTGCGGGCCCTGACTGAGGCTCTCGAAGAGCCCGAGCGACACGTCCGCTCGCTAACGGTTCACTTCGTAGCAGCACCGGAGGAGGGGCCTTTCCGCATCGAGACAACGATTGAACGAGCCGGCCGATCCATCACTTTCATGTCGGCGCGCATGTCGCAAGGAGACCGCTGCGTCGCCGTCGCCCTAGCTGCCTTCTCGGTTGCGTGGTCCGGTCCCGAGTTTAGAGATGCCTCGATGCCGGACGTCGCGGCGCCCGACGACGCGTTCCCGTTCCCCCTCGAGGCTCCCGGCGTTCCGCCCTTCCTCCATAACTTCGACATGCGCTGGGTCGTCGGTGGTGCCCCGTTCTCGGGCGCGGACCGAGCCGAGCTGGGAGGTTGGATGCGTTTGGCCGAACCTCGCATCGCGGACGCGATCCTCATGGCGACATACGCGGATGCATGGCCTCCGGTTGTCTTCCCGCGCCTGACCGAGCCCGTCGTGTGCCCGACCGTTGATCTCACGATCCACTTCCGCTCGTCGCTGCCCATCGAAGGTAGTCACCACGACGATTTCTATCTGGGCATGTTCACCTCGGAGCTGGGCCGCGACGGGTTCTTCGAGGAGACGGGTGAGATCTGGAGCCCGGAGGGCGAGCTCCTCGTTCAGTCGCGCCAGCTGGCTCTCATGCTGCGCGCCGGCTGAAGAGCTACTTCGTCACCGTGACCTCGCGCTCCTCGGTGCCGCGCAGCACCGTGAGCTCGATCGAGCCCTTCTCTTGCAGCTCTCGCAGCGCCTCCGCCAGCGCGTCGTAATCGGGGGTCGGATGTCCGCCTGCGGCGACGATCAGATCACCTTCCTCGAGCCCCGAGCGGTCGGCGGCACTTCCGTCCTCCACCTGCCGAACGAGAAGACCATCCGCGTCCGGAAGACCGACCGCACGCCGCAAGTGCTGCGCCACGCGTGACGGGGCCAGACCAACGCCGAGCCGCGGATGCTCGGGCGTTTCCCCGCGCGCCAGCGCCTCCGCGCTCTGCCGCAGTGCGTCGTCCGCCGGGATGGCGAGATAGAAGCCCTCGCCGAGCCGGTTGGTGTTGAGACCGAGGAAATTGCCGTCGACGTCCACGACCGGTCCTCCCGACGATCCCGGAAGGAGTGGAGCCGTGTGCTCGAGGCTCCCCGTAATCCGGCGGCCGCGCGGACCTCTGAAGCTCCGCTCCGTCCCGGACACCAGCCCGAAGGTCACCCTCAGGCCGCGACCACCGGGGTTCGCGAGCGCAAGGACCGGAGCGCCGATGCCTGGAGTCACCGGCTGCTCCCACCGGATCGGTGCGGTGTCGCCGGTGTCGACCTCGACCACGGCGATGTCGCCGTCGAGGTCCGCTCCGAGCGCGGAGCCCACCTCCTCACGTCCGTCGTCGAACGTAACCCGAACCTCCTTGCGCCTGAGGTTGTGGGCATTCGTCAGCACCCGCCCGGGCCCCAGGACCACACCCGAGCCGACGGCCCATCTGTCGCCGAGACCGATCACGCTGGGCCCGACCTCGCGCGCCGCCCGCGCCACGACGTCGCTGAGCTCCGAGATCGCCATCGCCATGATCCGCTCCTTCCCGCCTGGCCCAAGGCGAGAGCCTCGCCAAGCCACTAGTAACTTCTTATTTGCAAGTTACTATTGAACACATGTCAACGCAACCCGCTCGTGGGACCATGGGCCTCATGGCCCGGAACGATCCCTCCTCACCGCTCGCCGCGGCCGTGGCCCGCGTCGGCGATCGCTGGTCGCTCCTGCTCGTGGAGGCCCTGCTCCCGGGCCCCAGGCGCTTCAAGGAGATCCTCGAGGCGGTGGAGGGGATCGCCCCCAACGTTCTCTCCCAGCGCCTGAAGCACCTGGAACAAGAGGCGATCGTGGTCAGCAGGGCCTACTCCAAGAGGCCCCCGCGCTTCACCTACGAGCTGTCGGCCCGGGGCCGCGAGCTCGCCGGAGCCCTCCGACTGCTCGCCCACTGGGCCACCGGCCGCGTCGAGGGTGTGGACCCGCCCCGACATCGAACCTGTGGGACACCGCTCGAAGCTCGGTGGTTCTGTCCCACCTGCGCCCGCGCTATCGCGGACGAGGAAGAGAGCGACCTCGCCTTCCTCTGATCGCGACCTCTTCGGGTGGGCAGTCTCGAGACTCCGCCGCGGTGAGCGCTGATCTCGCCGGCACCGGAACCGACGTCCGGGCACCGGTGTAATTGCTACGAGAACGATCCGTGGAGGGCCGACCACTGGATGAGTTGGAGCTCGTCGAGCGGGCTAAGAAGGGCGACACCGACGCATACGAGGTGCTCGTGAGGACTTATCAGGGCGTGGCACAACGGACCGCCTACGTGATCACAGGTGATGCCGGCGACGCGGAGGACGCGGCCCAAAGCGCCTTCATCAAGGCCTACTACGCGTTGGGCAGGTTCAGGTCGGACGCTCCCTTCCGCCCCTGGCTACTCAAGATCGTCGCCAACGAGGCGCTCAACCGCCGCAGGTCCGCGGGGCGACGCGAGGGCCTGCGACTGCGTCTCGAGGAGGACCGCCCTCGGGAAGATGCGGCCCCATCTCCCGAGGCCGCGGTCCTCGCGGGCGAACCTCGGCGGGTTCTCGTCGAAGCCCTCAACTCGCTGAAGGAGGACGAGCGCAGAGTGATCGCGCTGCGATATTTCCTCGACCTATCCGAGAAGGAGATGGCCGCCGTGATGGGAGTGGCGAAGGGGACGGTGAAGTCGCGTTTATCGAGGGCGATGAAAAAGCTGCGGGCCAATCTCGAAGCGAATGAGCTCGCGAGGGTAGGTGCCGGGCATGAGTGAGCTCTCCTCGGATCGAAACGACCGCCTCCACCGGAGGCTCCGCGACCTGTCCGGCCAGGTCGCGTTCCCCGAGCCCTCCGACCTCACCACGCGCGTGACCGGAGAGCTGGTCCGATCCCCCGCGCCGCGCCGGAGGTTCTTCGACAACCTGTACCGGCCGGAGCTCGGATACGGGCTGGCGGTT
>JBOGXB010000007.1:0-47758 GCA_050694215.1 Actinomycetota bacterium
GATGAACTCTCCACGCAGCCTGTCGCGCGTGTTCTGGGGAGGCTCTTGCTTGGCGCGTTCGATGTCCGCCTCGTCGCATATCCGCTCTGCCTCACCTCGGCGCTCGAGAATGTAATAGAGCCCGGTTCGCTTCCCGGCATCACGATTGACGCAGTGGTACTGGAGGTCCATCAAGGCCATCTTCGGGTGACCCAGCGAGAGGTTGTCGCGGGCCCTCATCTTCTCCAGGATGTCGCGCTTCGCTATCCAGTCCACCTGCCGCTTGAGAGCGTCCGGGTCGTTCTCGAGATTCGTGACCGCGTGCGCCCACATGCCCGCGATCTCCTTCATCACGTGGTCGTCCCGTTGATCGACCCATCGCAGCGCCTTCTCGAGATATTCCTTCTGCATGTCCAGCGCCGACGCCTCCCGCCCATTGGCGAGCCGCACGCGTCGCTTACACGACGTGTCGTGCGAAATCTCCCGGATCGCTCGGATGGGATTCTCCAGCGTCATGTCGCGGATCTGCACACCCTCCTCGATCATGCGTAACAGCACGGCCGTGCTTCCAACCTTGAGGTACGAGGCCCATTCGTTCATGTTCGAGTCACCGACGATGACGTGGAGCCGCCGGTACTTCTCTGCGTCCGCATGCGGCTCGTCGCGGGTGTTGATGATTGGACGCGAGCGCGTCGTCGCCGACGATACGCCTTCCCAGATGTGCTCTGCGCGCTGCGAGATGCAGAACAGAGCTCCGCGTGCAGTCTGCAGCACCTTGCCGGCCCCGGCGAAGATCTGGCGCGTGACGAAGAACGGGATCATCACCTCCGCCAGGCGACCGAACTCCCCGTAACGGGAGACGAGGTAGTTCTCGTGGCTGCCGTACGAGTTCCCGGCCGAATCCGTGTTGTTACGGAACAGGTAGATCTCGCCCGAGATGCCCTCCTCCCGGAGGCGGGTCTCGGCCGCCTTGAGGAGGCCCTCGAGTATCCGCTCCCCTGCCTTGTCGTGGACCACGAGGTCGTAGACCGTGTCGCACTCCGGTGTGGCGTACTCGGGGTGCGAGCCGACGTCGAGGTAGAGCCTGGCGCCGTTCTCGAGGAAGACGTTCGACGAGCGGCCCCACGACACGACGCGGCGGAACAGGTAGCGCGCAACCTCGTCGGGGCTCAGGCGCCGCTGCCCCTTGAACGTGCAGGTCACGCCGTATTCGTTCTCGGTTCCGAAGATACGCCTCTCCATACGTCCATTATCGAGCCATCAAGCGCCTTTCCGACGCCCCCAAACCCGCTTTTAATGCTCATGTGAGCGTGTTTTGTCCCACCTGTCGGACGGAGAACCTCGCCAGCTCGAGGTTCTGCATGAGCTGCGGAGCCCCCCTGGTCGCGGCGTGCCCGAGCTGCGGGTCCGAGATCGTGCCCGGGGCTCGCTTCTGTCCCTCATGCGGGACGGCGGTGGCGGGCGGCCCCGGCGATGCTCAGGAGACCCTGAAGCTGGCCACGATCCTGTTCGCCGACGTCGTCGGATCGACATCGAGAGCGGAGGCCCTGCATCCCGAGGACGTGAGGGAGCTGATGGCGAGCTACTTCGACGCGATGACCGAGGAGATCAGGGGCGAGGGAGGGACCGTCGAGAAGTTCATCGGCGACGCCATCATGGCCGTCTTCGGGGCCCCGGTCGCTCACGAAGACGATCCTGTGCGAGCCGTCCGCGCCGCCCGCCGCATGCTGACCAAGTTGCACGACTGGAACCTCGATCGAGCCGATGAGCTTCAGATGCGAATCGGGATCAACACCGGCGACGTCCTCGCGGCCGGCACCGTGGGTGGGGACCTGTTGGTAACCGGCGACGCGGTGAACGTCGCGGCCCGGCTTCAGCAGGCCGCCCCTCCGGGAACCATCCTGGTCGGGGAACGTACCCAGCGAGCGGCAAGGACCAACTTCCTCCTCGAGTCTGTGGAGCCGCTCGAGCTCAAAGGGAAGTCCGACTCGATCGCGGCCTGGTCGGTGAGCGACGAGCTACTGTCGCCGAGCGATAGAGGGCTCCCCGGACTGTCGGCCCCGATGGTCGGCCGCGAGGTCCAGCTCAAGCTGCTGATCGATACCTTTGAGCGCACGCAGCGAGAGGCAAGGCCTCAGCTCGTGACGATCATCGGAGATGCGGGGGTCGGCAAGAGCCGCCTCGTCCGGGAGTTCATCTTCGAGGTCGAACCTCAGGCGAAGGTCACGGCGGGGAGATGCCTTCCGTATGGAGAGGGGGTGACGATGTGGCCCCTGGCCGAGATCCTCGGGTCAGAGGCCGGACTGTTGCACAACGACCCTCCGGAGACCGCGTTCGAGAAGATCCGGAAGCTGGTTCGCGAGGCGATCCCTCAGGATCTCGCCCCCGAGCCCCAACGAACGGCCGCCGCCCTCGCCAGTACGCTGGGCCTCGAGTCCGATGCGACCGAGACCCTCCTCGAGCCGAGGCAGGCCTTAAGGGACCTGTTGGTGGCATGGCGCGCTCTTCTCGGCGCGATGTCGCGAGAGCGACCGCTCGTGGTCGTGGTGGAGGACATCCACTGGGCCGACACCTCGATGCTCGACGTCCTCGACTATCTCGCGGAGAACACACACGGCGCCGTTCTCTTGTTGTGCGCGACGCGGCCCGATCTCTTCCGCTCCAGGCCCAACTGGGGAGGAGGCCGGCGCAACTACTCATCCATCCCACTCGACCCTTTGACTCAAGAGGAGAGCGAGACGCTGGTCTCGTACCTCCTGGACATCGACGAGCTCCCGGAGGGCGCGAAGAACCGCATCCTGGAACGCTCCGAGGGAAACCCCTTCTTCCTGGAAGAGATCGTGCGGCGCTTAATCGACGAGGGCGTACTCGTTCGACGAGGTGAACGGTGGGCCGGGTCGGAGGGGATAGCCGACATCAGCGTCCCCGACACGGTGCAGGCGGTGATCCTGGCGCGCCTCGACCTGCTCTCCGCCCGTGAGCGGCACGTTATCCAGCAGGCTGCCGTGGTCGGTCGAACCTTCTGGTCGGGAGCAGTGCAAGAGCTCTCGATGGCAGACGATCTGGAGGCGATCCTCGGAACTCTCAAACGTAGGGAGCTGATCGAGGAGCGTCTGACCTCTTCCATGGCTGGAGACATCGAGTACACCTTCAAGCACCTGTTGATCCGCGACGTCACCTACGAGAGCCTGCCTCGCAGGGAAAGAGGAAAGGCCCACCTGAGCGCTGCGCGCTGGATAGAGGACGTCAGCGGCACGCGCTCCGTCGAGCTGGCGGAAGTCCTCGCTCATCATTACGCAAGCGCATTCGATCTGACCAATGACGAAGAGTTGAGGCGGCAAGCTCGG
This sequence comes from Actinomycetota bacterium, assembly GCA_050694215.1. Classification (GTDB taxonomy): domain Bacteria; phylum Actinomycetota; class CADDZG01; order CADDZG01; family WHSQ01; genus JBOGXB01. Next base: position 3,327 of record JBOGXB010000007.1, read on the forward strand.
CACTATTACTTGATGGCGTCAACCAATGCCGTGAAGCGATTCGCCTTGGGTCAGGCGCGCGCGGTCGGCCTGAGGGCAGTCGATCTGTCCGCGGCCGGAGAGGAACGTTTGTCTGCGCTCGAGAATCTTGGTGACATCTGCCACATGTCCTTCTCGGGAGACGATGCTTGGAAATCCTTCTCCGACGCGCTGGACGAGCTGCGAAACCTGCCCTCCACGGACGACGCCGTGCTCGCACGCCTCTGCGCCAAGGCCGCGATGTTGCCCACCCGATGGAGGGGGAACATGCAGACCTTGGTCGACAAGGACAAGCTCTTGCGCTTGATCGCCGAGGGTCTCCAGGCCGCCGGTGAGAGCGATAACAGGGAACGGGCCCTGCTCCTGTCGGCCCGCGCGATGATGGCGTTCCGTGGCTACGACGTGGCCCACGACGCGGCGGAGGCCGACGCGCTCGAGGCAGTCGCCATCGCCGAGCGACTGGACGAGCCCGATCTTCTCTCGGCTGCCCTGGACGCCTCCTACGGCATGTACTTCCCGGTTAGGTATGGCCCTGCGCTTCGGGCTGCCCTTCGCCGAGTCGACCTTGAGTCGCGGCTGACCAGTGCCGAGATCGCCGATGCCTACAACATGTGCGCGTGGTCAAGCTTCTACGTCGGGGGCTACGAGTCAAGCATCGGATACGCGACGCGGGGCATGGAGCTGGCGCGGGGTTTGGATCCCGCCGAGTTCGCCCATGGACTCACCTGGAGGATCAAGGCGAAGTTCATGTCGGGCGACTGGAACGGCGCGCTGGCGGATCATGCCGAGCTCGAGTCGTTGATAAAGGAATCGGGGCGCCACCCGCCGGGCTACACCCAGGGCGCGTACGCGTTCACCGCCTTGTGCCTGGAGTTGAGGGGACGGTCCGAGGAGGCTGACAGGTGTGTCGACTTGCTCCAGATAAGCCCGAGACTCCAGGATGACCCCCACAAGGATGAAGGAGGACACGTCGTTCGGGAATTCAAGGCCGAGATGGGATACCTAGTCCGGGCACTCGCGCATCGAGGTGATCTGAAGCTCGCTCACGAGAGCCTGGTGCTCGAGATAACGGAGAAGTTCCCCGAGCAGATGGCCGCCGCGTGTGACGTCTTTGCACTCGAGGGCGATTGGCCGGCAACCCGCGATCTGCTTCCCCTGATGCGGAAGGTGGCCGCCGAGGGCGAGATCCATCCACTCACCTGGTTCGCCGATCGCCTCGAGGGACAGATGGCCGCGGGCCAGGGGGCCCTCGATCGGGCAATCCTGTTGCTCAGGGCCTCGGCCGATGGCTTCGGCACACTGGGGGCGTCCTGGGAGGAGGCATACTCGAACCTGCTGTTCGCCGAGGCCATCTGGAAGGAAGGACGCCCGGACCTCTACAGGAGCCGTCTTCTGTCCGGCCTCGCCACTTTCCAGAGGCTGGGCTCGGTTCGGGAGATCGAACGCGCCGAGGCGTTGACGAGCAGGATCGGAACCTGACGGGAGGCTCGGGCGATGATCTACCAACTCCGCAGCTATGTCGTGAAGCCGGGTGAGATGGACGAGTGGCTCACGGAGTGGCGGGAGAAGGTCGTCCCGCTGCGTCTCAAGTTCGGCTTCGAGATCGTCAGCGCCTGGGTCATCGAGGAAGAGGACCGCTTCGTGTGGATCGTCGGCCACGACGGTGACTTCGCCGCCCGCGACGACGACTATTACGCGTCTCCGGAACGGGAGAACATGGACCCCGACCCCGCCCGGCACCTGGCCAGCACCGAGACCAAGCTGATGACCTCTGTTCTGGGTGGGTCCTGAGGGCCCGCACTGATCGTGACGGCGTCCGGGACCGAACCCCGACCACCGAAGCGGCGCGTTACGGAAGCAGCTCGGTAACGTCGGCGTCCCTCAAGCGGCGGAACTTGCGGCGCGGACGGCTGCGATCGAGCACCGCGACCTCGAGGTCGACGGTAGGGATCTCCTTGCCCTCCACCGATCCGAGCGCTTCCATCCCGAGCTTCAGCCCGTCCCGGAGGTCGGGCGCCTTCGCGCCGGGGTACTTGTCCTTCATGTAGGTGCCGAGCTCCTCGGACTGGCCGCCCATGGCCACCCAGCCCTGGCGGTCCGTGACCGATCCGTCGTAGAGGATGTGGAAGAGCTCGTTGGTACCCTCCCCATCTCCGACGGCGCCGACCAGGATCTCGCATTCATAGGGCTTTAGCTCCGACGTGAATATGTTGCCAAGCGTCTGTGAGTAGGCGTTCGCGAGTCCCTTGGCCGTAACGTCTTCACGCGAGTACGAGTAACCCTTCACGTCCACCAGCCTGATCCCACCGATCCTGAGTTGCTCGAACTCGTTGAACTTCCCGACACCGGCGAACGCGATCCGATCGTAGATCTCGGAGACCTTGTAGAGGGTTGCCGACGGATTCTCTGCGACGAACAGGATCCCGTCCTTGTATTCGAGCGCGATGACCGACTTGCCACGCGCTATCCCCTTGCGCGCGTAGTCCGCCTTGTCCTTCATCAGCTGCTCGGGCGAGACGTAGAAGGGCATCGGCATGGCTGGCGCTCCCCTCAGTCCTCGTGACCGGGCCGGCGAACATCGACGATGTGGGTCTCGGCAGAGACCATCTCCTCCCGACGGTCGGTCATGAGCTCCTCGAACAGAGCCTTGATCGAGTCCTCGTCGATCTCCTCCATACCCACAGAGGTGATGGCCACGACCGTCGGATAGATCCCTCGCATGAGGTCGGGCCCTCCCGTGCCGACGTCTTCGTCGGCCGCGTCGAAGAGCGCCTCTATCGCGACTTTTTGTGCCTCCGCGGAGCTAAGGCCGTGCTTGTAGCGCTTCTTGAGCGAAGATCGGGCGTCCTTCCCTCCGGATCCCGTCGCGTGGTAGTCGTCCTCTTCGTAACGTCCGCCGGTCACGTCGTACTTGAAGATGCGCCCCTCCCCCTTCGTCTCGTCGAAGCCGGCGAAGATCGGCACGACCAAGAGGCCTTGCATCGCAGCCGGGAGATTGGCGCGGATCATCTGCGAGAGCTTGTTGGCCTTGCCTTCCAGGGTCAGCCGCTCGCCCTCGACCTTCTCGTAGTGCTCCAGCTCCGTCTGGAACAGGCGGACCATCTCGACCGCGGGCCCGGCCGCCCCGGCGATTGCCACTGCCGACATGTCGTCCGCGGCGAAGACCTTCTCGATAGAACGGTGCGCGATCTGGAAGCCCTCGGTCGCACGGCGGTCGCCCGCGACGATCACGCCGTCGGCGAAGCGAATGGCGAGGACGGTGGTCCCCTCGGTGGCGAGGAGCTGACCCTCCACGCGCTTTAGGGGCATCAGATCGGGGTGCTGGTTGCGGAGCAACTCCGAGAACGAGGAGCCCGGCCCGTGGACGGGCGTTCGCATGAGGTCCCCGAAGCCGGGTCCGTTCAGCCGTTCCATGGGCGTCAAGATATTCGATCAGGAGGCGATAGAGGCTCAGAAGTCGTTTCCGTGCCACCTTGACCCTCACTCGTGACGGTCAACGTCGCACAGATCGTCCAAGGGGCCTCGGCGAGGCTACTCGCCCCCTTTTTGGACGTAGCTTCGGACGAAGTCCTCGTGGTTGATCTCGAGGACCTCGTCGATCTCGTCGAGAAGGTCGTCGACCTCGGCGGTGGTCGTCTCCGCGCTCTCCTCCTCGGTGACTTGAGCGCTCTCTTCGTCCTTCTTGGGCTTCGGCTTGCGTCTCTGATCTGCCATCTATTCACCTCATCCGGGTTACCGGCACCGTAGGAATCGTAACGCGGCCCTGTGACAAACGTTGGCACATCGATGTGCGCCGGTAAGCATCACCGCCGGCGGGCCCCTAGGAGCTCAGGTTCGCGAGCAGTGCCGAGGCGTCCGGGCTGGCGTCGAACAGGTCCTGCACGTGTGCACGCGTGCCCTTCGTCGGCTCCATGGTCGGGACTTTCCGGAGTGGTTCTGCTCCGGTATCGAAGATCAACGCGTCCCAGGATGCGGCGACGACTGAATCCGAGAAACGTCGAAGGGACTCCCCGCGGAAATAGGCGCGCGTGTCGACGGGCGGGTTATCGACCGCATGCTCGACCTCCTCCGGAGAGACGAGTCTCGCTATCTTTCCGGATCCCATGAGCTTGTGGTACAGGCCCTTGGACCGGCGCACGTCGTGGTACTGGAGATCGATCATCTTCAGCTTGGCATCGCTCCACTCGAGCCCGTCTCGATCCCGGTAGGCCTCCATCAGCGACAGCTTCGCCACCCAGTCGAGGTCCTTCGCGCGCGTCAACGGATCGGTCTCGAGCCCCTCGAGGGTGCTCTCCCATCGATCCAGCACGTCGTCGGTGACCTCGTCGGTTTCGTTGTCTTGCGCGTACTTCTTTCCGAGCCTGAAGTACTCCCATTGCAACTCCACCGAACTCAGTCGACGTCCGTCCGCAAGCTCGATCGTCGCCCGGCAAGAAGGGTCGTGCGACACGGCGCGCATCGCCCGTATCGGTTCGGCCAGCGAAAAGTCGTCCGCAATGAAGTCGTCCTCGATCATGCGCAGCAGGAGTGCGGTCGTCCCCATCTTCAGGTACGTGGAGATCTCCGACATGTTGGCGTCGCCGACGATCACGTGCAGGCGACGGTAGAGCTCCGGGTTCGCGTGCGGTTCGTCACGCGTGTTGATGATTGGCCGCTTGAACGTCGTCTCCAGCCCCACCTCCACCTCGAAGAAGTCCGCCCGTTGCGAGATCTGATAGTCGACGGGATCGGTCCCGTTCTCCGCTCCTACCTTGCCGGCTCCCGTGAACACCTGCCGGGAGACGAAGAACGGGATCAGATGCTTCACGAGAGTTGGGAACGGCACCTTGCGATCCACGAGGTAGTTCTCGTGACAGCCGTACGAGTTGCCCTTGCCGTCGGAGTTGTTCTTGTAGATGAAGACCTTCTCGCCGTCGGGGACCAATGCTTCACCGGCGGCGATGCTGTCCTCGAGGATGCGCTCCCCAGCCTTGTCCCAGATGACACAATCGCGCGCGTTGGAGCACTCGGGACTCGAATACTCGGGGTGCGCGTGGTCGACGTAGTAGCGCGACCCGTTCGGAAGGATGATGTTTACCAGTCCGGTCTCGTCCTCCACCGGGGCCTCCGACGGGCGCTCGAACCCGCGCGCATCGCGCAGGGGGCTCTCTTCCTCGTAGTCCCACTTGACCCGCTTGAAGGCGGGCTTGGCGTAGGCATTGATCAGCAGCGACGAGGTGAGGATCGGATTGAACTCCGGCGACTGACGTACGGAGATCCCGTACTCGGTCTCGATGCCACAGATCTTCGGGATCGCCATGTTTTCAGGGTACGACGCTCGGGTTTCTTGTGGGAGTGGGATCGGCCTCGGGTTAGAGGTACTGGCCGGTCTGAACCCGCTCGACCTGGCGGGCTCCCTCGCCTTCCTTCCCCTCGCTGACCAACGTCCGGATGTAGACGATCCGTTCGCCCTTCTTGCCCGAAATCTTCGCCCAGTCGTCGGGGTTCGTCGTGTTGGGCAGGTCCTCGTTCTCTTTGTACTCCTGGTAGATCGCGCTCAACATGTCCTCGGCGCGGATCCCTTTCGACCCCCCGGCGATCGTTCGCTTGATGGCCATCTTCTTGGCTCGCCGGACGATGTTCTCGATCATCGCCCCCGACGCGAAGTCCTTGAAGTAGAGGATCTCCTTGTCGCCGTTTGCGTAGGTGACCTCCAAGAAGCGGTTGTCGTCGTCCTGCGAGTACATCTTCTCGACGGTGCCCTTGATGATCGTGTTGACTGCCTCCTCGCGCGATCCGTGCATGTCCGTTTCTTCCTCGGCCAGAGGGATATTCGCGGTCAGGTACTTCGAGAAGATGTCGAAGGCGGCATTCTCCGTGGGCCTCTCGATCTTTATCTTCACGTCCAGGCGGCCCGGGCGCAGGATCGCCGGGTCGATCAAGTCCTCCCGGTTCGATGCACCCACAACGATCACGTTCTTGAGGCTCTCGACACCATCGATTTCCGCGAGGAGCTGGGGAACGATCGTCGACTCGATGTCGCTCGAGATGCCGGATCCTCGGGTGCGGAAGAGCGAGTCCATCTCGTCGAAGAACACGATGATCGGCACGCCCTCCTCGGACTTTTCCTTGGCCCTCTGGAAGATCATCCGGATCTGCCGTTCGGTCTCCCCCACGTACTTATTGAGGAGCTCCGGCCCCTTGATGTTCAAGAAATAGGAGCGATGCCGATCCTGACCGATCCTTGCCGCGATCTGCTTGGCCAGCGAGTTAGCCACCGCCTTCGCCACGAGCGTCTTTCCGCAGCCGGGAGGGCCATAGAGGAGGATGCCTTTCGGGGGTTCCAGCTGGTGTTCCTTGAAGAGGTCGGCGTGGAGGAACGGAAGCTCGACCGCATCGCGGATCTCCTCGATCTGAGCGTCCAGACCTCCGATGTCCTCGTACGTGATGTCGGGGACCTCTTCGAGGATGAGCTCCTCCACCTCGGGCTTCGGCAGTCTCTCGAGCACGTGTCCGGATTTCGCATCGAGCAGCAGCGAGTCTCCGGCACGCAGCTGGTCGACGTTGATGTTCTGGGAGAGCTCGACGACGCGCTCCTCATCGGCACGCGCGATGACCACTACCCGGATCCTGTCCTCCAGGATCTCCTTGAGCGTGACCACCTCCCCCTGTATCTCGAACTCGCATACCTCGACGACGTTGAGAGCCTCGTTGAGGATGACCTCCTGCCCTCGTTTCACCGCCTCGAGCTCGACCTCCGGGGACACGTTCACTCGCAGCTTGCGACCATTGGTGAAGACGTCGGCGGTGCTGTCCTCGTATGCGTCCAGGAAGACGCCGTAGCTCGCGGGGGGCTGGGTGAGCTTCTCGACCTCTTCCTTGAGTGTTACGAGCTGCTCACGCGCTTCCCGAAGAGTCGTAGCCAGTCGCTCGTTGTTGTCGCGTGCCTTGGCCAGCTCCGCCCCCGTCTCCGCCAGCCGCTTTTCGAGGACGTGGATCTGCCTGGGAGCTGCATCGAGCTTCCGGCGCGAGAGGGCAAGCTCGTCCTCCAGGAGCTTCACTTGACCCTGGAGCTCCTGGACGTCCCGGTCGTATTGGGCGATCCTCCGGTCGAGCTCGTTCTCGGGTACGCCGACCACCTCCTTGGGGGGAAAGCCTACTCCCTGCCCCTTTCAACGACGAGGAAATGGGCGGGCTTGAGCGGGCCCGCAGCCTGCGCTTACGCGAGCTTGCGGCCTACCACCACGAAACCCGTGTGAGCGACCATCCGATGATCCGGGCGCACCGACTGGCCCTCCACGTTCCAGGTCCGCAGCAGGACCTCGTATGTCTTGAGCAGCCCGAAGCCCTCCGCGCGCATTGCCTCGACGGTCTGCGAGACCTGCGGCACTGTCGGCAGGTAGGAGCACAGGACGCCTCCAGGTGCCAGGGACTCGGTCGTGGTCCCCATCGCGCGCCACGGTTCGGGGAGGTCGAGAACCATGCGATCGAAGCCCGATTCGGGAACACCCTCGAACACGTCGCCCACCCTCAGTTCGAGGTTCTCGGGTTTTCCACCCACTCCCTCGTACCAAGCCGAGACGTTCTCAACCGCACGTTCGTGATGATCGTCACGCGCCTCGTAGCTGATGACTCGTCCCGTCTCCCCTACAGCCCTGGCCAAGGCGAGAGTCAAAGACCCCGACCCCGTTCCTGCCTCCAGCACGAACGCTCCGGGGAAGATGTCGGCGTACACGAGGATCAGACCGACGTCCTTTGGATAGACGACCTGGGCCCCGCGCTTCATCTTCAGCACGAAGTCCGCCAGCGTCGGCCGGAACGCGATAAGCGGCGCTCCGCTTGTGGTCACCAGAGTCGACCCCTCGCTCGAACCGATGAGGTCGTCGTGCTGCATCGCTCCCAGATGAGAGTGGAACTCGCGGCCGGTCGCCAGCGTCGTCATGTATCGCCGGCCCCTCTGATCGATCAGCAGAACTCGGTCGCCCGCCTCGAACGGCCTCGCGCTCAACCGCGTCCCTCCGCTCTGATCGAGGGTGCCTCCACTTCCTGCGCCCGGCGACGATGGGCCAGCGCCTTGGCCTTACAGAAGGCGCAGCGCGGCTCTCCATCCTCAACCGCGATCGTGACCGCCCCACATTCCGAGCACGCTGCAAGCTCTGCATCACCCGGCTCCCCGGCGAAGCGGTGTGCGGCTCGCATGAGGAAGCCGAAGTACATCTGCTGCTTGGTCCCCGGAGACGCCTCCTCTATGAGGGTGATGGCCTCCTTGTATCGATGCTGGGTGTTGCCCTCGACCATCGGGCACTCCTCGACGATGTAGTCGATCCCTCGCAGGAGCGCATAGGCGGCCGACTCTCGCTCCGCGATCCGCACAAGTGGCTTTACCTTCCTCACCATGACGGTTCGAGCCGACATCCCCTCACCGAAGAGCCGTTCCTCTAGCACGGGGGCCTGCCGGGCGAGCATGTCGATGTTCCAGTGCAGCACGTTGCCGAACAAGGTCGCCACCTCATCGTCCAGGTTGTGACCAGTGACCAGGATGTCGAAGCCCTCTTCGAGTGCTGCGCGATTGAACTCGTAGCGCTTGTTCAGCCCGCACCCCGAGCACGGCACTCGATTCATGAGCTTCGCCAGCTCGGGAACCGTGTAGCCGTGCTCCTCGCTCAGCGAGCGCACGATCAGCTTCGCGTCCCGCCGGTCGGCGAATCCGATCGCGGCGTCTTTGGAGCGCCTCGAGTAGCCGCCGATGCCGAGGTCGAGGTAGAAGCCGGTGGCGTCGTATCCGAGATCCAGCAGCACGTCCCAGACCGCTAGCGAATCCTTCCCGCCCGAGACCGCGATGAGCAGCCGATCCTCGGGGCCGAACATCTTGAACTCTTTGATCGTCCGAGCCACCTGGTCATGTATGTGTTTGATGAAGTGCTCCGAGCAGAAGGCCGCGTTGTGCCTCCGGACATCGACGACCGCATGGCCCCTGCAGACCTTGCACTTCATCGCGAGCCTCCCGAGAGGACGGGGCGAACCTCGAGCTCGTCCTTCTCCGACACCCGCTCATCCCGTGTGAGAAGGGTCGAGTCACGAATGACCAGGACCGCTTCGGGCACGATGTCGAGCTCCTGGAGGAGCGCATGCACGGTCCTCGGCCCGGTCACGTCCTCGACCCGATCGGGGTTTCGCAGCCTGACCCTCATCGCAACTAGGGTACGCCCGCCGTTACGGCGGTTCCGTACCTCTGATCGCGCGTCGAGGAGACGCGGGTCACCCGAACGCTAGGTCGTCAAGGCCGGTCGGCCGGGTCGCAACCGCCCGAGCCCTGGACGAAGCTTCCGGGGCGTTCGCCGAGCTCCACCTCCACGGACTCCTCCTCGTCGCCCGGGTGAACTACCGACACGTCCACCGTCTCGCCCGGGTCGAGCTCCGTCAGCGCGGCCGTCAGGTCCCTGTTGGACGAGACCTCGCTTCCCCCCACGTCCACGATCACGTCGCCTTGCTCGAGGCCGGCGTCCGCGGCGGGGCTCCCCGGGACGACGTCGACCACCATCGCGCCCTCCCGGTCTGGATCGATGTCCAGATCGGAGGCGGCGCCCAGGTCGAGGGTGCGGGAGAACACGCCCAGCCACGCGCGCTGTGAGCTGGGCTCCGCGAGGATCTCGTCGATCACGGGAACGGCCTGGTCGATCGCGATCGCGAAGCCGATGTTCTCGGCCTGGCCCGCGGCGGCCGTGTTGATGCCCACCAGGCGTCCCGCTCGGTCGACGAGCGCACCGCCCGAGTTGCCCGGATTGATCGCCGCGTCGGTCTGGAGGAGCCCCACGAGACATTCGATCCCCGCGAATCCGGAGTCGGCCTCGATCGTGCGATCGTCGCCCGAAACGATCCCCTTGGTTACGGTCGGTCCACCGAGGCCCAGCGGGAACCCGACGGCCACGACCTCGTCTCCAAGCCGTAGATCCGTCGAGTTTCCTATCTCGATCGCGTCGAGGCCCCTCTCGTCGACCTGAACTACGGCCAGGTCCCTGTCCGGATCAGCTCCGAGAACCTTGCCCTCCACCTCTTTCCCGTCGGTGAACACGATGCTGACGTCCGTTGATCCGGCAACGACGTGGCTGTTGGTGAGGATGATCCCCTTCGCGTCGATAACGACGCCGGAGCCTTCCCCCTGCCCGCCGAAGCCCTCGACCTTGACGTTGACGACAGACGGCAGGACGTCCTCGACCACCTCGGCTATGGGTGATCGAGGTGGAGGCCGTTCGCTCTGTTCGAGCTCGACCCCCTCGATCGGCTCGGGCTCGTCGTCTCCAGAGGAGCCGAGGCCGTCGAAGGAGCACGCGCCGACGAGGATGGCTGCGAGCATGAGCGAGACGACGAGCTTCCTGCGCATATCCAAAGGATAGGGGGACCGGCTGAGATAAGGCTGAGAGTAGCCGCAAGAGAAGATAAGAGCCCAAAGTCAATAGCCGGCTCCTGCGGGTCGCCATAAGGGGAAGCTCTGGCAATCCTCAGTAACCGGCTTCCAGAAAGTTTGATTTACGCGGAAGCCGAGGTCAACCCCTGGTCGTGCGGTGGGAGCCGGCCCTAGGCGGCTTCCTCCGCGGGGGCCTCGAAGACCTGGACCTCAAGCTCGCCCCCCAAGAGTCCCCCCAGGGCGAACACGAGCTTGTAGGTCCCAGGCTCGAGCCTGATCGATTCCCTCACCGTGTCGGTCAGCTCGGTTACCGCCTGAAGGCCCCAGATCAGCGTCTCGCGCCGCACCGGCCCCTCGTGGACGACCTCCTTCGTGTCCGGGACTACGAGGAACCACTGCTCCGCGTAATAGCCGGCGGGAGCCGACCACTGCCGGTAGATGACGAATGGAAGCGTGCGCCCTCGCCGCAGGGCGATCCCCGACGAGCCGTGGGCGGTCTTCGCGGGGCGCACCGTCGCGACCAGGATCTTTCGCTGTGCGCCGCTGATGTCAGCCAGCATGGCCTGTGAGGATAACGAACGGCTGGCGTCGGGGGTCGGACCTGGGACGGGGGATTCACCCGGGCGTGATCCGTGAACGGCCTAGGGTTTCCCGCATGGAAAAGGCCGGCCACATCCCGATAGTTCTCATCACGGGAACGCTTGGCTCGGGCAAGACGGTTCTCGCAACGGACATCGGCGAGCTTCTGGCCGATAGGGAGCCGGCCACCGCAATCATCGACCTCGACTGGCTGGGCTGGGTGAGCCCATCCCCCCACGGCACGCACGCGATCGACCACTTGATCCTGTCGAATCTGGCAGCGATCTGGCCCAACTTGCAGGCCGCAGGAGCCGGGCGCCTCGTGTGTGCGCGGACCGTTCTCAATCGGGAGCTGGTCGATGGGCTTCACGACGCAATTGGGCCCGCCAGCGTGACGATCGTTCGAGTGACGGCGTCCGCCGGCACAATTGCCGCTCGATTGAGCGCCCGGGATTCCGGAGCCGTACTCGCTGAGCATCTGGCAGAGGCAACCGAGTTCGAGAGGCTTCTCGACGAGATGCGCGCCGAGGACTTCCGCGTGTCGAACGACGGTCGGCCGATCCGAGATGTCTCCATCGAGGTCATTGCCGGCGTCGGCTGGGGCTAATGCCTGTCCGACCCTTACAAGAACCCCATCCTTCGCCGTCAAAATGCTCTTCACTCTCGGTCCGGCCTCGATCGAGAGCGTTCATCGTCGGATAGCTAGCATGGGCGACATGGACGACCAAGAAAACGATCGATCCTCTCGGCCCCCGCAGCTTCGGTTCGAGGGCCGATCGTCGAGCCTCGGTTGGCTGGTTCGGGCCGGGGCCGACCCATCAGAGGCGCCGCCCGTGACCCTCACCTTTCCCCCAGGGGTCGAGCTGATGACGGACGTCTCCGAAGCGAGCTGGGCCGAGGAGCGCCTGATGCGGCGTCCCTTCGCCACCGTGGGGGCGCTCGTTCCGGACGCGTTCGAGAGCTACACGCGCGTCCTTCACCCCGCCTATCGCCGCGTCGGAAAATACCGCGAGGAGGCCGTCACCTGGGCGACGGTGGCGTCGTCGACGGGCCGCTTCACCCATCCTCTTATGCAGTTCGAGCGCATCGCCGGGCTCGGGGACGACCCCAATGCACAGCCCGACTGGGGTCGCCGTCCCGAAGCAGGGGAAGACCTGCGCGAGCTGCAGGAGCCGCTCGTGCGCCTCCTGGCGGAGTTCACGACCACGCCAGAGGTCTGCTGGATCTGCCTGTGGGAGAGCTTAGGGGGCCTCGACCTGATTCCGGGCTTCGACGAGCTGGCGCGCGTGAGCGGCCCCGGGCGGCGGTACCTCTTGTTCCGGGGTCCGATCCGCGTGATGACGGCGGGGACGGATGACCCCGACCCCGGGTGGCCCGACTATCCGCAGTTGTGGTGGCCGGACGACCGCGCGTGGTGCGTTGCGACCGACATTGACCTCGACTCGACCTACGTCGGCGCAAGCAGGGAGTGCGTCGCCCGGCTGCTGGCCGACCCGGACCTGGAGGTCGTACCCCGCGCAGATCGACGACGGTGTTGATCTCGGCGCCGACACCATCAACGAGTAGGCAGGAGTGCTCACCCGTCAATTCCTTTCCCCATCAGGCTCACTCGACGGGACTGAGGTGGAAAGAAGGCCTAAGGTCAGGGAATGCCTTCTCGTATCACAAGACTCTGTGTGCCGACCGCCCCGCTCTCGCAGTCGCCGGAGAACTGATTTACGCGGAATCAGTCGAGCCTCGGGCGACGCCGGTTGAACCCCGTCTCCTCCTGATAGGCGTAGGCGAGCCCCAACAACATGGCCTCGTTGAACGGCCGGGCGGAGAGCATGAGCCCGACCGGAAGACCGGCGTCCGAAAAGCCGGCGGGAACCGAGATCGAAGGACAGCCGTTGAAGTCGAAGAACGACGTGTAGTTGACGAGATCGAATACTCCCGTGGCCTCGCCCTCCTCCTTGGCAGGGGCCGGGCGAGGAGTTGTGGGAGTTAGGACGGCATCGACGTTCCGGAAGATCTTCATCCACTGTCGGATGTTGATCGCGCGGATTCGCTGCGCCCGCACGTAGTGCTGTCCAGTCCACGGCGCGCCGAGTGCAAAGAGGGCCTGCGTCTGGGCCTGGTACTCGTGTGGTCGCTGTCGGAGGTAATGCTCGTGCGCCGCGAGCGGCTCGACGAGCTGGATCACGAGGTAGGCGGTGGCCGCGGCCTCCTGACTCGAAGGCATGTCGATCCGCTTGACCTTGACGCCGGCCGACCTCAGCACTGGAACGGCTTCGCGTACCAACCGCTCCGTCTCCGGGTCCGCGCCCTCGAAAAACACCGAGTTCGGTACACCCACGACCAGCCCCTTGACGCTCTTTCCGAGACGAGCGGTGAAGTCGGGGACGGGAGCGGACGCGGTCGTGGGATCGGCCCGGTCCGGTCCTGCGATGAGATTCAGCATGAGCGCGCAGTCCTCGACCGAGCGGGCCATCGGTCCGGCGTGGTCTTCGCTCCACGCCAGAGGGACGAGGCCCGCCTTGCTCACCCGTCCGAACGTGGGCTTGATTCCAACTGTGCCGCACAGCGATGAGGGGATGCGGATGGAGCCCCCGGTGTCGGAGCCGGTCCCCCCCAGGCACATCCCGGCTCCCAAGGCTGCGGCGGTTCCTCCACTCGATCCGCCCGGAATCCGCGACGTGTCCCACGGGTTCGAGGTGGGCGGGGTCCGAACGCCGTACGCGAACTCGTGCGTGTTCGTTTTCCCGAGCGCGATCGCCCCAGCGGCTCTCAGCGCGGCAACCACCGCGGAGTCCTGCTTCGCGAACGGCGCGTCGGCTCGGACCTTCGAACCCGCGGTCGTGCGAACCCCTTTCATGTCGTAGAGGTCCTTGTGGCCGATCGGGATGCCGTGAAGTGGAGAGCGGGGGCCGCGGCGCGCGATCTCAGCGGCAGCCGCTTTCGCCTCGGCCCTGGCCTTCTCGGGAAAGACCGTGATCCACGCCTGGATCGTCTCGTCGAGGCGCTCGATCCGAAACAGGCATGCATCGACGACCTCCACCGGTGACAGGCGGCGCGTTCTGATGAGCTCGGCTGCCTCGGCGATCGTGAGATAGGCGAGGTCGTCGGAAGAGGCCGGCCGGTCTCTTGCAGCAGCCCTGAAAGGACGAGTCGAACTCGACGGCATGGCTTCCACAAGGTCGTCCACCCGGAGGCCCGCGAGCCACACCCCGGCGCCCGCGAGTCCGCCCCGCAATACGTCCCGGCGCGCGACCGACTTAGCCACGATCGGCCGGTGCCGGGAGGATCAAGCCGGTCGCGGGCTCCACCTCGAAGGGGATCTCGTAGGTAAGGAACTCCGCGATGTTCCCCGCGTCCGTCCCGCCCTGATCGAGCTCCGCCAACGCCGCGCGAGCCGCGTCCGGGTCAATCGTGGTTGAGGAACCAAGGCGCTCAAGCGCTCGCATGATGAGATCGCCCGCCAGCATCTTGAATACATGATTCGACCGCTTTCAAGGAAAGCCTTGCTGGCCAAGGGGGTTTCTCAGAGGGCTGTCGTGAAGATGTCCAGTTCCGGGCGGCCAATCGTCACCAGGTAGCGAGGCGGCGCATTCCCGAGGCCCGGAACGCTAGATCACCTTCAGATCGACGATCCTCGGGCGCCCCTCATGCTCGGCCCAGCGAGACTCGACTACCGTTGCCGAGTCCTCGCCCGAGTACCGGATGAGGACGACATATTCGTTCCCCTCGGCCGTGACGCTGTCTATCGCCGAACCCGTGAGGGGCTTGGGCATCTGCTTCATGACCGCTCCTGCCGCCGGCAACGCATCTTGTGTCAGATCGCTCCCAGCGACCTTGAGGTCGCCCGCGACCGTCGCTTGGGCGTGTGCCTCGGCCTGCCGGCGCACGGTCTCCTCTTCCATCTCGGCCCCCTTCCGTCAGACGCGAACGATTCAGAGGTTAGCCTGCTGCTCGCCGCTTGCACTAATGTCCGGCAGCGTGTGCACCTTCTGCGACATCGCCGGCGGATTGCTCGAGGCCGAGGTTGTGTTCGACGACGAAGACACTCTCGCCTTCCTCGATCATCGTCCCGTCTTTCCCGGGCACACCCTTCTGATAACCAAGGAGCACTACGAGACGCTCGCCGACCTCCCTGATCGTGCCTTGGTTCCCTTCTTTCGCTCCGCTCGCTTTCTGTCGAGCGTCATTCCAGATGCGATGGACGCGCATGGATCCTTCGTGGCGATAAACAACAAGGTGAGCCAGAGCGTCCCTCACCTGCACGTCCACCTCGTTCCGCGCCGGCGCAAGGATGGACTGCGAGGCTTCTTCTGGCCGCGGCATCCTTACCGCAGTGAGCAGGAGATGAAGCGGGTGGCCGAGGCGATCCGGGGCGAGATCACCCGGCGAAGTGAGCCTTGATGACCGAAGGGGTCTCGATCACCTCCACCGATGGGCTCACGCTCGAGGCCGAGATCGACGCCGTCCCCGAGGCCGAGGCCTCGCTCCTGCTGTGCCATCCACACCCGAAGATGGGCGGGACCATGAACGCTCCCTTGCTCCTCGCGATCCGCGACGAGATGGTGAGGCGAAGCTGGAACATCCTGCGGTTCAACTTCCGCGGCATCGGATCCTCGGAGGGCCACCCGTCGACCGGTGTCGAGGAGGTCGCCGATGCCCAGGGCGGGCTCGGTCATCTTCGGGAACGGTTTCAGGCTCCAATGGCGATCGCGGGATGGTCTTTCGGCGCGGCGGTCGCCGTGCGGACTGCCGCCGGCATCGACGACCTCCTTGGATGCGTGGCGATCGCTCCCGCCGTAGAGGAGAAGCCGGACATCACCGCCGGGCTTCCACCGGCCCGTGATCTGGGCATATCGGTGCCGTTGCTAGTAGTGGTGGGCGCCAACGACGAGGAGGTGAACGCCGAAGCGGTGCGCGCTTGGGCCGGTGAGCTCGACAAGGCGATCTTCGAGCTGGTTCCGGGCGCCAACCATTTCTTCTGGGCACGGTACGAGCTGGTGTCGAACATGGTCGGCGACTTCCTCGACGGCCGTCTTGATGGAGGTGATGGTGAATGAAGCTCGGTATCGACGTCTCCCAGCATCAACAGACGTGGGACGAGTTGCGCGGCCGTGTCGAGTTCGCAGAGGAAGCTGGCTTCGAGAGCGCGTGGGTGTTCGATCACTTCAAACCGCTCTACGCAGATCCCAGCGGCCCTTGCATGGAAGGTTGGACGCTTCTCGCCGCCCTCGCGGCAAGCACCAGCCGGATCCGTCTGGGTGCGCTCGTCACGGGAGTCACCTATCGCCATCCGTCGGTCCTCGCAGCTGAAGCGGTGACCGTCGACCATGTCTCTCGAGGTCGCCTGGAGCTTGGCATGGGCGCGGCGTGGTTCGAGGGCGAGCACGACCAGCTGGGCATCGAGTTCCCATCCACCCGCGAGCGAACCCGACGCCTGGAGGAGGCTCTCCAGGTCGTGAAGCTCCTGATGACCGAAGACGGCGCCTCTTTCCAGGGGCGTCACTACGAGCTATCGGGCGCGAGCTACAACCCCAAGCCGGTCCAGAAGCCGCATCCTCCCATCTGGGTGGGAGCCTCTGGAGAGAGGGTGACGATCCCCATCGCGGCGAGGCATGCGGACGTGTGGCACACCTTCGGATCGGTTCACACTTTGAAGCGCAGGGCTCGCATCCTGAACGAGGCGGCGGAGAAGGCCGGAAGGGATCCCGCCGCCATCACCCGTTCGACGATGCTGTCGATCTCGGAGCCGTGGGACGAAGTCGAGCGAATAGCGCGTGGCGACGAGGAGGCCGGGTACTCCTATCTCATCGTGAGCTGGCCGGGCGAGGGTCGCGCCCGCGTGGAAGAGTTCCTCGACGAGGTGGGCCGCGACCTCATTGCGTCGTGAGGTCGCGGGGCGCGTCGGGCGCGAGCTGAGAGAGGAACTCCGCGCAGCGCGTCTCCTCCTCCTTCTCTCCGATGACCTCCGCCGCCCGACCGAGGCCGCCGAGGGCCCTCAAGAACCCGCGGTTGCCCGGATGAGACCACGGCGCGGCACCACTCCCTCTCCACCCCGCCTTGCGGAGCCTGTCGAGCCCCCGGTGATAGCCGACCCGGAAGTAGGCGTACGCCTGCACCGCATGTCCCTGGGTCAGGGCCTCTTCGCCGAGCCCCGCCCACGCCGCGAGACACTCCGGGTACCGCGCGGCGACCTCCCGGACGCCGGCCGCGTCGGAGGCGGCCGAGAGCGCCTCGAGGGAGCCGGCGGGCTCTTCTATGCGCGTCTCGGGAGACTCCGTTATCGGTAGGTCCGGCATACCGGCACCCTAAGGCGACGGTGCCGGCTTGACTGCACGGTCTTCCTCGGCGAGAGCGAACGCAATTGCCCCTTCGAGCTTCATCGCCCGTCCGTGGGCCCACTCCACCGCGAAGGTCGACCCATCGAGTCGCCGCCGCGCCTCCATCACGCGCTGCTCGTAGATCCTGCGCTCCGCCGGAGCCAGTGGAGTGCCCGTCTCCTCTCGAAGAGCTTCGGCGGCCCCCAGCAGCCTGGTTCCGGTCACTGCCTCGCCTCCGGCGGTCAACGCGGCCGCGAGATCTTCGAGACAATCCGTGATGTCCCATCTGTTGCCCAGCTCCGACCATGTCCGAAGGCTCGTGCGGCAGAGCTCCGCAGCGCGGGTGGAGTTCCCCGCCTCGAGAGTTGCGGCTCCCTGGTTCATCAGCGAGCGTGCGGTGCCTTCTTCGTCACCGAGCGCCCCGAATACATCTCGGCTCTCCTCGTAGTACTCGATAGCGCGCGCCGGGTCGTCCTGCATCCGCGCTATCACACCGAGGTTATTCAGCGCCTGTGCAATTCCGCGCTTGGCCCCGACCTTCTTCCAGAGCTCTAGCGCCTGCTCAAAGTGATCGTGTGCGGAGTCGAAGTCACCAGTGTCGAAGTACAGGTTTCCCATGTCCTTCAAGGCCGCAGCGATGCCCGCTTCATCGCGCAACTCTCGTCGTAGCTCGAGGCAATTCTCCGTCAAGCCTCGAGCGAGTTCGGGAACGCCGAGAGCGCGCGCCAGAACCCCCGCCCCCTCGAGGAGGTCCGCGCGCAGCTGCGACCGGTCGCGCAAATGTCCAAGGGCGCCCTCGATCCAGCCCAGCCCTTCGAGCAGATGGCCCGTCGTACTCCAGAATTCCCAGAGATACGCGCACAGGAGAGCCTCCACCTCGTGATCGTTCTCGTCGGCCCATCGCAATGCGGCACGGATGTTGTCGTGCTCCTCGACGATCTTGCGCTGCCACGGACCGTGCTCCGGGCCTCGCAACGCGGCATGAGCCTTCCGGGCGAACTCGACATAGAAGCGAGCGTGCGCACCGAACACCACCGCGTACTCCTCGCTGCGCAACAGACGCTCGCGCGCGTACTCACGGATCGTCTCCAACATGGAGAAACGCGGCTCCTCGAGCTCAGCCGGATCGGCCCGAACGAGGCTTTTCCCGACGAGTGAGTCCAACAGGTCGAGGACGTCGGCATCGTCCGGAACGGATATGGGCGCAACCGACTCCGCCCCCTCCAGGGCGAAGCTGCTCACGAAGACCCCGAGACGGACGAACAATGCCTGTTCGGCAGGTGTTAGCAGCTCGTAGTCCCAGGTGATCGTGTCCCACAGGGTCCGTTGCCGGTCGGGTGCGTCTCGCAGTCCGGACTTGAGGAGGCTGAACCGATCCTCCAACCGCGCCAGCAACGAACTTATGGACAAAAGACGGACGCGGGACGCTGCCAGCTCGATAGCGAGAGGCAAGCCGTCCAGGCGACGGCAGATCTCCGCTACATCGTTCGCGTTGTCGTCCGTCAGCTCGAAAGCTGGATTGGCGGCACGCGCGGTTTCGACGAAAAGCCGTACGGCATCGCTTTCCTCCGCGTCTCGGAGTGGCTGTCGTGTGGGAGTAGGCACCGACATTGGAGGCACCGGATATTCGTGTTCTCCGCGAATGCTCAAGACCGAGCGACTGGTGATGAGGAACTTGACTGCAGGAGCCCCGCTCAGCAACTCACCAATCATGGGCCCTGCTGCCGACACGCGCTCGAAGCTGTCGAGCACGATCAGCAACGAACGTGACCTCATGAAGTCGCTCAAGAGCTCGGTCGGGGGGCGGCTGGCCGATTCCTTCAGGCCGAGAGCTGCAAAGAGCGCCGGCCCTACGCCCTCGGTGTCCTCCACAGCAGCCAGGGGCACGAAACGTGCGCCATCGTCAAAAGACGAAGCGACGCGTGTCGCGATGTCGATCGCCAGCCTCGTCTTCCCTATTCCGCCCGGCCCCGACATCGTGATCATCCGGACGTCCACCATGCCCAGCATCGCGGCGACCTCGCTCACCTCTTGCTCGCGACCCACAAGTGGCGTTGGAGCGATGGGCACGGCCCCCTGCCGCGGCGACGCCTCATCCGGAGCGTGCATGGGAGCCGCCGTCGCCCGCTCGAATCGCTCCGACAGCAGATGGGCGAGATCATCTCCGAGAAAGGCGCGCAGCTCACCCTCGTCTGCGAACCTCCGCACCATGATTCCGGAGCGAGCTGCGCGCTCCAGCATCTCTTCCAGGAGTCGATCCCGCTCATTCACCCTCCGTGCGTAGAGCAGGCGCGGCCTCCCCTCTGCGCGCAGGTAGGCGGCCTCGATATCAGAATGCTCGGCCTCGCCCGAGGCCCCATAACGGGAGCCGTAGATACCAACGAAGATGTGACTCTGGTCGATGTAGGAGTCATGGACGTGCCGCAGCCCCACACCGTCATCGGGGAACTCGGGAGCCACCGGCGATAATCGGAGGGCGCGAATCGATCGCTCCGCCGCAGTCCGCTCGTCGGCCAGCTCGGGAGTCAGGGCCGCAATGAAAACGCGCAGGCGTTGATCGGGTGTCAGGATGACCGACATCGCCCAAGGCTATGACGGCGAAGACTCAAAACCGCCTTGCGCCTTGCGTGTGGTCCGGTCCGATCCGGCTCAAATCGCGGCGGTCGGGAGCCGACACTTCAACCGTGAGGTCAACGTCACCCCTCGTCGCCCTGTTCCTCGTGCCGGCCGCCTGCACCTCGGCCGGGGCGCCCGGCGGCGGAGACGTCCTGGATCAGGTGGACCGGGCGAAGGTGACCCAGGTCGAGACGGCCTTGAGCAACGCCGCACGAGGCGAAGAAGCCCACATGGCCACCCAAGGCAGCTACACGACAGACGTGCGTGCGCTCGGCGCGAACCCTCCCTCGGATGTCACCCTGACGGTAACCCGGGCCGATGCCACCGACTTCTGCATCGAGGCGATCCACACAGGGCTCGACGGGTCCTGGCACGTCACGAGCACGAGCTCGACCGCCGAAGGGCCCTGCTGAGGGGAGCGAAATGTTTCCTGAGCGAACGGGGGTCTATTTCCCCTGGCACGAAGGACGCGGCCGACTTCCTTCTCGTGGAGCTAAGGATGACTCTCTCGAGTGTCGGAGAGGAGACTTGAACTCCTACGGGGCGATTAACCCCACTAGGCCCTCAACCTAGCGCGTCTGCCAATTCCGCCACTCCGACGAGAAAAGAGCCCCGCCCGCTCGTTCGGGATCAGGGCCGGAGGAGATTATACGAGTGTGGCCGATCCCTCAGGAGGTGGCGCGCCACTCCTCGACGTTCCACAGAAGGCCGTCGTAGGTCGGGTTGGGCCGGATGCCAGCGACCCCCTGGAGCCACGCACCCACCCTCTCGACATGGAAGAGGGGCAGCGACTCGCCCCTCGGGGGATGACCACGTTCACCGGGCGCTCCGCTCGCGCGCCGCAGGGCGAGATCGGTCGGGTCGTCGATCATCCAGTCGCCGTAGAAGTCGGAGGGTTCGATGCTCACGAGCTCCACCTCGAGATCGCCGCTCTGCACCTGCGTTTGAACGATCCGCTGCATGATCTCGAGCAGCTCGTCGCCAAGCGCGGTCGCAAGCTGGATGGTGCCCGTGGGCAGGGAGTCGCGGCGGCCAGTCGCCAAGATCTTCGATGACTCCGGGCCGGGGGCCGGATCGAGGGAGCTCGTTATCCGCCCGTCATCGCGGATCAGTCCTTCCTGTATGACCTCTCGATCGATGGACGCGAACACGGAGGCCACCTCCGAGTCCGAGAAACCGGCCCCCCCGATGTCCAGATAGATCGAATCCCATCCCAATGCGGCTGCGTGCTCGAGGCCCAGCTCGTCCAGGCGCTCCTCGAGGTTGACCGACGTCGGGATGGACGCGACGTCGATCCGTCGTCGTTCCAAGAGGGCCAGGAGCATCTCGACACCCCGCGTGTAACGGACGACGACCTCGCGGACACCGACCGATCCCCACCACTTCCGGTTCGGTCCATAGACCAGCTCCAGGCCGGGGATCATTGATTTGATCCGTAGCGGCCCACCCGCGATGGACCGATCCACCTTCCCGTCGGGGAGTACGAAGGCGACGGTTGCCAGGGCGCGCTGCCAGCTGCGGACGCGCCCGCGCAGGACGACGACGCGTCGTCCACGTGCACGGGCCGAATCGATGCGCGCGAAACCCGACGGGCTGCGCGCCCTGCCGACGCTCCGTACGACGTCCCGCGCGGTTATGGGGCTTCCGTCGCTCCAGAAGGCCTGCCGAATCGTCACGCGCGCCGAGGTCCTGCCGGCGTCGATCGAGGTCGCGAGGGCCGGTTCCACGTTCCCGTCCGGCAGGAGGCGATAGAGGGAGGGGTAGACGGGCCGCACGACCTCCCACGTCAGCTCGGACGCAACCGGCGAGTAGGGATCCAGGGTCGGCGGCTCTCCGGGTAACCCGACCACGATGCGTCCGCTCCTGTCGGTGGCTCTGTCGGGGGCTCCGGTCGGCGGCGGCCGCCCGGGCTCGATGGTCGGGTCGTCGGCCGCCGTGCACCCGGCGAGCGCCAAGGCCACCGCAGCCAGCGCGATCGGCAGGATGCGCCGCGCGGCCGGCCTCACTCCTCCTCTTCGAGCTCGTCGAGGCCAATGCCCGCGGCATCAAAGCCACCCATCACGTCGAACGCGATCTCTTGGACGATCGGCTGCGCGGCCCAGCGCGTGACGAACGACCCGATCGGAACGAGAGGCAACTGCTCGAGGATCATCCTCTCCGCCCTCTGATACAGCCGCGTTCTGGTGTCTTCGTTCCTCTCCGCATGCGCCTTCTCGAGCAGCCTGTCGGCCTTCCTCGACTTGAAGCCGGAGTGATTCTCAGGAGAAACGGAACCGAACAACGTCGACAGGAACACGTCTGGGACCGGGAACTCCGCAATCCAGCCCAGCCGGTATGCGCCCTCGCTCCCCCGCTCGAGGCGCTTCAGGAACTCCGGGAAGGGAAATGCCTTGACCTTCACGTCCAGGCCAACGTCTTGAAGGCTCTGCTTGACGAACGAGGCAACCTGTTTGTGCGGATCGCCCTTCGTGTACTCGATCGTCAGCCGGCGCTCCCGTGGCCTGAGCTTCTCGACCAGGTTGCTCGCAGCCCTCTCCGAGTACTTGCACAGCGTGGAGCAGATGTTCTCTTCGAACCCGGGCATACCCTCCGGCACGATCCCGCGCGGAGGGGTCATCGTGCCCTCGTAGATCGTGGAGGCGATGGCCTCACGATCGATGGCCCGGTTTATCGCTTTGCGCAACCGGATGTCGTCAAGGGCTCCCGCCCTCAGGTTGATGCCGTAGTAGTAGCCGGCAAGCAGCGGCTTGAACCCGTCCGTGCCGAACTGCTGCTCCGCTTCCTGAACCTGGCCGGCAGGCACCTCTGCGACGTCGAGATCCCCGTCCAGGAACTGCAGCCACGATGCCGCTGCGTCTGGATACGGGATGAAGCGGATGCCGTCGAGCTCCGGCGTCTCGACGAAGTCGGGAAACGATTCCAGGACGACCGCGCTTCCGGGCGACCACGGCCGCGCCATCTGGAACGGACCGTTACCCACCGGCTCGGAGAGGAACTCATCGATGTCTTCCACGGCCTTACTCGGGACCGGCACAAGGCTCGGATGCGTGAGGACGGCTGGGAGGTCCCGTAAGGGCTCGGACAGCTCGATGACGAAGGTCCGCTTGTTGGGGGCGGACAGTCCCGACAGGCGCCGCGCGCTCCCCTGCTGATTCACCGCCGTGAATCCTTTGACGCGCTCGAGGGTGTAGGCGATCTCGGACGCGTTTTTCTTGCGGGCGATGCGGTTGAACGCGAAGAGGAAATCGTTCGCCGTGACCGGTGATCCATCGTGGAAGGTCATGCCCTGCCGCAACTCGAAGGTGAATGTCCTGCCCCCCGCGGATACCTTCCAGCGTTCGGCGGCGGCGGGCAGCACCTCTTCCTGGACGGGATCCCACCGTGTCAGACCCTCGTAGAGCTGGCGAGCCACGAGGACCGACCCCGGGTCCCGGATCCGCATCGGATCCAGGGTCGCCGGCTCGGAGATCGCCACGTCGAGAACCTTCGACTCGGCCTCGAACACACCGGGGGTTGGGGTCTCTCCCTCCGGTGTCTCATCCGCCTCTTCGCCGGGTTCGGTGCCGGCCGTCGCGGTCGCTCTCGCCCCCGGAACGCTGTCGCCGCCCGTGCACGCCGTCAGACAAACCAGGACGGCGAGCCCGGCTGCCCACAGGGACCCTCTGCGAAGCTGCATCTGGGGCGGTTACCCGTGGTCAGTCGAGCCGAAGCGCGAGAAGGATCGTCGTCCCCGTGAAGACGATCGCGGTGATGATCGTGATGCGGTCGAGGTTCTTCTCCATCACCGTGGACCCCATGGCTTGACTCTGCATCCCGCCCCCGAACATCTCGGACACTCCGCCGCCTCGACCTGCGTGGAGCAGGACGAAGAGGATCAAAGTGAGGGAAGCGATTACGTGGATGACGACCAAGACTGCGGTGAGCACGTGACTGCACCTCTTTCTGGATCAGCTAGAGGGCCAAGGTTAGCTTGCACCGGCCGATTGGATGTCACATGAGGCGCGCCCGGCCCTGGAGCGCGTGAGGCAGCCTCGGACCTCAGATCGAAGGCGGCGGGCGGTCGAGCGTGTAGATCACGAACGGCCCCGATTGAACGAGGAGCGGGGTGGCCTCCCAGTTATGCCGCGACTCCCATCGCCGGGCGATCATGGCGGAGACCTTGCGACCGTGGGCCCACCTGTTCATGGCTCGGAACCATTTGCCGACGTCCTGCATCCGTACGGGGCGGCCCATGGCCGGCCCGATGTACCTCGCCGGTCGCACGACCTCTTTCCCCTGGCCCACTCTTTTCTTCCTCTGGAGGCCGTGAAGCGCCCACTCGCTGCGTGGCGACCATGTCTCCGACCCCGCTCCGGAGGGAGCCCCCCACATGATGGCGAGACCGCCGGCCTCCTCCTCGGCGACCCGGGCGCCGACCTCCAGGCCCAGTATCGCGACAACACATACGGCGGCGACATACGGCACGCGTCCGACCGAGGCCGACACGGCACGGCCGTCCGCGAGCGCGAGCAGATCCGTAACCCGTCTCTTGAGGCGACCGCCGGGTCGCAGGAAGCCCAGCGCAACCAGGTGGGGCCCGTAGCGCGACGCACGGACCAGCTCACACACCTTCAACAGCCCCGAGGCCACCGCCAGCGGCCGCCGCGTCATGGCCGCGGCACGCCGGTCGGCCTCGAGCTCTCGATCCATTAGCAGCGAGCGATAGGCAACGTGAGCAAGAGGGTTCCACGCGACGAGATCCCGGAGCAGGCCCGCAAGGAACACCGTCTGCACATCCCTGGCCTCGAGATGCGCGATCTCGTGCGCCAGGATCGCCTCGAGCTCCTCCTCGTCCAGCTCGTCGATCAGGTCCCGGGACAAAAGGATGCGACCTCGCCGGGCCCCCACCGCGAAGGCACCCGAGACGCCCCTCGGCAAAAGCAGCACCTCGGGGCTCCGTCTCAGCTTGGCTTCCGCCGCCAGGTCTTCGACGATCGCGGGGACCTTCACCGCAACGTCGCCCCGCAGAGGCCGGCATCTCCGCACGAGGCCCTTCACGAGCAGGGCGCCCACTCCCCTGCGCAGCAACATGAACGAGCTGACCGAGACTCCAATGAGGAAGAGCCACGGTCCTGCCGAGCCGAACAGGAGGTAGGGCGTCATGACATGGGTACGTTGATCCGAGACGAACAGCAGATGCAGCAAGCCTGAGGATGAATCGCTCAATGCCTTCGGATCGAGCGGCCGGGCAACCGCTATCTCCGGCAGGAGGGCCTGTTCGAACGCAAACGCCGCCACTAGAGGCAGAACGAGCGGCAGCACCAGCAGGACCCCCGACGCGAGACCGCCGGGTCGTCCTATGACCCGGCGGAAGAGAAGCGCGGCCACAAGCGTGACCGCGGATACGACGAGGATGACCACCCACGCGGAGTCGGTCTCCAGAGTGAAGAGCGTCGGTCCGGCGTCAGCCACCTCTTCCCTTCTTACGCTGGTCGATGACCTCCCGCAGCCGTTCGATGACGTCTTCGTCTTCCTTCTCCACCCTGTCGATGAGATAGGCAACGGCAGGGTCGGGGAAGTGTCCGATCAACCAGTCGACGACCGATTTGACCGTCGAGCGTGCGTACTGCTCCCGCGTAAGAAGGGGCGAGTAGCGGTGGGCCGGTTGGTCCTCGGTACGGTTGAGCAGCCCTTTGTCCGAGAGCCTTCCGAGCGTGGTCATGACCGTGGTGTACGCGATCGGGCGGCGCTTACGCAGCGCCTCGTGCACATCGCGGACGGTGACCTCACCTCGGTCCCAGACGACCTGCATGATCTCGTCCTCGAGGGGGCCGAGGACCTCCGAGAGGGAGTGCTTGCGTCTGGCGGCCATCCGACTCCTTGGCATTCAGCAACGGAACCGGATCGAATACTACGCCCAGGGACCGGACGCCCCGCGCTACCTCGCGCCGGGAGTCGCCTTGACGATGGCCGCGAACTCGCCCGCGTCCAGGGATGCTCCACCCACCAAGCCTCCGTCGATGTCCGGCTGCTTCATCAGCTCCGCGGCATTGCCCGCTTTGACGCTTCCCCCGTAGAGGATCCGCGTGGCTCCGGCTGCCTCGTCGCCCGACGTATCGGATAGGACCTTCCGGATGTAGGAGATGGTCGCCTGTGCGTCGTCCGGAGTGGCCGTCTTCCCGGTTCCGATGGCCCAGATCGGCTCGTATGCGATTACCATGCTCGCCGCCTGGTGCGGCTTGACCCCCCGGAGGCCCTCTCGCACCTGCCTCTCGACCTTTGCCTCCGTGCGGCCGTTCTCACGCTCCATGTCGGTCTCACCGCAGCACATGATCGGAACCAGCTCGTGGGCCAACGCTGCCTTCACCTTCGCGTTCACGTCCTCGTCCGTCTCTTTGAAGTGCTCACGGCGTTCCGAGTGACCGAGGATGACGTACCTCACGTCGAGCGCGGACAGCATCACCGGGGACACCTCGCCGGTAAACGCTCCCTCTTTCTCCTCGTACATGCTCTGCGCGCCCAGAGCGAACTCGTAACGATCCGAGTCGATCAGCGTTTGGATCGTGCGGAGGGCCGTGAACGGCGGACACACGGCGACCTCGACGGCCTCGTACTCGTGCCCGACAAGCTCGTGCGCAAGCGCCTGCACGAGACGCATCGCTTCGAGATGAGTCTTGAACATCTTCCAGTTGCCCGCGATGAGCGGTTTCCTCATGCTCCTGCCCCCCTCTTCCGCAGCGCCGCGATTCCGGGAAGCTCCTTTCCCTCGAGCAACTCGAGGGAAGCGCCGCCGCCGGTCGACAGATGGGACACAGCATCGGTCATGTCAAGCTGTTTGAGCGCAGCGGCCGAGTCTCCTCCGCCCGCGACGGTGTAGGCCCCCCGGCGCGTGGCTCTTGCGATCGCCTCCGCCACCCTCTTCGTTCCGAGGGAATACGCCTCGATCTCGAAGATCCCCATCGGGCCGTTCCATAGAACCGTGCGCGCAGTGGTGATGCTGTCCTCGAACCGGGTCGCGGTTCGGGGGCCGATGTCCACTCCCATCCGGTCGCCTATCTCGTTCAGCGGGATGGTCTCGTGGGGGGCGCCCTCCTCGGGGGATTCGGCCGCCACCACGTCGTCGGGCAACAGGATCTCGACGCCCTTCGACTCCGCTTCCTTCAGCACTCGCGCGACCTCATCGACGCGATCCTCCTCCACCATGGACCTCCCGACCTCCCGGCCCCCTGCTTTGAGGAGGGTGAAGGCCATCGCGCCCCCCACGCATATCGCGTCGACCCGGTCCAGCAGGTTCCCGATCACGGACAGTTTGTCCGAGACCTTCGCCCCACCGAGCACGGCCACGAACGGATGCTTCGGACCGTGGAGCAGGCGCTCGAGCTTCTCGACCTCGTCGGTCAAAAGCAGACCCGCAGCGGCGGGCAGCCGCTGCGCCACCCCGACAATGGATGCATGCGCGCGATGAGCCGCCCCGAAGGCGTCGTTGACGTAGGCGGTTGCAAGTCCCGCGAGCGCCCCGGCGAACCCGTCGTCATTCTGCTCCTCCCTGGGGTCGAAGCGCAGATTCTCCAGCAGCACGATGGGGGCATCCCCTTCGCACGCCGCCTGAGCCTTGTCGCCTACGACCTCGTCCAGGACCTCGACCTTGGTCCCCACCAGCTCCTCGAGTCGCTTGCCCACGGGAGCAAGGCGGAGCTCCTCGACCTCCCTGCCCTTCGGCCGGCCGAGGTGTGAGCAGACGGCGACCCGACCGGATCTGTTCAGGAGTGTCTCCAGGGTCGGCAGCGCGGCCCGGATGCGGAGATCGTCGGTTATCCGGCCGTCGGAGAGCGGAACGTTCAGATCGCTGCGGACCAGGACCCGCTCGCCTGCGACGTTCAGATCGTCGATCTGAGGGAGGTCTGCCGGCTCGGTCATCGGGCCAGCAGGCTACCGGACAGGGTCCCTACGTGACGGGCTCGTGCACCTCCATTTTGTCGTAACTGACGCCCCCTCAATGGTCGATTCTGGGGGTAGAGAACGGGGGGACTAGCGCTACAGCTTGCTCGCGACCAGCTCCGTCACGTCGACGAGGCGGTTCGAGTAGCCCCA
This sequence comes from Actinomycetota bacterium, assembly GCA_050694215.1. GTDB lineage: Bacteria > Actinomycetota > CADDZG01 > CADDZG01 > WHSQ01 > JBOGXB01. The sequence continues at coordinate 31,308 of JBOGXB010000007.1, forward strand.
TTCGTTGTCGTACCAGCCCAAGACCTTGACCATGTTCCCGATCACCATCGTGGACTGCCCATCGATGATGCAGGAGTGAGAGTCGCCGACGACGTCGCTCGACACGATCGGGTCCTCCGTGTACTTGAGGATGCCCTTCATCCCGGCCGACTGCGCGGCCTCTCGGTAGGCGTCGTTGACCTCCTCCTTGCTGGTCTCGGAGCCGACGACGGCAACGATGTCGGTGATCGAGCCGTCGGGCACGGGGACTCTCAGGGCGAGGCCGTCGAGCTTGCCCTTGAGCTCCGGCATCGCGAGAGATGCTGCCTTGGCGGCCCCGGTTGTCGTCGGGATGATGTTGATCGCCGCGGCGCGAGAACGACGGAGATCGTCACGCGCGAGATCGAGCGTGTTTTGGTCGTTCGTGTAGGCGTGGCAGGTAGTCATGAAGCCCTTCTCGATCCCCCACTTGTCCTGCAGCACCTTGGCCAGGGGAACGACGCAATTGGTCGTACACGAGGCGTTCGAGATGATCGTGTGCTTCGACGAGTCGTAGCTATCGTGGTTCACACCCATCACGATCGTGACGTCCTCGTCCTTGGCGGGGGCCGAGATAATGACCTTCTTGGCCCCGCCGTCGATGTGCTTGGAGGCGTCCGCTCGCTTGGTGAAGAAGCCGGTGGACTCGATCACGATATCCACGCCGAGATCACCCCAGGCAAGGTCTGCCGGGTCTCTCTCCGACAACAGGCGGATGTCCTGGCCTTCGATCGAGAACCCGGTGTCGTTGACCTTGACTTCCTTGTCGAAGCGCCCGAAGACCGAGTCGTACTTGAGCAGGTGCGCCATCGTGGCGGCGTCGCCGAGATCGTTAATCGCCACGAGCTCGAGGTCCGCCCCCTTGGAGGCGAGAGCCCGATAGAAGTTGCGGCCGATCCGGCCGAATCCATTGATCCCTATGCGCGTCGGCATCGACGATCCCTCCTAGCGGCAAGCGGATATGTGGTTTCGACCAGTCTACTTGGAGAGCTTCCGCAGCACTCCTGCGAGGCGCTCGGGATCGTGAGTGCCCTCGGGCGTCGCCATGTCCTCCTGGGTGACCTCCACCCCGTAGAAGCCGAGCGCGCCATCGTCGACCTCGACACCACCGTCGTGGAGCTGCGGCACCTGGACTACGACGGCGTCGACACAGTTCGGCCCGATGTGAGCCAGCAGCGCACCGATGTGAGCGGCGGCGTCGAGCCCTTCGGTCTCGCCCTTCTGCATACGTGTGTTGCAAACGAGGACCCTGTGGGCAGAGGTTGCGACCAGCGCGCGACGGATGCCGGGTACGAGGAGCGTTGCGATCAGGCTCGTGAACAAGCTGCCCGGCCCCAGAACGATCTGATCAGCCTCGATGATCGCCTGCACGGCGGGCTCGTAGGCAGGTGGATCCTGGGGTTCGATGAACACCGCATTGATCGGGGCCTCCGTTTGCGCGACCGCGACTTGTCCCTTCACACGACCGCCGTGAATCTCCGCGTAGAGCTCGAGCGGTTCGGTCGTCGCGGGATACACGCTGCCCCGGCAGTCGAGCAGCCTTCCCGCTCGGGCTACCGCCGCGCCGAAGTTGCCCTCGATCTCCGTAAGCGCAGCGATGACGAGATTCCCAACGGTGTGACCGGTCAACGCGCCGGTCTCGAAGCGATGCTGGTAGAGCCGTGAAAGCTCGTGGTTATCGGACAAGGCCACTAGGCAATTGCGGATGTCGCCGGGAGGGGGAATGCCGAGCTCTCTGGTCAATCGGCCGGAGGAGCCTCCGTCGTCGGCAACGGTAACGACCGCGCTCACGTTCGACGCATAGGTGCGCGCCGCTTTCAGTGTAGCTGCGAGACCGTGGCCGCCTCCGATCCCGACTACATTGACATCCCTTCCGGTCACGGCGCGATCGGAGCTCTCTCCACATCGCGGTGGATCAACTTGGCTCCGAAACCCTTGCCGTGGATGAACTCACATATCTCGGCCGCCAGAACGACCGACCGGTGCCGTCCACCGGTGCATCCGATCCCGATCGTCAGATAGTGGCGGCCCTCACTCTGGTAACCGGGCAGCAACAACGCCAAGAGGTCGCCGGTCCGCGCGAGGAAGTCCTGCGTGCCGTCCTGTGACATGACGTACTCCTGCACCTCCTCGTCCAGCCCCGTCTTCTCCCGCAGCCCCTTGACCCAGTGCGGATTCGGAAGGAAACGCACGTCCAGCACGATGTCGGCGTCCAGCGGAAGGCCGAACTTGTACCCGAACGAGATGACCGTCGTCTTCAGTCCCTCGACCTGCTGTTCGCTCTCGAACGCCGCTCCGAGCTTCAGGCGCAGCTCGCGCACCGACAGGTTCGAGGTATCGATGATCAGGTCTGCGCCGTCTCTAAGCGGAGTCATGAGATCTCGCTCGCGCTGGATACCGACCTGCACGCGATCCTCCGATGCGAGCGGATGGCGACGCCTGGATGCATCGAAGCGCCGAACGAGGGAATCGTCCGAGGCCTCGAGGAAGACGATCCGGAAGTTCGAGTAATCGCGCCGCATCTTCTCCAGAGCCCTGTTCGCCTCGGAGAAGAACGTGCCGCCCCTCGCGTCGATGACCATGGCGAGACGAGAGATCTCGGTGCCGGGCGCGAGCGCGAGAGACAGCATCTTCTCGATCAGGGCGGGCGGGAGGTTGTCGATCACGAACCACCCCAGGTCCTCGAAGGCCTTCGCGGCTTCGGATCGCCCGGCGCCCGAGAGCCCACTGATCACCGTCACCTCGACGTGGCTGGTCAGTCGACGGCTTGGTCTCATGACGCACGCTCCCGCAACGCGTCGTGCACGGCGTCGGCTACCCCTTTGGGGATCCCGGGTACGTCACGAAGCTCCGCTACGGTGGCCGCACGGATCCGCCTCACAGATCCGAAGTGTCGCAGAAGTTTCTTCCTGCGGACGTCTCCCAGTCCCGGGATGCCGTCGAGGGCTGAACGCGTCATCTTCTTGCCGCGCCGCAACCGGTGATAGTCGAGTGCAAAGCGGTGAGCCTCGTCCCGTATCTGCTGCAACAAGTAGAGAGCCTCTGCTCCCCTGGGGATGATGACCGGCTCCGACCGGGCGGGCAAGTACACCTCTTCCATGCGCTTGGCGAGTGCGACGACCGCAACATCGCTGACGGCCAGCTCGTCGAGCACCTCCACGGCTCGATTGAGCTGGCCCTTACCTCCGTCGATCACGACGAGGTTCGGTGGATAGGCGAACTTCTGGTTAGCGGGGTCCACAGGCTTCGCACCCTCAGACAGATATCTCGTGAAGCGTCGGCGGACGACCTCACCCATGTTTGCGACATCGTCCTGCCCCATACCCCACTTGATCGAGAAGCGTCTGTAGTCGGATCGCTTGGGCAGGCCGTCTTCGAACACGACCATCGAGCCCACTGCTTCCGACGGGCCTGTATTCGAGATGTCGAAGCACTCGATTCGCAGCGGCGCCTCCTCCAGCCCGAGGTGGTCCTGCAGCTCCTTGAGCTGCCTGCTGCGCGCGGCGAAGTCGCTCGAGCGTTTGAGGCGATGCTCGGTGAAGGCCTGACGTGCGTTCTCCGTCACCGTCTCGAGCAACGTGCGTTTCTCACCTCGCCGCGGAACCCGGATGCGCGCGGCCGAGCCTCTCTCTTCGCCGAACCATCGCTCGAGCAGCTCGTTCTCGTCGGGTTCCACCGGCACGAGCACCTGCCTGGGTACCTCGCTTTCCGAGTAGAGACGTTCGAGGAACGTGCGGATGAGACCGGGAGTATCGAGATCCTCGACCTTGTCGACGATGAATCCCTTACGTCCCGTGACGCGCCCCTTCCGTACGAAGAACACCTGGAAAGCGGCCTCGAGCTCGTCCTGCACGAGGCTGATCACGTCCATTTCCACCTTGGTGCCAGATACCATCTGCTGCCGCTCGATCACCTTGCGCACGTTCGCGAGCTGATCGCGCAGCTTTGCTGCGTACTCGTACTCCTGTTGAGAGGAGGCCTCGTTCATGGATGCTTCGAGTCGCGCCACGACGGGCTTGGTATTGCCGTCGAGGAAGTCGCAGAGGTCGAGAGCGATGCGGCGGTGCTCTTCGGCCGAGATAGCTCCGACACAGGGACCGGCGCAGCGCTCGATGTGGAATAGCAGACACGGCCTGCCGCGCCTGCGGCAGCGATCAAAGACCCCCTGCGAGCACGTTCGCATCGGGAACGTTCTCAGTAGGTGATCGAGTGTGTCTCGGATTGCGTACGCGTGCGCGTAGGGTCCGAAGTAACGGACACCCTTTCGTCTGGCCCCCCTCATGACCCGCGCCCGCGGAAACTCCTCGTCGAGCGTTACCGCCAGGTATGGGTAGCTCTTATCGTCTCGGTACCGGACGTTGTAGCGAGGCCGGTGTTGCTTGATCAGGCTCACCTCGAGATGCAGTGCCTCTATCTCGCTGTCGGTCACGATGCATTCGACGCTCGCCGCGGCCTCGGTCATGGCCGCCGTGCGAGGGTGCAGTTCAGGGCCGAAGTAGTTGGAGACCCGGCTTCGTAAGGACTTCGCCTTGCCCACGTAGATCACCCGCGCCTGAGCGTCCCGGAACAGGTAGACGCCGGGCTGCGTGGGAACGGTGCCGGGGCCGGGCTTCTCGAGCTTGGTGGTGGTGGGCATCACCCCTCAATTGTCCCGCGCCCCTTCATGCCCCTGGGCAGGGCCCTTGGGGAGAGCCCCAGCCCCAGGCGACCTCCCCGCCAGGCGGCGGGCCGGCAGGAACGAGCCCCGTGCCGCCGAACCTAGACCGCGAAGCCCATCCGTTTCCTCACGCGACCCCAAGGAAGGATTCCATGACATCCACACGCCGCTTCCGGACCAAGCTCCTCGTGGCCGCGCTGGCGGCGTCGGCACTGTCCTCCTCCGCCCTGATGTCCGCCCCGGCCTCGGCCGTCGGCGCCCTGCCGACAAAGCTCGATCCCGAGATCCTTGCCGACTACTCCTCGGGGCGAGCAATCGTCGGCTTCACCCACGACGTGCGCCCCGCCACGATCCGCCGCCTCGCCCACGCGGGGATCACAGCCGCAGTGCGCATCGATACGATCGATGCAGTGGGCGTGATCGGTTCGCTCGACGCGTACAAGAAGATCGCCACCTGGCGCGATGTGCGATATGTCGACGCGGACTCGCCTCTGCGCTGGAACAACTACGCCGCCAAGAAGGACACCCGCGTCACCGACGTCCGCAAGGGCGTTCGGCCGCTCAATCGCAAGTACACGGGTAAGGGCGTGACCGTAGCGGTGGTGGACACGGGTATCGAAGACGACCACCCGGATCTCGCAGGCCGCGTCGTCAAGCACGTGAACTTCGAGCCCGCGTGGTTCTTCGACATGATCAACGACGGCGTCTTCTCCGACCAGGTGGCGGAGGGGACCGGTAACCCGGTCGACTCCTACGGGCACGGAACCCACGTGGCGGGGATCGTCGGCGGAACGGGGGCCGCGGCGGGCAACGAAGTGGACATGAGCGGCGTCGCACCCGGAGCCAGGCTCGTCAACATCAAGATCGCCGACGTCCACCAAGGCGTCGATTGCAGTATCCCCTGTGACATCGGCTGGGAGATGAACGCCCTGGTTGCATACGAGTGGGTGATCGAGCATCGCAACGCGAAGGAGCTCGGCGGAATAGATATCGTCACGAACTCGTGGTCGACCTTCGAGGTCGACTCCGAAGTCGAGCCCATCAGCCTCATCGTGCAGGCCGCCTATAGAAAGGGACTCGTAAACGTGTTCGCGGCCGGCAACGATGGGCCCGACAAGAACACCGTCGCCCTTGGTCCGAACAGCCTCGAGGAGAGCATCACCGTCGCGGCGGCGTGCAAGAGCGTCGACTCTTGTGGCAAGGGAAAGATCGCGGAGTTCTCGAGCCGCGGGCCACAGGTCGACATCGCAGCTCCCGGAGACAACATCTACTCGACCGTCGCCCAGGCGTCCGTCCTATGGCCCATCGGCGAGCACAGTCCTCCCGGATCGCCCGCCAACGCGTTCCACTACACGGGGTTCAGCGGGACGTCGATGGCGACCCCGCACATTGCCGGCATCGTGGCGCTGATGCTCCAGGCCAATCCGAGACTCACGCCGGCCAAAGTCGAGAAGATCCTGACCGCGACCGCCACCGACATGGGAAGCCGCGGCTTCGACACGTCGTGGGGCTTCGGGATGGCCAACGCGCTCAAGGCGGTCGCGAGAGCCCGATAAAGCGCTCGATCCAATCCGTTGTGAGAGCCCGTCGTACCCCGGCGGGCTCTTTCTTCTTTGCGTCCTGAGCGGCTGTGGCTGGTGCTCACGATGCAAAGAAGGGCTATGTCTCTACCGAGCGGCGACGGAGCTCAGCTCAGGAGGTCGGGCCTTCGCTCTCGCGTGAGCTCCTCCGCTCGGTCCATGCGCCATCGCTCGACCGCGCCATGGTCGCCCGAGACCAGGACCTCGGGCACCTTCCACCCCCGGAACTCCGCCGGACGCGTGTAATGCGGATACTCGAGCAAGCCGGCGGCATGGGATTCGGAGCGGAGCGACTCAGGGTTGCCGACGACCCCGGGGACCAAACGACTCACGGCCTCGACCACGACCAGCGCCGCAACCTCTCCCCCGGCGAGGACGTAGTCACCGATCGAGACCTCCTCGTCGACGAGGTGATCCGCCACGCGCTGGTCCACTCCCTCGTAGCGGCCGCAGATCAGGATGAGGTGTTCTCGACCGGCGAGGCGGGAGGCGATCCCGTGATCGAGCCTCGTACCCCGTGGCGAGAGAAGTACGACGTGCGAGCTCTCCTTGCGGACCGCTTCAACTGCGGCGAAGAGGGGCTCGGGACGCATCACCATGCCGGCTCCCCCGCCGTAGGGCTCGTCGTCGACCACCCGGTGCCTTCCGAGACCGTGCTCCCGGAGGTCGCTAACGGAGACCTCGATCCTTCCAGCCTCCACCGCCCTGCCGAGCAAGCTGGTGCGAAGGGGCGCGTCGAAGAGCTCCGGGAACAACGTGACGACATCGATCCTCATCTAGTCGATCAGCCCTTCGGGTGGGTCGATCGTCACCACACGTGCATCCGTATCGACCTCGACGACGATCGCCTCGACCATGGGGATGAGCCTCTCACCGCCCGGCGTTGCGACGCGCATGAGGTCCTGCGCGGTTCCGGGTACAACCTCGGACAGGCGGCCGACCTCGGTGCCTGCGGCCGTCCGCACCTCGCAACCGACGAGCTGATGTGCCCAGAACTCCCCTGGCTCCAGCTCGCGGACCTGAGACCTCGGGACGTAGAGGGCGCCCCTCACCGAGTCGGCGGCCTCGAGATCGTCCACGTCCTCGAACTTGACCAGCAAACGGTTCCGGTGCGATCGCGCCGACTCGACCACCAGCTCCCGGCCGTCCGCATGCACCAGACGCGACCCGGGCTCGAAACGCAATGGATCGTCGGAGATGCGAACCACATAGACCTCGCCGCCAACACCGTGGGGCCTGCCGACATCGCCCGCAAGCAACAGCTCCGGCTCTTTCATCTGGCACGTGGGTGGAGGCTAGTCCACCACCTCGACCATGACGCTGCGGTCCTCCCGCTGGCCGGCGGCGCGGGCCAGGGCCCTGATTGAGCGGATGATCCGTCCTCGCTTGCCGATGATCTTGCCCATGTCGTCGGGGGCCACGGAGATCTCGAGGACGGTCGCGCCCCTGTCTCCCTCGGTCTCGCTGATCTCCATCTCGTCCGGCTCGTCCAGGAGCCATGGTCCGAGGTACTCCACGAGAGCCCGGGTCATCCCTTGGTCTCCTCCTCGGTTGCCTCTTCGGGCTCGGCCTCGGGGATCACCGCCGGCTCCACGCCGGCTTCTCCCTCGTCCTCGGCCACCGACGCCGCCGGAGTCGCCTTCACCGATCCCGCCCGAGTGGCCTTTGCAGAGGGCGTCTGCTCCGGTGCGCCGTCTCCGCCGCTCCTGGCGATCTCGATCAGTTTGCGCACCTGGGCGGAGGGCTGGGCACCGACCCCGAGCCAGTAATCCGCCCGCTCGGTGTCGATCGCCACGAAGGAGGGCTCGATCCGGGGGTTGTAGTGCCCGATCGACTCGATGATCCGGCCGTCGCGGGGGCTGCGCTGGTCGGCGACGACCACGCGATAGGTCGGCTGCTTCGTTTTGCCGACGCGCATCAACCTGATACGTACCACGGTGACTCCTAGTGGGGAAGATACGGAAGAAGAGGCATCCTAGCAGCTCAGAGGTCCATCCCGGGGGGCAGCTTCATGCCCCCGGGCAGCCGCATCTTCTTGCCTCCACCACCCGACATCGTCTTCACCATCTTGCGCACCTCACCGAACTGCTTCACCAGCCGGTTGACGTCCTGGATGGTCGTCCCCGAGCCGGTGGCGATGCGTTTGCGGCGCCTGCCTTTGATGACCGAGGGATTGTTGCGCTCCTGAGGGGTCATCGATCGGATCATCGCTTCGATCTTCGGGAGCTGGCTGTCTACTTGATCGTCGCCGAGCGGCAGCTTCGACATGCCCGGCAGCATCCCCATCACCTGGGATAGCGGCCCCATCTTCTTGAGCGCCTGCATCTGACCGAGGAAGTCCTCGAAGGTGAACTCCGCCTTGCGAAGCTTCTCCTCCATCTTGCGCGCCTCGGTCTCGTCGAACGCCTCCTCGGCCTTCTCGATGAGCGTGAGGACGTCACCCATCCCGAGGATCCGCGAGGCCATGCGGTCGGGATGGAAGGGCTCGAGATCGTCGATCTTCTCCCCCACCCCCGCGAACTTGATCGGTCGGTCGGTCACGTAGCTCATCGAGAGGGCCGCTCCGCCGCGCGCGTCCCCGTCGAGCTTCGTGAGGACGATCCCGGTTAGGTCCACCTCCGCGAGGAACGCCTCGGCCACGTTGACCGCGTCCTGGCCCGTCATCGCATCGCATACGAGCAGGATCTCGGTCGGGTCCACGGCCTTGGCGATCTTGCTCAGCTCGGCCATCAGCTCGGCGTCGACGTGCATCCGGCCCGAGGTGTCGACGATGAGGTCGGTGTAGCCATCTGCCCCGGCCTCCTTGCGGGCCCTGCCTGCCACTCCGGGTGCGTCCTCGGTCCGCATCTCCGCGTGGACGGGCACCCCGACCTGCTCGCCGAGGAGCTCGAGCTGGCGGATGGCGGCGGGACGACGGAGGTCGCAGGCGGCGAGCAGCGGTCTGCGGCCCTGCTGCTTGAGCAAACGCGCGAGCTTCGCCGCCGCGGTGGTCTTACCGGAGCCCTGGAGCCCCGCCATCACGATGACCCTTGGGGGGGCCGGTGAGCTCTCGAGCGCCGCCGCCTCGTGACCCAGGATGTCGATCAAGGCGGCATGAACGAGCTTGATCACCTGCTGCGCGGGGGTGAGGCTCTTGTGGATCTCGGCTCCCGCGGCTCGCTCGCGCACGTCGGCCACGAACGCCTTCACGACCTTGAGGGACACGTCGGCCTCGAGCAGCGCCAGCCGGATCTCGCGCAGGACCTCGTCGACTTGCTTCTCGGACAGTCGCCCGCGCGACCGCAGGCGCGTGAAGATGTCGTCGAGCCGGCCGCTCAGTGTGTCGAACATGAGCTTAGGTTACGAGGCCTTGGCGGCAAGCCGGTCTCCGACCCACGGACTCGGATTCATTCTGTGGCGAGAAACCCTCATCGGTGACGGAGAACACGCCACAGAACCACGGAATAGTGAGGATGAAAGCCTGCCAGATTTCTCGCTAAACAACCGAGTTCCCTGATACAGGAACGACCGGTGCTATGAAGAAAAGGCTGAGGAGAAACGATGGTAACCGGTCGAGACAGAACGAGTTCGAACAGACGGATGAAAGGCGAACTCGTGATCCGAGCCACGGCTGCACTTCTGGGCGCCGCTGCATTCATGCCCTGGTATTCATCCAAGGCTCTAGTTAATCAGGACACCTACTTGGGCAACCCGCTGCCGTGGATCGACTGGCTTCTAATAGTGGCCGCAGTGGCCGCGGTTATTAAGCCGGCGCTTGCGTTCGTTCCAGCCCTCATCGGAGTGATCGACGTCAGCCTTGGAGCGCTGTTGATGTACGGCGATGCCGCCGAAGGAATAGACGTTCAGCTGCTCCCGGGACTCCCGCTCGCCGCCGTTGCAACCCTTGCACTCCTGACGGCAGCCAAGCAACGGGGCGCATTGAGGTCTGCGCCAGGTGTCTAGTTCTTCGCCGTCGAGATCGCAGCCCGCGAGGATCGACCGAAGGCCGCTTCCAAACCACCCGCTTCCAGTCGTACCGCGAGATGTTGTGCACGACCCGCGTTCTGCCGTCTACTTACCCGCTCCTAGATAGCGCGACAGCCCTTCTCGCAGAGTTACCGGATGTACGTCCAGCACCCGCTCCGTCTCAGAGTTGTCCACCAATCCGTCCTGAACCGCGAACTCGATCCCCTGAGGAGTCATCGGCGGTTTGGGCAGCAGCACCAACGGAGCGGTCCCCAGCTTCGCGAGCGCCGTCGGGATCGGCAGGATCATGCGCCTCTTGTTCATCACCTCGCACATGGTTCTGATCACCTCGTCCATCGTCATCACCTCGGGGCCCCCGATTTCGAACACCCTGCCCCATGCCTCGTCGCGTTCGAAGGCTCGCTGGACAGCGAGAGCGATGTCATCGACGTGAACGGGCTGGATGCGTTGCACGTCCGATCCCGGCTTGGGGATCACCGGCGACAGGCGCGCGAACAGAGCGAACTTGTTGAGCGCTCGGTCCTCGGGACCGTAGGCCCACGATGGGCGCAGGATGCACCACCGAAGGCCGCTGCCGCGGACCGCATCCTCCGCGCGTCCCTTGGCGCGGTACCAGGTCTTGTCGCTGTGGGGATCCGCCCGTGCTCCGCTGATGTAGAAGAACCGCTTCACCCCGCCGCGGCGAGCTTCGGCCAACAGGTTCTCTACCCCCTGGCGGTCGAAGCGGTCGTAGGTGAGGCCCTTGCGGGGGACCTCGACCGGATGATTGGGGAACTGCGCGGCGGCGACAACGGCTTCCGCTCCGGCCAACTTGTCGACCAGCGAGGTCGAGTCGGTGACGTCTCCCCCGACGGCTTTCGCTCCGGCCAGCTCGGCTATGCGCGTCACCCTTTCGGGATTACGAACGAGAACCGTCACGTCGTGGTCGCCGGCGATCAGCAACTGGGAGATATGCCGGCCGAGGAACCCGGTTCCACCCGCGACGACGATTTTCATGTAGACCCTCTAAGAGAGGAGGGCATCGACGAACGCCTTCGGGTCGAACGCCTCGAGGTCGTCGATCCCCTCGCCCACACCGATCAGCTTGATCGGGATGCCGAGGGTTTCCTCGACCGCTAGCGCGATGCCGCCCTTGGCCGTCCCGTCGAGCTTCGTCAGGACGACCCCGGTGACTCCGGCGGCCTGGGCGAACTCGCGTGCTTGCACGAGCCCGTTCTGACCCGCGGTCGCGTCGAGCACCAGGAGGGACTCCTGGACCTGACTCTCCTTCTCGATCACCCTTCTCACCTTCGCAAGCTCGTCCATCACGGGTGTCTTCGTGTGTAGACGTCCGGCGGTATCGACGATCAGCACGTCGACCTTGCGCGCCTGGACGAACTTGAGCGCGTCGAACGCCACCGCGCCCGGATCGGCGCCGTGCTGGTGCTTCACGATGAGAGAGCCGGATCTCTCAGCCCACACGCCGAGTTGCTCGTCCGCGGCTGCTCGGAACGTATCGGCCGCCGCGAGGGCCACGCTGTGCTCGCGCTCGCGAAGGTCCCGTGCCAGCTTTCCGATAGTCGTCGTCTTACCCGTGCCGTTCACTCCCACGACCAACCAGACGGTTGGCCCCGTCGGTGCGAAGGCGAGGGACCTCTCACGGTCGAGATCAAAGCGCTCGACGAGCTCCTCGGCCAGCAGCCCCAGGACGTCCTCGGCAGACGTGACGCGCCGCTCCTTCGCCTTTCCCCTGAGGTCCTCGGTGATCTTCGAGGCGGTCTCGACACCGACGTCGGCCTGGATGAGCACCGCCTCGACGTCGTCCCACGTGTCCTCGTCGGGAGCACCCCGGAGAACATCGGCCAGCCGGTCCGCGAGAAACTTGCGGCTCTTCCCCAACCGCTCGCGAAGACTTGGTCGCTCCTTGACCGGCGGTACCGGCTCCGGCTCGGCGACGGGCGCTTCGACCTCGATGACGTCCGTCGCATTCACCCGCTCCTCTGGTGGAGCCTCCGCAACGTCCGTTGTGGGCGGGATCTCCTCGGGCGGTTTGCGCCGCGACAGAAAGAAGACCGCCGCGATCAGCACGACCAGAGCTATGAAAACGAGCAGCTCGGGCACGATCCCTTCGGGCATGACGAGAGGCTAAACGACACTCCACGGCCGCCTCGATCCCCGTGCGCATTCGTGGAATCGCCTGCGGCCGGGCCGCTGCGTGGATCACGAGACCTACGCGGGGATATCTTCCATGCGTTTCGCGACCACCTGCGACACTCCGTCCTTGGCCATCGACACGCCGTAGAGAACGTCCGCGGCCTCCATCGTGCGTTTCTGATGCGTCACGATGAGGACCTGAGCGGTCTCTTCGAGCTCCTCGATCAGCCCGAGGAACCTCTGAAGGTTCACGTCATCGAGCGCGGCCTCGACCTCGTCGAGAAGATAAAAAGGCGACGGCCGCGATCTGAAGATCGCGAACATGAAGGCCAGCGCAACGAGCGCTTTCTCCCCTCCGGACAGCAAGGACAGCTTGCGGATGTTCTTGCCCGGAGGCCGGGCCTCTATCTCGATCCCGCTCGCGAGGACGTCGTTCGGATCGGTGAGCACGAGGGCACCGCTACCTCCCGGAAACAGCCTTTGGAAGACCGCCTCGAACTCGAGCGCGACGTCTTCGAAAGCCTTGCGGAAGACGTCGACGATCGTGTCGTCGATCTCCCGGACGACCTTCATGAGGCCCCGCTTCGAAGTGTTCATGTCCTCGATCTGACCTTGGAGGAAGCTCTCCCGCTCGGCGAGCTCCTCGTACTCCGATGCCGCGTGTGGATTGACCGGGCCCAACCGGCGGAGCTCACGGTCGAGCTTCTCCGACTCCTCCCTTGCCGCTTCTTCTTCTTCCTCGGCCAGCGGTTCCAGCGTCAGCAGCGCGTCCACGGAGAGACCCCATTCATCCATCGCACGCTCGCCGACGGCCTGCATGCGCGTGCGCGTCTCGGCCCGTCGCACCTCGACCTCGTTGCGACGTCTGGTCACTTCCTCGAGCGTTCCGGCGAGCTCTCTCTCGCGTTCACGCAGAGAAACCAGCCGTCGCTCGCTGGCCCTCGCTTGCTCGCGCGCGCCTCGAGACCTCGTGTCGGCTGCCGCCGCCCACTCGGTCGCTCTGGTGGCCGCCCGCAGCGCGATCTGCGCAACCTCCTCGGCTCGACGCCGTGCTTCCCTCAGAAGCGCCCGCAGATCCTCGAGCCCCGCCAGGGACCTCTGCGCGTCCGCGATCCCGGACTCGGCTTCCTCGAGACGGAGCTGAGCGGCGAGCACACGCTCCTCCGCGGCGCGCTGCTCGAGCTCCGCGTCGGACAGGGCTGCACGAGCGATTGATGCGGACCCTCGACTCTCCTGCAGTGAGCGTTCGGCTTCGGCGCGCAGGGCCTTCGTCTCATCCAGCGCCGCGCGCCGGGCCGGGAGGGCGGCCCGCTCCTCCGTCGAGGCCCTTTCCGCGGCCGCGAGTGCGTCCCGCGTACGCGAGAGCTCATCGTCCAACGCCGCCAGCTCGATCTCGCGCGATTCGTACTGGCGACGCGCGCCGGCGAGACGATCCGCAGCACCGGACATCAAGGCGTCGAGGCGGTGCAGCTCCTGGTCTCGGCTCGCGACCTCCTGCCATCTCTCCTCGACGGCGTTCTCGGCACGCGTCAGGATCTCCGCTGCCTCCTCCTCGTCGATCGATGCAAGTCGCAGGCGATCCCGCGCGTCGTCGATAAGCGGATCCAGACGCTCCTTGGCCCCGGCCAATCCCGCAAGTGCAGAGAGAGCTTCCTCGAGCGCGTCCACCCGCGCCCGCGCAGCAGCTCCATGCGCGCGACCGGCGCTCAGCTTGTCCTTCAGCAGCTCGGCGCGTTCTCGTTCCTCTTCCAACCGGGTCTCCGCGGCGGCGGCTACCTCGGTTGACTCATCCAGCTCCACTCCGAGCGAGCGCACGTCTTGCTCGGCAGACTCGCCCGCCTGCTCGTCCGCAGCGAGCAGCTTCTGAGCCACGTCGCGACGCTCGAGAGAAGCTTGAACGCGCGCTTCGATCGATCCCAGGGTGGCTCGGCCCGCCGCCTCGCTTCCCTCCGCGCGCACGAGGGCCTGGGCCGCTGCCGTCTCCTCGGCTCTGGCTCGAGCAAGCTGCCGCTCCGCCTCCTCGACCTCCGTTCGGGCCGCGTCGAACGTTTCCCTGAACCCGTCTGCCTTCCGTTGAGCGGCAGAGGAGGACCCGGTCAGCTGGTTCAGCTCCGCGCTCCACCGGCGCTGCTCTTCTTCCAGCAGGCGAATGCGCTCGCGGTAGCCCTCCTCGGTCTCCGCCGCGAGACGAGCCGCGATGCGCTCGGTGCGCTCCTCGGCAAGGCGAGCGAGGCCGGTCAGCCTGTCTGCCGAGCGTCCCAGCCCGTTGGCGATCTCCTGCGCCTGCTGGGCCGCGTCCGCGAGGACCTCGCCGTCGCGCGCCGCGGATTCGAGGACCGCCCGCACGCTCGAGAGCTCCTCCGACAACAGCTCCGCGCGGCGCGCCTCGGCTGCCGGGTCTACCTTCGCTTCCTCCGCCGCGAGCCGCTGTACTTCCGTCGCCGCGAGACGCTGCCTCATCTCGTTGTGCCGCGCCCTCAGCTCCGAGTACTGCGCCGCGGCCCCCGCTTGTCGCTTGAGAGGACGGATCGCCCTGCGCAGCTCCGTCAGCACGTCGTTGAGGCGCAGGAGGTTGTCGTCCACCCGCTCGATCTTGCGCAGGGCGCGGTCCTTGCGCCTCCGGTACTTGCCGATCTGCCCGGCCTCCTCGATGAAGGCGCGCCGGTCCTCGGGCCGGGATTGGAGGATCGCGTCGAGCTGACCCTGCCCGACGATCGTGTGGATGCTGCGACCGATCCCAGTGTCGGAGAGCAGCTCCGCGATGTCCAGGAGGCGGCACGGAGCCCCGTTGATGCGGTACTCGGAGGCTCCCACACGATCGGTAGACCGGGAGATCGTCACCTCGCTGAGATCCAGCGGCAGCACCCGGGACGTGTTGTCGAGGATGAGCTCCACCTTGGCCATCCCGAGCCTGGGCCGGCCGGAGGACCCAGCGAAGATCACGTCTTCCATCGAGCCACCGCGCAGGCTCGAAGGGGCCTGGGAGCCGAGCACCCAGGCGAGGGCGTCCGAGATGTTGGACTTACCCGACCCGTTCGGCCCCACGATCACGTTCACCCCCGGCTCGAACTCGAGCACGATCGGGTCCGCGAACGACTTGAAGCCGCCAAGCCGGATGGCCGTGACGAACATGGCCTCAACCTAGCAGCGGCGGGTGTTCGGGCCCCGGCAATCCCTCGTCCGCTCGCTGGGCCTGTATCTACCCTGCCCGCGCCGTCCCTAAGTCCATTGACGGCCGTGACGGCCTATCTGACGGTGAAGGCCTTCTCGTCGCGAGGAGATTCGCGGTCGACCTGGACCCCCGACACCCGCGCCCCCTTGGGCCCGGCCCGGCACAACCCGACGACTCGGTAGACCTCGTCACGCGGCCCCTCGAGGACCGCCTCGAGGCGCCCGTCCCTCAGGTTGCGGACCCAGCCCGTCACGCCCTGCTCGTTTGCCTTGTCGGCGATCGCTTGGCGGAAGCCGAGGCCCTGGACGTCTCCGGACACGAAAACGTGCACGCGTGTCCTATCTTCCACTCATATCCTCCTCACGCACCTATGACTGACACTGTGGACAGAAGAAAGTCGCGCGGCCGTTGTGGTTGGCCTTCTCGATCTGATTGCGACAACGACGACACGCTTCCCCCTCGCGGTCGAAGACCTTCAGCTCGAGCTGAAACTCACCCAGATTGCCCTGCAGATCCTTGAAAGGGTCCTTCCCGTGGCTCGTTCCACGCATCTTCACGGCTTCCTGAAGCGTCTCCATGAGTGCGCGGTACAGCCTCCGCACGTCCTGAGAAGACAGCTCGTTGGATTGCCGGTCGTAGCGGATACCTGCGGCGAACAAGACCTCGTCCGAGTACAGATCTCCGAGCCCGCAAACGAACCTCTCGTCCATCAGCAGGCCCTTGAGCGCCGTCTCCTTCTCCTGCAGGATCCCGGAGAAGTGGTGCCATGTGACCTGATGAGCGAGCGGGTCGATCGTGTGACTTATCGAAGAGGAGAGCTTCCCCCGATCGTCCTTCGGCATGACGAAGACCTCTCCCGTCAGCTTGGGATCGACCATCCGGAGCTGCCCGCCGATCGTGAACGAGATAACGATGTGGGTATGCG
>JBOGXB010000008.1:0-45017 GCA_050694215.1 Actinomycetota bacterium
CTCCTCCAAAGCCTGCGCGTACCTCTCGAACCAGTCATCCATCGTTAGGAGCACCCCCTGCATGAAAGTTGCGTTCCCGGGTCACTCAGACTCCCGCAAGCGACACTCCCGGGCGGGTCAACCCCGTTTCGTGCGCCCACACGTCGAGCGCAAGAGTAGCTACATCGTCCACAAGGGGGATCACGGCCGCGGTTTCCTTCTTGCGGAGGTCGAAGGTCTTCACGTAGCTGCGACAGGTGTCGCACATATCGATGCGCGCATGGTCCCACTCATCGGACACGTAAGGCCCCAATTTGCGAGAGTCGTCCTCGCCGCACGAGGGACACACCGCGCGAGGAAACGCCCACCACGTCGCGCATCGGCCGCAGATGAGGTACCGGGGAGCGCCTTGCAGGAAACCACCAGATTCCTCGATGATCGCTGAGCACTGCGGAACGTCCCCGCACGCCGGGCAGGCCCGCCCTCCCCACTGGTCGCTCGAGAGGGGATCGACGCGCCCGGCCGCGCTCTCCAGGATCGGCCCCGCAGCCACTCGAATCCAGAAGGCGAGTCGTGGATCCAGCAGCGCGGGATCGTCCGACCAGGCCTCGATCAACCCCCTACGGTCCGCGAGGGGCCGGGTGGTCAGATCTCGGGCAGCTTCCCTTAACGGCGCGGGGGCCGCGCCGTCCTGATGTGCGAGGACGGCGACTGTTGCGTCTATCTCGGAGGAGATCCCGTCTCGGGCGGCACCGAGATCGAGCAGCGGAAAGCGCTCGACGAGGCGATTCGCCGCGACGTCGGCCGCGACTCGACCGGCGGTGGCCCGCGTTCCATCCTGGCCGACGCGCAAGCACTGATGGCGCAGGACACTCGACAGGAATGTCAGCGCATGGGCGCTCGCGGGCGTCGACTCGAGCGACTGTGCGCGAGCTAGCCGGGATTCGAAGCTACCGGGACCTCCCCGTATCGTCCTCATCGATGCGCTCGCGTCCTGCTACGCGCGGCCGCTCTCCTTGCGGAACCACCTGGGATGATGGAACGCAGCCCACCGGCGCTCCACCTTCCCCGAGGTCATAGCGCCGAAGGTGCCGGGGAACATCGTCGTGGACATGTAGACGTGAATGATGAATCCGCCGACCGTTAGTAGGAACAGCACGTGGTGCAGGAGCCGCGCCCACTGGTTCCACCCCGAGCTCAATGTGTCGGGGAGCCACAAAGGAAGCCCGGTCACCAAGAGCAGCGCGCCCGTCACGACCGCGAACCAGTAGTAACCCTTCTGGCCGGCGTTGTACTTGCCGACGTCGAGATCGACGTGTCCCTCTTTGGCGTAGACCCGCAGCCTTCGCCTCCACTCCCGATCGACGTCGTCAAAGAGCATGTCGCGTACCCATTTGAAGAGCATGATCACGATGCCCACGGTGAAGGCGACGCCGATCCAGGGATGGAGGAATCGCACGGTTTGACCGCCACCCAGCACGTCGTAGAGCCATGTCATACGCGGATAGCCGAGAGCGAACCCGGACAGCAAGAGGTAGATGAAGGTGAGCGCCACCCACCAGTGCAAGATGCGATCCGCCAACGTGTAGCGAACGATGCCCGACCTGTAGCGCTCCTCGTCTTTCATCACCGCGGTCCTGCTGGTGGTAACGCCGGGGCCGGTGCGGCGCGCCTGCTCGGCGCTCACGGGCGGTCTCCCTCGGCGGGCGGAGGAGTAGTGGTGGTCCCCTCTCCTCTACCGAGCTCCTGCGCGTGGGCAACCGCCTCGTCCTCGGGTGGGGGGAACCTTCTGCCGCTGCGTAGGAAGAACACGATCGAGCCCAGGATGCCGGCCCACGTCGCGATGGATCCCAGCTTGCGCAGCCCGCTCATGACCGGGAAGAAGCTCGCGGCCTTCACCGTGGGATCCTTGGGCAGCCCGTACTCCTCGACCATCTCCCCCCTGGGCACGACGTACATCATGTGCACGCCGTTTACGCCCTCCGGGTCGTACAGCAACGCGTCGTCGAAACCGCGGTCCTGCAGCTTGGCAACTTTCTCTTCACCATAGAGACGCATGTCCTCTTTGGTTCCGAACTTGATGGATCCCGTCGGACATGCCTTTACGCAAGCAGGCTCCAGGCTGTTGCTAACGCGATCGACACACATCGTGCACTTGTAAACCTTCTTGGTCTCTGAGTCGAAGCGCGGGATGTCGAACGGGCATCCCGCGATGCAGTACTGGCATCCGATGCACTTGTCCTCGTCGAAGTCGACGATCCCGTTCTCGTACTGGACGATGGCCCCGGGGGCCGGGCAGGCTAGGAGACATCCCGGATCCTCACAATGCAGACACGAATCCTTGCGGATGAGCCACGCGAGCCCCCCGTCGTCGAGATCGACCTCGTTGAAGCGCATCAGGTCCCACGTGTTCGCCGTGAGGTCTTCGTGGCTCTGATAGCCGCCGAAGTTGTGGGTCTCCTCGACCTCGAGGTCGTTCCATTCCTTGCAGGCCACCTCACATGCCTTACAGCCGATGCAGAGATCGATGTCGACGATCTTCGATACCTCGACCCCTTTGATGGAATGGTCCCGACGGATGTTCGTACCCGAGGAGGGGGTTGCGGACTTCCGCTTCACCACGAGGCCACTGGTCATGACAACACCTCTCCTAGACTTTCTCGACGTCGACCAGGAAGCCCTTGTACTCGGGCGTCGAGGTCGTTCCATCGCCGACGTAAGGGGTCAGCAGGTTCGCCATCTGGGCCGCCTTTCCCTTGCTGTGACCCGCGGCGTAGTGCCAGTGGACCGGGATCCCGACCTGGTAGACGACCTTGTTCCCGAGTCGCAGGGGGCGCATGCGCTTGGTGACGAGCGCGATCCCCTCCACCTTGCCGCGTTTCGAACGCACCCTCACCATGTCGGTGTTGGCGATGCCTTTCCTCTCGGCCAGCTCAGGTGGGATCTCAACAAAGAAGTCGGGCATCGCCTCGACCAGCTGAGGCACGTTCTGTGTGACGTAGTGCTCGTGCTCCGTCAGCCTGTACGTCGTCGCTACATAGGGGAATTCCGGGTCCCCGACGTCGGCGAACGTCTCCTCCGCCCCGTCGAAGTAGATCGCCGTGGGGTTGCGCTGCACCTTGCTGAACGGGTTTTCGATCGGCGAGTCCACCTGTTCGTAGTGTTCGGGCATCGGTCCGTCGCGCAGCAGCGAGCCGGGAGCGAACAACCGCGCAACGCCCTCGCCGGTCATGATGAACGCGCCCAGACTGTCGGGTGGCGCGTCCGGCGGGTAGTCGGGCACATCGCCCACCCACAGGCTGCCGTTCCACTGTATGCCGGGACGTGTCGGGTCCCACGGCTCGCCCTTCGCGTCGGCCGAGGCGCGGTTGTAGAGGACGCGTCGGTTCGCCGGCCACGACCACCCCCACTCGTGGAAGAAGCCCATGCCGGTGGGGTCGGCCGTGCTCCTGCGATCCATCATGTTGCCTTCTTCGGTGAACGACCCCGTGTAGATCCAGTTGCCGATCGCGGTCGAGCCGTCCTCCAGGGCGTCGAGGAACGTGGACATTTGAAGACCGGTGGTCAGGTCTTTTCCGTTCATCTCCTTCGAGACCTCTTCGAGCTCCGGGTTCTCGGGATTTGTGTAGGGCCACGAGAGGTTCAGGATCGGGTCCGGGAAGACACCGTCCTCCTCCCGGTACAGGTCCTGAAGTCGCAAGAAGAGGGCGGCGAGGATCTCGTTGTCGTCCTTGATGTCGCCTTCCTTCGGCAGGGCCGCGTGCTTCCACTGGGCCCACCGGCCCGAGTTCGTGAACGCGCCGGACTTCTCGATCCAGTGGCTGGTCGGCAGGAAGAAGACCTCGGTCTGGATGTCCTCGGGCGGGACCTCCGAATCGGGAGCCCTCCAGAACTCGGCGGAGGCCGTGATGAAGGGGTCCGTCACGACGAACCACTTGAGGCTTGCGAGCGACTCGATCATGCGGCCCGAGTCCCCGCCGATGTTGACGCTCGACATCCCCGAGTTGAACAGGCCGTGCAGTCTCCCCTGGAGCGCCTCGTTGTGATACGTGAGCCAGCCCCAGTCCTTGTCGGGCTTTGGGAGCCACGAGAACGCGAAGTCGTTCTTCTTCGTCGCCGCGTCCCCGTAGAACGCCTTCTGCATGCTCACGATGAACTTATGGAGGTTGGCACCGAAGAAGTTGGACGCCGTCGGGTCGAGTTGCGCCAGCGTGGCGCCGTTGATGTAGTCGTCGATCGTCTCAGCCCCAGGACGTGGGATGGGCAAATAACCCGGGAGGATTTCCCACGACTGCGCATTGTCGGTGTTGCCCTGGATGTTGGCGTGGCCGCGCTCGGCGTTCACGCCCCCGCCCGGTTTGCCGACGTTGCCCAACAGAAGCTGGAGGATCCCGATTCCCCGGATTATCTGTACGCCGGAGGTGTGGTGGGTCAGCCCCACGGAGTAGACGACGCTGCCGGCCTTATCGGGCGTGCCCGTCGCACCGAACGTGTCCGCGATCTCGACGAACTTGTCCTGCGGGATGCCGCAGATCTCCTCGACCATTTGAGGCGTGTAACGGGAGAAGTGCTCCTTCAGTAATTGAAAGACCGAACGCGGGTGCTGCAATGTCGAGTCTCGCTTGGCGAACCCGGGCTTGGCTTGCACCGACCTCGTGTCGTCGGGTGTCGGGGGCTTCTTGCCCACCACGTTTCCTTCAGTCTCCGTCCCCGGGATGCGCTCGTAGTCCCACGTGGACGGCGTGTAGGTGCGCAGCTCAGGGTCGTAGCCGGAGAACAGCCCATCGTTGAACTCGAAGTCCTTCGACACGATGAACGACGCGTTCGTGTGCAGCTTGACGTAGTCCTCGTGGTACAGCTCGTTCTGGAGAACGTGATTGATCAGGGCTCCGAAGAACGTCACGTCCGTCCCCGCCCGTATCGGAACCCACGAGTCGGCCGTCGCCGACGTCCGGGTGAAGCGCGGATCGACGTGGATGATCTTCGCGCCGCGTGTGTCGCGCGCCACGTACGCCCACTTCCAGCCACAGGGATGGTTCTCCGCGGGATTGGCGCCGATGACCAGGAAGACGTCGGAGTTCTTGAAGTCCACCCAGTGATTGGTCATGGCCCCCCGGCCAAACGAGGCGGCCAAACTGGCCACCGTGGGCCCGTGTCAAACCCGGGCCTGTTGTTCTAAACCGACCGTTCCTAAGGCTCTGAAAACCTTGGTAACGAGGTAGCCCTCTTCGTTGGAGATCGTCGCCCCGCCGCCCCACGCGAAGCCCTCGTTGCGGTTGACGGTCAAGCCGTCCGCGTCTTTCTCGACGAAGCGCTCGTCGCGGGCGTCCTTCATCAGGCGTGCGATCCTGTCGAACGCATCCTCCCAGGAGATGTCCTCCCAGTCCGTGCCGCCCGGCTTGCGAACGCGGGGCGCCTGCACTCGATCTTCGCTCACCGCGAGCTGCATGGTCGATGCACCCTTGGGGCACAGGGAGCCGCCGTTGATGGGGCTGTCGGGATCACCTTCGATATGAACGAGGTAGGGGTGCGAGTTGAAGGAGGTCGTATCGCCGGCGCCGGAGACATAGGCGATCATCGAGCACCCGACGGCGCAATAGGGACAGACCGAACGGACCTCCGTCGCGCGCGCGATCTTCAACTCACGCACCTGGGCGTAGGCGGGCTCGAGATCGAATCCGAAAGCGGCCCACGCGGCGCCCGCGCCTCCGGCCGCTGAGACCTTCAGGAAATCACGTCTCGTGAGCTCCACGGACCCACCCCCCTCTTGGATCGACCCAGGACTAGTCGGAGCGTACTACTAGCGGGTTGTGTGTGAGACTAGGTGCTCACGCCGGCCTAGTTAGGTCTGCCTAACCAAGGGGGGAGATGGCGACCATCGCCGACATCAGCGAAGCTGATGTCCACCAGGCGCTCTCCGGGGTCGACGACCCCGAGCTCCACAGGCCGATCACCGAGCTCAACATGGTGCGTGGGGTCGTGGTGGGGTCCGACCAGGTTCGAGTCTCCATAGCTCTCACCGTCGAGGGCTGCCCCCTCAAGGCCAAGATCCACGAGGACGTCACATCCGCCGTTCGCTCTCTGGGGGCCGAGCGTGTGTACGTCGACTTCACCACCATGACCGACGACCAGCGCGCCGCGCTTCGGCAGCAGCTTCATGGCGATGCTCCTTCCTCGATGAGCGACTTCTTCGCGTCGTCGCGCGTCATCGCCGTGGCCTCGGGCAAGGGAGGCGTGGGCAAGTCCTCAGTAAGCACGAACCTGGCCGTGGCCCTTGCGAATCGAGGCAAGCACACCGCGATCATCGACGCCGACGTCTACGGATTCTCGATCCCGCGCATGATCGGCATAGACCGCAAGCCGGTCATCATCGACCGAATGATCGTCCCGCCCGAGGCGCACGGCGTGGCCGTGATCTCCATCGGCTTCTTCGCCAGCGAGAACAAACCGGTCATCTGGCGAGGCCCGATGCTTCACAAGGCCTTGACTCAGTTCGTTACCGACGTCTACTGGGACGACCCAGAAGTTGTCATCGTCGACATGCCCCCCGGAACGGGGGACGTGTCGCTGACCCTGGCTCAGTTCTTGCCCGCCACCGAGGTGGTCGTCGTGACCACTCCCCAGCCGGCCGCCCAGCGCGTCGCGCAGAGGGCGGCCTACATGGCGCGCCAGGTCAACCTCACGGTTTCGGGCGTCATCGAGAACATGAGCTGGTTTACGGGTCGCGACGGCTATCGGTACGACATCTTCGGCTCCGGCGGCGGGGAGCTGCTTGCCCAAGAGCTGGGCGTGCCGCTACTGGGACAGATCCCGTTGCTCCCGGCTTTGCGAGAAGGCGGCGACTCGGGCATCCCGATCGTCACGGCCGAACCCAACTCCGAGGCGGCCCAAGCCATAGAGACGGTGGCATCCAACCTCTTGCAGATGGCCCCGCGGCGCATCCGCTTGCCGGTCCTCAACATCGAGGGGCTCAGCGGTAGCAGACAGTCCTAGGCGAGCTCTTGAAGGCAGCGTTCACAACCGCACCACGACCGAAGCAGCTCCCACGTGTAGATCCCGGTCTCGTGCCGATCGTTCCAGCGAAGTAACAGCCCCCACCCCCCCGAGAGCTCCGCGTCCTCCACGCTGAGAGTTTCGGGCACACCCGCCTTGGGCCAGACGGGCTCGCCTTCATCACGCAACTCCCTGCAGCCTGCACAAGGACATCCGCGGCGGAGCTGGACGAGGTCCAGGCGCGTCTCGTGTGAATCGGCCCATGTAACGACAAGGTCGCGGTGGTCGATATCGATCTTCGACGGCACCGAGGTCATGCTCTCCGCCTGACGGCTCAGCCCCCGATGTAGGACATCTCGACCTTGGGCATCGCAGTGGTGTCGGCCGAGCGAATCTCCGAGTAACGATCGCCACGTTGGGCCCAGACCCCATCGATCAGGTTCGAGAGCTCGTCATCGGAGGCGCCTTTTCGGAGGGCGGCACGTAGATCGTGCCCGATCGTCGCGAACAGGCACGTGTAGAGATTGCCGTCCGCCGAGAGCCGCGCCCGTGTGCAGTTCCCGCAGAATGGCTGCGTGACGGAGGCGATGATCCCGATCTCTCCCGAACCGTCCCTGTAGCGGTAGCGGTTGGCCACCTCACCCCTGTAGTTGGGCTCGAGAGGCTCGATGGGCAACTCGGCGTCGATCAACTGGACGATCTCTCGAGCCGGAACGACGTCATCGAGCCTCCAGCCGTTGGTAGTGCCGACATCCATATATTCGATGAAGCGGACTATGTGACCGGTTCCCTTGAAGCGCCGGGCCATGTCGACGACGGTGCGTTCGTTCACCCCCCTCTTGACCACGCAGTTGATCTTGATCGGGCGAAACCCGGTGGCCTCAGCGGCTTCGATTCCCTCGAGAACCCGGTCGACGGGAAAGCGAACGTCGTTCATTGCCATGAAGACGTCGTTGTCCAGTGAATCCAAGCTGACGGTGATTCGCTTGAGACCTGCTCTCTTGAGAGAGTCGGCCTTCGTGGCCAGCAGCGAGGCATTCGTGGTCATCGCAAGGTCGAGCCCGGGGATGAGGCCGAGGAGCTCGACCAGCCTTTCCAGGTGCCGCCGGACCAGAGGCTCTCCTCCGCTGAGGCGGATCTTCGTAACTCCCTGGGCCACGAAGACCCTGGCCACTCGCTCGATCTCCTCGAAGGTCAAGAGCTCGTCCCGCTCCAGGAACTGATACTCGCGGCCGAAGACCTCCTTGGGCATGCAGTAGGTGCACCGGAAGTTGCACCGGTCGGTAACCGAGATCCGCAGATCCCGCAGTGGTCTTCCGAGCGTGTCTTCGATCCCCCGCATCCACTCGATCCTCGCACGGCTGCGCAATGCCCACCACCACGGGCGCTTCCGGCCGGGACGCAAGGCAACCCAGGGCCGGTGATCCGGCCCCGGGTCGGTCCGTCAAACCGTCTCCACCTCCCGCTCCTCGTGAAGACCGCCGGTTTCCTCGAGAACCTGTGAGACGACTTGCTCCTCGCCCTCGATCTTGATATTCGGCAGGATCCTGTGAAGCCATCTCGGAAGCCACCAGTTGGCCTCGCCCAACAGCTCCATGGTCGCCGGCACGAGCACCATGCGCACCACCGTTGCGTCCACGAAGATGGCGACCGCCAGACCCAACCCAAACAGCTTTATCGCGCGCTCCTCGAATCCGAACACGAAGACAAGGAACAGTGTGACCATTATCGCTGCCGCAGCGGTGATGACGCGCGCGGTCGTGGCCAGGCCGTTCGCGACCGCGATCTCGTTATCTCCCGTCTTGACGTACTCCTCGCGGATGCGCGACAGGAGGAAGATCTCGTAGTCCATAGATAGACCGAACAGGATCGTGAACAGCATCATCGGCACCCAGGCTTCGATCGGTCCGCTCGTCTCCACGCCGAACAGATCCTTCAGCCAGCCCCACTGGAAGATGGCGACGATCGCTCCATAGGCCGCGGAGATCGACAGCAGGTTCATTATGGCGGCCTTTACCGGCACGAGGATCGAACGGAAGATGACCACCAGAAGGATGAAGCTGAGTCCGATCACGACCGCTATGAGAATCGGGAGCCGCTCCCCGTTTGCCGCGGAGAAGTCGACGATGGAGGCCGTAAAGCCGCCGACGTAGATCGGATTACCTCCTCCGTTCGCGGCGGGAATGACGTCGGAGCGAAGACGATCGACCAGATCGGTCGTCGCCTCGTCTTGCGGAGTGGTCGTTGGGAACGCGGTCAGGACCGCGGCGTCCCCGCCGGGGCTCGTCTGCGCGGGTGTAACGGCCGCTACCCCCTCGGTCTGACTGAGAGCTTGTCCGACCGACTCGAGTGACTGAACGTCGTCGGGAGAATCGACCTCGGTCGCCAGCAGCAATGGGCCGTTGAAGCCGGGCCCGAAACCCTCGCTCAGAAGGTCGTAGGCGCGCCGGCTCGAACGCTCGGTCGACGCCGAGCTCGCGTCTGCGAACCCAAGCCGGATCGAGAAAAGCGGGATGCTCATGATCACCAGCACGATGAGTCCGGCGAGCGCGGCCGGCCACGGGCGCCGCTGGATGACGCGGCTCCAGCGATAGGCGAGGCCGTGCTCGACCTTGGACGTGTCCTGGCGGAACCACGGCAGGCGCCACCGGTCGATGTTGCGGCCGACGAAACCGAGCAAGGCCGGCACCAGCGTCACCGACGCGAGCATGGTCACGGCAACCGTCGCGGCACCGCCGATCGCAAGGCCCTCGACGAACGCGAAGCCCATCAGCAGGATGCCCAAGAGCGATATCACCACGATGGTGCCGGCAAACAAGACTGCCTTGCCCGAGGTCGTGATGGCGACCATCGTCGCTTGCTCGGGGTCGAGACCCTGGTGGAGCTGCTGGCGGTAACGCGTGACGATGAACAGCGCATAGTCGATGCCCACGCCGATACCGATCATCGACGCGAGCTGGGGCGTAAAGTCCGGAACGCTGAGGAAGTTCGCGAACAGCATGATGAGCGACAGCCCAATGCCGATGCCGAACAGCGCGCTTGCTATTGGCAATCCCATGGCGAGCACCGATCCGAACGTGATCAACAGGATTACGATCGCGAACATGAAGCCGATGCCCTCGGCCCCGCCCGGCTCCTCGAACTCCGAGAACTGGATGACGCTGCCGCCGGGCTCGATGGTGACCCCGTCGAGCTGCACATCCGCGGCGAGGTTGGTGATCTCGGTACCGATCTCGGGCGGAACAGCTTCGTCTTCGATGACTCGGAAGTGCACGGTTGCGAACGCGATGGCGCCGTCGCGCGAGATCTGGCCCTGAGCTCGTTCAGAGTAGGGAGAATCGATCGCGACGACGCGATCGACCTTCATGATCTCAGCGAACAGGCCCTTCATCGCCCCCTCTACTTCCGGGTCGGTCACGCCCTGGTCCGCCTTGAAGACGATGTCGGCCGTGTCACCAGCGACGTTGGGGAAGCGGTTCTCGAGGAGGTCGAACGCCTTTTGCGATTCGGCTCCGGGGAGCGAGAAGTCGGTCGAATAGCTTCCGCCGGCGGTGCCCTGGAGCCCGATGAACCCTACGAGGGCGACGATCCAGATCAGCAGCATGGACCAGCGGCGGCGGTAGCTGAAGCGCGCGATTCTTTCAAGCATTAGCGGGTGGCCTCCCTGATAGACGAGTGACTTCGTGGTTGTCAACCCGAACGTATCAAGGAGGCTTCCCGGCGCGTCAAACAATTGCCTGGATTACGTAGATCCCTCACACATCATTGGACAGGAGGTTGTCGGATCGCTTGAAAGCCAAGGCAGCGGAACTGCGGGCAGAATTGGATCAGCTCGGGACTCCCGGGCGCGCCACACGGGAGAAGAGCTACCTGAAGAGCGACCTCACCCATCTGGGCGTGCCCGTCCCTGCTATTCGCAAAGTAGCAAAATCGTTCTATAAGTCCCACACCGACTTAAATCGCCGCAACGTCCTCGTGCTCGTCGAGGGTCTGTGGGCGGCGCCGGTCCACGAGCTTCGGGTGGTCGGGATCGAACTACTCGTGCTGTATTCCGATCTTCTGCGTGAGGAAGACATCGACTTCGTCGAGGAGCTCATACGGAGGTCCTCGACGTGGGCCCTGGTGGATCCTCTTGCCACGACGGTCACATCAGATCTCATCGCTCGTTACCCTCAACTCGAGGACAGGTTGGATGTCTGGGCACGTGACGAATACATGTGGCTCCGTCGCTCGGCCATGCTGGCGCTTCTGCTTCCCCTTCGCGCTGCAGGCGGCGACTTCGACCGCTTCGGTCGGTACGCGGACCAAATGCTCGATGAATCCGACTTCTTCATCCGCAAGGCAATCGGGTGGGTCCTGCGCGAGGTCTCGAAGAAGCGTCCGGATCTCGTGTACGACTGGTTGGCTCCTCGGACACACAGGGCATCGGGCGTAGCGATGAGAGAGGCGGTCAAGTACCTCTCCGAGCCCCAGCGAAGGCGGCTGATCGATGCCTACAAGCGCAAGGTCCCCGCGGACTCCCTGCCCACTTAGGCTCCGGCCGATGGCCCAGTCCGGTAGGCAGTCGAGCAGAGGCGTATGAGAATCCGCGGTCCGATAGCCCTGGCGGTTCTGTGCCTGGTGCCCCTCGGCCTGTGGGTCGGGGCTCAGCCTCTCGACACCCGATTCACCGACGCCGCGACGACCTTCACCAGCATCGCCGTCTGCCTGGCCCTCGTGGGAACGAGCGCGTTCGCTCTCAATCTTGTATTGGGAGCGCGCTTCAGCGTGATCGACCAATTCTTCGGTGGTCTGGACAAGATGTTCCGGGTCCACCAGATCAACGGTCGTGTGGCATTCCTCCTGCTGCTGGGCCACGCAACCCTCATGATCGCAAGCAGAGCCACCGATTCGGCCAGCGAGGCACTACGACTCTTCACACCCTCGGCCGGATGGACGGTTCTGTTCGGCGTGCTGGCGCTCGCGGGAATGACGGTTGCGATCGGCCTCACGCTGTACGTACGGCTCAACCATGAGATGTTCGTCTATGTCCAGAGAGCCTTTGGCTTCATCTTCATCCTGGCCGCGTTGCACGTCTTTCGAACCCCCGGCACGAAGGCCGTCTCTTCTGCGCTCACCTATTACCTTGCGGCACTTTCGGCCGCAGGCCTGGCTGCCTTCGCATACCGGTCGCTTTTCGACAACGTGCTAGTAAAGCGGCACGACTACCGCGTCGCCGACATCCGCCCGCTCGACGAAGCCGTCACGGAGATCGTCATGACACCCGGCAATGGACCACTCGCTTTCAAGCCCGGGCAGTTCCTGTTCGTCACGTTCTACTCGGACGCGTTGAGCAGGAGCCTGCATCCTTTTTCGCTCGAATCGGCGGGTCAATCGGCGGTCATGACGGTGCGCCCCGGCGAGATCCACGAGCAGTTTCATCCCTTCTCCATCTCGTCCACACCAAGGGATCCAGAGCTAAAGGTGGTCTTCAAGGAGGTGGGCGACTACACCCGCGCCATGCGATCGCTGGAGAAGGGGGCGTGGGCCCGCGTTGAGGGACCTTACGGCGGTTTCTCCCACCTCAATCTTCGAAACCGGCGACAGGTGTGGGTCGCCGGAGGGATCGGGATCACGCCCTTCCTGAGCATGGCAAGAAGCCTCGGCGATGCTCCATACGACATCGACTTCTACTACTCCATGCGAAGCATCCGCAATGCCTACCTCTTGGCAGAGTTTCTACAGATCGGCGAGCGTCTGCCAAACTTCAACGTGATCCCCTTTCCGGAAGACGAAGTCGGCTTCTTGACCGCGGATGCGATCGAGCAACGGACTCGCGACCTGGCCGACCGAGACATCATGATCTGCGGCCCGCCACCGATGATTGATGCGCTGCGTGCTCAACTCCTGGCCAAGGGGATTCCCAGAGCGCACATCCACTACGAGAAGTTTGGGTTTGCTCCGAAGCAAAGAAGAAAGCCGGGTTGATCTACTCCAGGAGTCGTCCCGGCGATTCGAGCTCCTCTGCTGTGCGCCCCCACTCGAGCAGATGGTCGGGCACAGCCGGTATCGGTGCTCGCGTCACCTGCAGTGCCTCGCCGTCGAGGGCGACCTCTAAGTTGACCTGCAAGGCGGGATCCAGATCCGGGTAGTCCGAGCGGTTGTGGCAACCACGCGTCTCCCTGCGCTCGAGAGCCGCGCGCAGGCTCGCCTCAGCAGTGACCAGCGACGCCTTGAGCTCGAGGACGTGCGCCAGGTCCCCGTAGCCTTCCGAGGTGGCACGAACATCGATCTCGGGTAGCTGCTCGCGCAGCTCCCCCACCTTCTGAAGGCCCCTGGATAGCCCATCCTCGGACCGGACCACTCCGCAGTCCTCCCACATCGCGTTTCTCAAGGCGCGCTGCACGGGTCTGACGATCTCATTACCCGGGTGGATGCACCCCGCGAGATCGTCGAGAGCTTCGTCGATAACTCGCCGCGAGCGCACTTGACCTTCGAGCTTCCGCGAGAGCGCGGAAGCTGCCTCTCCAGCGCGCCTTCCGAAGACCAGCGTCTCGGTCAACGAGTTGCCGCCGAGGCGGTTGGCGCCGTGAAGACCTGCGCCGACCTCACCGATCGCGTACAGCCCCTCGACGTCGGTCGCGTGCGACTCGGGATCCACGACGACTCCGCCCATCGAGTAGTGGGCAGTGGGAGCAACCTCCATCGGGTCCTTCGAGATGTCCAGCATCTGATACTCGATGAACTGCCGATACATGCGTGGCAACCTCTCCAACACGAAGTCCTTGCCGGTGTGCGAAATGTCCAGGAAAACGCCGCCGTTTTCACCTCCCCGCCCTTCCATGATCTCGGTGTAGTTGGCGAGAGCGACGCGATCACGCGTCGACAGCTCCATTCGCTCTGGGTCGTAGCGCGCCATGAAGCGCTCGCCTTCGGAGTTGATCAAATGCCCTCCCTCTCCGCGGACGGCCTCCGTCACGAGGGTGCCCGCGACTTCTTCGGGAGCAACCATCCCCGTGGGGTGGAACTGGACGAGTTCCATGTCGGCCAGGCGGCAGCCCGCTCGCAAGGCGAGGTACATGCCGTCTCCGTTGTTCTCGTCGCGTCTCGAGGTGCTACGCCTCCAGACGCGCGTGTGTCCTCCGGCCGCGAGCACGACGGCATCTGCGAGAAAAGCGGTGCGCTCGCCGGTGAGCTGGTCGAAGGCGACCGCGCCGAAACATTGCCCGTCTGCGACCAGCAGCCGAGAGACGTACTGGTTGTCGGCGATGCGGATGCCGAGCTCGTCTGCCTTATCGGCAAGACAGTGCATGAGCGCCCTGCCCGTGTAGTCGCCTGCGTAGCAGGTCCTGCGGTACTTGTGCGCACCGAAGTAACGCTGGTCGATCTCACCTTCCCGGGTGCGGGCGAAGGAACAGCCCCACTCTGCCATCTCCAGGATCGCGGGCGAGGCCTCCCGAGCCATGATCTCGACCACCCGCGGGTCGGAAAGGAAGTAGCCCTCCTTCAAGGTGTCGGCAAAATGCTGCTCCCACGTATCCTCCGGATCACGGGTTCCAAGAGCGGCGTTGATCCCACCCGACGCGAGCGACGTGTGCGCGTCTCTGCGGGCTCGCTTCGCGATGACGAGCACCTCAGTACCGGCCAGGTGTGCCGCGATCGCGGCGCGCAACCCGGCCGCTCCCGACCCAATCACCAGGACATTGCTTACGTTGGTGCGGACCTCTTCCATTCGCCACCATTCCCGGAATAACTCCTGCCCCGTGCTACTTCGAGGTTACCTGCGCGCTCTCGGTCTGAGTGCCCGTCGGTCGGCGCCTCAATCTGCGGTCTGCGTACGCAGGTAGCGCAGCGTTCCTCCCGCGAGGAGCGTCTCTCGTTCACGTGCGAGCAGATCCGCTTTCAGTTCGAAGGTGGTCTCCGAGCCGGCGCGACAGAGGAAGGATCCGGACCCGGCGGCGATTCCATCGCCCACGGCGTCAATGGTCCACGTATCACCCATACGGGCGGAGTCATGATCTCCAGGCCGCACGAAAACGAGTGGCACGATCCCCTGTGCGATCAGGTTCTGGCGGTGGATCCGGGCGAAGCTCTTCGCGACGACGGCCTGAACACCGAGCTGGAGAGCAGAGAGAGCCGCTTGCTCGCGCGACGATCCTTGCCCGTAGTTGTCTCCGGCGACGATGATCCCGCCGGACCAGGAGACGGCCCTGTCGTGGAACTCGGGGTCGTATCTGCGGAACATGTAGGTCGCACACTCGGGGATGTTCGACCACAACGAGATGCCGTGGGCACCGTCGGGAGCCATATCTCCCGTCGAGACGTCGTCCTCGAGCACGATGAGGATGCGCCCCTCCAGCCGCGATGGCAGAGGGGGCGGCTCCGGCGGCGGGACGATGTTTTTTCCCCGCACGACCTCGACGCGCTCCGACTCTGCCGAAGGGGGAGGTTCGAGTATGTGCCGGTCGACGACCTCAGGGTGGTAAACGCCCGATGTGATCTCGGGAGGCGCGCCCTCTCCACGCGGGTCGGCGATCTCGGCGTGCAGCGCCGTGGCTGCCGCCGTCGATGGCGAGCATAGATAGACCTCATCGCCCGACGTTCCGCTGCGGTCGGGGAAGTTGCGGTTGAAGGTCCGCACCGACACGACCCCGGCGGCGGGCGCTTGCCCTATCCCGATGCACGGACCGCACACCGCCTCGAGGACGCGCGCCCCGGCCGCCACCAGGTCTCGATAGACGTCGGTGCGCGCGATGGCGTCGAGGATCTGACGGGAGCCGGGCGTCACGGTCAACTCCACCTGGGGATGGACGACGCTCCCGCGGAGGATCGCGGCTACCCGGGCGAGATCCTCATACGACGAGTTGACGGAGGACCCCACACATACCTGTGCGACGGGGGTTCCTTCGACTTCACGAACGGGGACGATGTTGCCGGGCGAATGGGGCTTTGCGATGAGAGGCTCCAGCCTGGACAGGTCGACGACCTCGACCTCGTCGTACGAGGCACCGGGATCCGCCGAGAGCGCTTCGAAATCATCCTCGCGACCCTGCACGGTCAACCACTCGCGCGTGCGCTCGTCGCTCGGGAAAACGGCCGTCGTCGCTCCCGTCTCCAGCGCCATGTTGCAGATCGTGCCCCGCTCCATCACCGAGAGGGTCTCTACGCCCTCCCCGACGAATTCGAAGCTCTTCCCGTATCCGCCCCGGACGCCGTAGCGCCTGAGCAGCTCCAGCACCACGTCCTTGGCTTCCACCCAGTCCGGCAGTCGGCCGTGCAGCTCGAGGGCCACCACGGAGGGACATGGGATCCACACTCCGTGTCCGGCCAGCGCCGCCGCGACGTCGAGGCCTCCTGCACCCAACGCGAACATCCCCGCGGCCCCCGCCATGATGGTGTGTGAGTCCGCACCGAGGAGCAACTCTCCGGGACGTGCAAAGCGTTCCAGGTGCACGCTGTGCGAGATCCCGTTCCCCGGTCTCGAGTACTTGATCCCGTAGCGAGCGGAGAACGACTGAAGGAAGCGATGCTCGTCCATGTTGAGCTCGTCCACCTGCAGAACGTTGTGATCCACGTACATGACGGCGAGCGGTACGGCGACGCGTCCCACACGTAATCCTTCGAACTGGAGATAGGCCATCGACCCCGTGGCGTCCTCGATCAGGATCTGATCGGGTTTGAGATGAAGCTCGTCGCCGGGCGTGAGCTCGCCCTGCAGAAGATGACTGGAGAGAAGACGGTGGGTGAGATTCATCGTGCGGTCGGGTTCACTCAGGACGGCTCGTTATCCGCTCCCTCTTCCGCGGCGGCGGCTCGACTATCCACCTCTCTCCACAGCCGCATCCCGATCGGACGTTGAGATTCCTCGGCGAGGTGACCGATGAGGCCCGCCGTGCGCGCGAGAAGCGCGAAGGCGCGCGCCAGATGAGGCGGAAACCCGAGGTCGGCGAGGGTCGCGCCCGCCGCGCCCGCCCCGTTGATCGGAAGCGCCTTACCGGTTTGGGCGCGATGTGCCGCGGCGACCAGCTCCAACAGCCTTAGATGGGGTCCCGCGAGTCCCGTCTCGCGCCCGAGCTCGTAGAGGCGCGGAGTGCGGGGATCGGTTTCCCTGTGGATGGGGTGGCCCAGGCCGGGGATCCTTCGGCCCGCCTGCACCGCGGCGCGCACCCCGGCGGCTGCTGCCGCCTCGAGCGCGGCATCGTCCGCCGCCCGCTCATTCGGCAGCTGCGCGAGGATCTCGTCCAGAAATGCTGCGGTGTCCTCGACCGGCCCGAGGAAAACGCTTCCGGCCCCCAGCAGGCCGGCGGCTATGGCTCCTTGGATCGACTCGGGCGCCCCCGTGTAGGTGAATCGTGTGGCGAGCGCCGTGGGGGTGAGGCCATGGTCGGCCAGGGACGCCAATACGGCATTGAACAGCCTCGACTCACCCTCGGTGGGGATGCGACCGGACGCCAGGAGGAACGCGAGGTCGGAGAACGGCATCTCGCCCATGACCTCGTTCGCGAGATCGTAACCGCGCACCGTTATCGATTCGGGTGTCGAGTGTCCGATCGAGCTGTGCAGCCAGTCCCCGTCGTTAGTCAGATCGCTACCCCGGATCCTTGCTAGTCGCCGGCTGTGGATCGAGATCCTCCTCGGTCTCGGATCGTTCGCTCGACAGCTCGTGCTTCGCGATACGACCGGTCGGCGTGTGAGGAAGTTCCGCGACGACCTCGAAGTAGCGCGGCACCTTGAACGGCGCGATTCTCTCGGCCACGAAGTCGCGTAGTTCGGTCATCGTGACACCTGCTCCCTCACCCACAGCGACGAACGCCTTGATCTCTTCCTCCGATAGCTCGGACGGTACTCCGATAACTGCCGCCTCGGTCACGGCCGGATGGGCTTCGAGGGCAGCTTCGACCTCGAGTGGCGACAGGTTCTCGCCCCTCCGGCGGATCAGCTCCTTCTTGCGGCCGACGAAGCTGTAGATGCCATCCTCGTCGACGCTCACGAGGTCTCCGGTTCGAAGCCAGCCGTCCGAAAGAACCTTTTGGCTCTCCTCGGGCATGCCGAAGTAACCCAACATGACCGCGGGGTTCTTGAGCTCGAGCTCCCCCACCTCGCCCAGGCCGACCTCACGCGCATCGTGCATCACCCTCGCCTCGTTGATCACCCCCATCGCCGGGTGCTGCCGAACGCTGCCCAGGGTGCCGAAGGGCCGCGTCCCCTTCCTCCAAATCAGTCCGTAGGGGCTTTCCGAGAGCGCGTAGCCGCAGACGATCTCCAATCCAAAGCGGCGCTCGATCTCGAGGTGGCGCTCCCTCGTGGGGGCCGGACCTGTGTAGCAGAGCCTCAGCGGGTTGTCGGCGTCGTCACCGCGTTCCGGCTGGCGCATAAGGATCTCGAGCATGGCACCGATCGCGTTGAACTCCGTCGCGCCGTAGCGACGCGCCCAGTTGATGAACCGGCTGCCGGAGAACCGCGGCAACAGGACGAGACCGGCCCGCGCGGCCACCGAACCGAGGATCGAGTAGGCCGGGGCATTGATGTGGAACAGCGGCAGAGATGTCATCAGGCGGTCGTCCTCAGTTAGCCCCATCCAGAACGGGAAGCCCTCTCCCGCCATGGCGTAGGCGCGCTGGGTCTGCATTACGAGCTTGGAGCGGCCGGTGGTCCCTGAGGTAGGGATCATGACGGCGACGTCGTCCGAGCGCGCCGCCGCGGGTGCGGCGGTGACGGTCGCGGTCACGAGATCCTCCGCCAGCGCGATGCGCACATCCGGCGCAGCCGCGGGGACGCAGTCCTCGACGAGCCCGCGCAACTGCCCATCGGTGACCACGACAGGAGGGAGCACTTGCTCCGCAAGGCCAACGAGCTCCGCCTTGCTGCTCTGGGGGTTGACGGGAATGAGGATCGCCCCCAGTCGCATCACCGCGAGCCATGTGAACAGGTACTCGGGCGAGTTTCGGGTCGTCGCGAGCACATGAGTCTCGCGAGCGACGCCGAGATCGGCAAGGGCCGCTGCCGCCGCGATGATGCGGTCGTGGGCCTGCTCGTAGGTGTAGGTGAGGTCCTCGTACCGCAGCCACGTCTTCGAGGCCGCATGCTCCACCGCCGACTCGAACAGATCGGGGATCGTGAGCAGTGTGGCTCGCCGCCCCTTCGAGCTCATCGTGGTCCGGCGCATTCCATGTGGGATAGACCTTGAGGGTGGACCGACACCACATCGACGACCAGATGAGACGCCTCGTCTTGGCGCGGTGGCTGACCACGCGTGTAACCGACGAGGTTGGAGGAACCGTGCCGGCCGATGCGTCTCCAGAGAGCCTTGAAGAGCTGGCATCGCGTCTGGATCCAGCCGTCGGCAATAGGCTGCCTGTTGCAGAAGTGCGCTTCGCCCCGCCCTACCCAGGTCGCATCGTTGAGGACGCGACCCATCGAAGTCGTCTCGTACTGGAATGCTCCGTCGATGTCGACGAGGTGCCTCTCGGCGTCGTCCTCACTGTACTCATCGCAGGGCGACGACCGGAGGTATCCATCGCTCCACCGAGCGCTCGGGCGCCGCGTGGGGAGGACTGAGCAAGGGATCCAGCCGGCCGAGACCCAACTAGTCGCGGGTTCAGGCACTCTCGGCGTGCGCATCCGGCGATACCGCCGCACCCAATGCTTCCTCGGAAGGAGCCACCCACTCGTGCGCCCACTGCTCGACCTCGGCGATCGCACGCTCCAGTGCGCGCCCCTTGTCCGTCAGCTCGTAGCTCACGCTCACCGGCTGCGTCGGCTCGACGCGCCTGATCACTAAGCCCTCTCTCTCGAGCTCCTTCAGCCGCATCGAGAGCGAACGGTCGGATATATCGGGGACGTGGGCGGAGATCTGAGAGAACCGGCTCGGTCGATCCAACAATGCGCGAAGGATCGTGCCACTCCAGCGTTTCCCCACCAATTCGATCGCCTTCTGGAAGTGCGGACAGAAGGAATCACGCGCACCGGGCTCCATGGCTAGCGGCTGAGGGCCTCGGCCCTGGGATCCGGCAACGGCGTCAGCTGCTTCTCGAGCTCCTCCCGCAGGTGCTGGTAGTTCGGGGGCAGCGCGAGCGCCTGGCCCAGGCTCTCGATCGGCTCGTCCACATCGAAGCCGGGCCCCAACGTCGCGATCTCGAACAGCACGCCCGATGGCTCACGGAAGTAGATGGACTTGAAGTAGTAGCGATCGATGATCGGGGTCACATCCATCCCGGCGGCGACGACTCGGCTCCTCCATTCTTCGTGTTCGTCCATGGGGCAGGCCCACGCCACGTGGTGGACCGTCCCCGCCCCCTGAACGCCGGGAGCGCTTGGAGGCTCGTCGTAGACGTAGAACGAGCCGCGGCGATCCCCCCTGGCCGTCCACGAGGAATCCGAGTCGCGTGAGAAGTTGAGCGTCGAGCCGAGCAGCTCCGCGCTCGCACCGGGATCGTCCGTGTAGGCGCGCACACCGTCGAAGCCACCAAGCGCATACTCCTCGGGTATGTCGGGATGACGCGCGCGCAGAGGCTCATCGGTCGTGTCGACGACCGCGAGCTCGAGGCCCAGGCCCTCGGGGTCCTCGAAGCGAAGCCGCCCGTCGTCGCGCGTCGCGTCGAAGCCCTGCGATGCGAGGCGCTTCTCCCAGAAGTCGAGCGCCTCATTCGAGGCGACCCGCCAGGTGATGCGATGGATCATGCCGGCACCTGCTCGGCCCCTCTCGGCCCCCGGGTACTCGAAGAAGGTGATGTCGGAGCCCGCCCCGCCCTTTTCGTCGGCGTAGAAGAGGTGATAGATCGTCGGAACGTCCTGGTTCACAGATCTCTTGACCAGCCTCAGACCCAGTGTCCCGGCGTAGAACCTCACGTTTCCGGGAGCGTCTCCGGTAATGCAGGTCACGTGATGGATCCCGTCCAGTTTCATATCGCCTCCCGACGCTCTGCACGCTCCCGAGACCACGGTCGAGGAGCACTTACCACTTGTAAGCAACTATAACCAGTGGAAGAATACTCTCGGCGCAATCCGGATGGAACGGCGGGAACGGCAACGGAGGGAGGAGCGATGGCCACGGACCAGGGCGTCTCTCGGGAGCAATGGGATGCAACCAACTTCGCAGCCAAGGACAACCTGTTGCGAGTTGTACGCGAGGAGGCCGAGAGCTTCTTCGCGCTCGCCGAGGTCCCCGAGAACTGGCAGTCGCCAACGACCTCGGGCCACTGGCAGGTCCGCGACCTGGTCGGACACCTCGTCGACACCACCGAGGGCTACCTCGAGCGCTTCGAGACCACTCGAGGCGGGGATACGGCAGAAGCGCTGGCACCGATCACGGAGATGGCACACACGGCGGACAAGCGAGCGCTCGAGCTCCGAAAGGTCCCGCGCGAGGAGTTGCTGGCGCGACTTCACGACGCCTTCGGGCGGGCGATGAAGATGTTCGAGGAGGTCAACGAGCAGGACTGGGGAGGATTCATGGTGACCCACGCCTACATGGGTCCCGTGCCCGCGTTCTTCTACCCCATCGGTCAGCTCATGGACTACGGCGTCCACAGCTGGGACGTTCGTGAGGGTTTGGACATGGCTCACTTCATGAGCCCCGACGCAGCCGATCTCCTCGTTCCCTTCATGTTCTTGCTGTGGCAGGCGACCGTCGACACCTCCCGCCTGGAGGGCGGCGATCTGGACGTCGCCGTACGGGTCTCGGGGCGTAACGGCGGCACCTACCGGGTGAAGGTCACCGGTGAGGGGATGGCCTACGAGATGGGTTCGGAGGAAGGTGCGCAGATCGTGCTCGACTTCGATCCTGCGAGCCTCGTGCTGACGGCCTTCGGGCGGGCGCGATCGGGAACCCCTTACGGCGACACGGACGCGGCGCGCCGGTTCGCGGGACTGTTCTTCCGGATCTAGCTTCGGGGTCCGACCCGTCGCTAGAACTCGATCAATGGACCACCGCCGAACTCGTTGGTGACGAAGTTGATGAAGAAGAACCCGAAGAACACGAAGTTCGCCACCAGGAGCAGGTACCTCCACGGGGAGGGCCGAGCCGCCGGGGGCAGCTTGCTGTTCAGGTAGATCAACACGAACGGGAACATCAGCGCGCCGAAGTTCGACATGTTCGCGGAGATCAGGATCAACCGAGCCGGCAGGGTCAGATGGATGATGATCGAGATGACGACCGCGAGCAGGATCATGAACGGGTAATAGAGCCTGCGAGGGTCTCCGCCAATCATCTCCCTCAGCCTAGGGCTGGTCGCGTTCACCGCGTCGACGAAGTTGCGGGTCAGGGCCTCGAAGATCCCGAGCTGGGTGCTGAAGAGGATGAAGACACCGACGATCAGGGCAACGAAGAAGAGGAATCGGGAGTACTCCTGCTCGAGGATGTTGGCCGCGTAGGTGGGGATGTTCTCCTCCGTGGGAGCCTGCCCCGACAACAGAGCCAGGTGCCGGATCAGGATCGTGGGCAGGAGCATCCCGATGATGGCGAACACGAAGAAGACGCCCCAGATGTCGATCGTGAGGAAGTGCGTCCAACGCCGCCACAGAGCGCGGTTCTTCTCGTCGTCGGGGAACGTGACTCC
This sequence comes from Actinomycetota bacterium, assembly GCA_050694215.1. GTDB lineage: Bacteria > Actinomycetota > CADDZG01 > CADDZG01 > WHSQ01 > JBOGXB01. The sequence continues at coordinate 22,509 of JBOGXB010000008.1, forward strand.
GACATCCAGGACCTCCTTCTTCTCCCCCCGCGCGCCGGCGAGGAAGCCGACGCGGTGGCCCATCCCGTAGCCCTTGTCCCGGTAGTGGTTCATCAGGTACCAGTTCAGCCCGGAGGCGAGGGCCGTGAAACCTGCCAGACCTCCGAGCAAGGTCGCGTCCGTGCCTTCCGGTGGCAAGGCGGGGGTGACGAAGCCGGTGATCCCGTCCCACCAGACCTCGCCCGGGACGATGAAGATGTCGACCAGCAACAGGAAGACGATGATGGACCCGACCAGGAACCAGTTCGTGAGCTCGAGCGCTCTCGAGATCCGGCGCGCCAGAAAAGTCAGTAGGAAGACGACTCCGATCAAGAACATGGCCGCGTTGCGGGTCATCTGCAGGTCCGCCTCGGTCGGCAGCTCGCCGTCGATGAGGACGAAGAGTCCCTGCCCTGCTGCAGCGGCCCACCCTCCCAGGATGAATGCAGCGAAGAAGGCGATCAACGAGAACGGGATCCAGAAGAAAAAGCCGGGAGGGACGCGGCCGAAGCCCACTATGGGCACCTCGCCGGTGGCCATCACGTAGCGAGCGATCTCGTAGTTGTAGAACGCCTGCAGCAGCGCCGACAGGAGAATCACCCAGCCCAGTCCCTCGAAGCCGCTCCCCCCAACCGCCAGGGGGCCAAGGAGCCACTCACCGCTGCCGATGGAGACCCCCAGCGCGATCAGGCTGGGACCGACGGCGAACTTGATCGTTTCTTTGAAACGGATCCTGGGGACCTTGAAGACCTCTTCGGGGGTGGGGAGGTCCATCACCTCCAGGGGCGGGCGGCTGACCCCGAGCTCGTAGGTCCCCCGGCTCTGTTCGGCCACTACGTCGGACGTGCTCATAGCGCCCCTCCCATCCCTTTCCCCAGAAAAACCCCACAGGGCTTACCAGAGTGTTGCGACATAGGCAAGCCGCACCCGGGTTCAGCCTCGGCGAGGGGTCTGTGTCGCGTCCTTCGAGAGACCACCGGGGGATGGGTAGCGTATGGAGGTGAGCCCGGAGCGCGTACTCCTCGACGTCTTCCTCATCTTCGCCGCGGCAAAGGTCGCGGGAGAGGTCTTCGAGCGCCTCCGCCAGCCCCCGGTCATCGGCGAGCTGCTCGTGGGCATCGTCCTCGGCCCCCACGCGTTCGGGCTGATCGGCCACACCCAGGTCCACGAGGTGCTGCAGGAACTCGGCGCGATCGTGCTGCTGTTCATGGTCGGGCTGGACACCGGGCTCGCGGCGATCAGGAGGGTGGGCGCCAGGGCGCTCGCGGTGGGAACCGGAGGCATCTTCCTGCCCTTCATCGCCGGGCTGGGCTTCATCTACCTGATCGACGGGTCGCTGGACGAGGCACTGTTCGTCGGAGCCGCGATGGTCGCGACCTCGGTCGGGATCACGGCCAGGGTGCTCTCGGACCTCGGGGTCGTGGACGCGATAGAGAGCAGGATCATCCTGGCGGCGGCCGTGGTCGACGACATCCTCGGGCTGTTGCTGCTCGCCGCCGTCAGCGGTCTCACTCGAGGGGAGCTGTCGATACCCGGCCTCACGGCTCTGGCCGTGACCGCGACCGCCTTCGTAGCTCTCGTCGCGCTGTTCGGCCAGCGTCTGGTTCGGGCCGCCATCCCCCACGTCGATGGCGCGCGTATCCCGCGCGGGCCGCTCGTCTTCGCGCTGACCGTGTGCCTGGGTCTGTCCGCGCTGGCCGGCGCCATCGGGCTCGCCGCCATCATCGGCGCCTTCCTCGCGGGCATGGCCTTCTCGGACCTCCCCCGCAGCTGGAAACTCGAGGAACAGGTGGATCCCGTCTACCAGCTGCTGGTCCCGTTCTTCTTCGTCGTCACCGGCTCGCTCGTCGACCCGGGAGCGCTCCTAGAGCCGTCGAGCCTCGGGATGGTCGCCGGGATCACAGCCCTTGCGGTCGCCGGAAAGATCCTCGGGTGCGGCGGCGCGGCCTGGGGGATGGGTAGACGCTCCGCTGCGATCGTCGCCGTGGGCATGGTCCCGCGAGGAGAGGTGGGCATCATCGTCGCGACCGTCGGTCTGTCGAGAGGGATCATCACGAACGAGCTCTACGGAGTGGTCGTGGCGATGAGCATCATCACGACCCTGATCGCCCCGCCCTTTCTCAAGGCCCTCTTCGCAGGTCGCGCCGCCCGCGAACGACGCGAGAGAGCCGCTCGAACCGAGGACATCGAGGGCATCGGAGGGTGAGCAGCTCGTGGTGGCTCAGTCGAGCAACTCGTAGGCCGGGATCGTCAAGAACTCGGGCATCTTCTCTGCCAGCGCGACCTCCTCGAACAGGGCAATCGCATCCTTGAAGCGCCCGCCCTCGTACATCTCCTCCCCTACCGCTTCCCGAATCCTTCCGAGCTCCTCCTCCTCGATCTCGTGAACGAGCTTCCGGTCGACTCGCGCACCCTCCGACGTGCTCGCTCCATGTCGGATCCATTGCCAGACCTGTGAACGCGCGATCTCGGCGGTGGCGGCGTCCTCCATGAGGTTGAAGAGCGCAGCCGCGCCCGTGCCCCTCAGCCACGACTCGAGATACAGGATCGCGACGCTCACGTTGCTGTGCAGACCCTCTTCCGTGATCGATCCGCCAGGAACACTGGTCTCGAGCAGCCGGCGTGCCGTAACCGACACCTCGCCGCGCTGCCGCGGGACCTGGTTCGGCGCGTCTCTCAGCACCTTGTCGAATTCCTCTTGTGCGACCGACACGAGGTCCGGATGTGCGACCCAGGTGCCGTCGAAGCCGTCGTTCGCCTCGCGTTCCTTGTCATCGTGTACCTTCGCCAGCGCCGTCTCGTTGACCTCGGGATCCTTTCGGCTGGGGATGAAGGCGGCCATCCCTCCCAACGCATGCGCGCCCCTTCGGTGGCACGTCTTGACGAGCAGCTCTGTGTATGCGCGCATGAACGGCACGGTCATGACGACCTGGTTGCGATCGGGAAGCACGAAGTCCGGGTTGTCGCGAAACACCTTGATTATGCTGAAGATGTAGTCCCACCGTCCGGCGTTGAGCCCGGACGAGTGATCTCTGAGCTCGTAGAGGATCTCGTCCATCTCGAATGCTGCAAGGATCGTCTCGATCAGTACCGTTGCCTTGACGGAGCCGCGTGGGATTGCGAGGGTGTCCTGAGCGAAGTTGAAGACGTCGTTCCAGAGACGAGCTTCGAGATGACTCTCCAGCTTCGGTAGATAGAGGTAGGGCCCACTGCCCTTGTCGAGCAGTCGCTTCGCGTTGTGGAAGAAGAACAAACCGAAGTCGAACAGTCCACCGGATACGGGCCGGCCGTCGACCACGACATGACGCTCGTCCAGATGCCAGCCACGCGGCCTGACGATCAGTGTGGCCGTCTCTTCGCCGAGCGCATACTTCTTGCCGTCGGGGCTCTCGAACTCGATCGTTCGCTCTATGGCGTCGATGAGGTTGACCTGCCCCCAGACCATGTTGTCCCAGGTAGGGGCGTTGGCATCTTCGAAGTCCGCCATGAACGTCTTGGCTCCCGAGTTCAGTGCGTTGATCAGCATCTTCCGGTCCGTCGGGCCGGTGATCTCTACTCTGCGGTCCTGGAGGTCGTGGGGCTCGGGCGCGATCTTCCAGTCGCCGTCCCGGATCGCCGCGGTCGAGGACAAGAAGTCGGGCATGGCCCCGGCGTCGAACTCCGCCTGCCGCTCGGCCCTCTTCCTCAGAAGGGACTTGCGCCCGGCGTCGAACTCACGCTGCAGCGCGGCGACGAACCGGAGAGCCTCGTCGCTGAGGATCTCTGCTGATCTACCCTCTATCGGTCCATGAACCTCGACGCCTTCGACGCTACTCATCGCAGCCTCCTTCTAGCCCGTGATCGAGCGATCCAACAACTCCATCGGGTGGTAGATCGGAAGTGGTCTCCCCGCCGCCTCCAGGTGAGATGCGATCTGAAGGGCGCAGCCGGGATTGCCCGCCACGATCGCATCCGCTCCTGTCGCTAGAAGATTGGCCGCCTTGCGGCGTCCCAGCTCGTCGGCGGCATCCACCTGAAGCAGGTTGTAGATGCCCGCGGAACCGCAACAGATCTCCCACTCCTCCGGCTCGAGGACCTCGAGCCCGGGTATCCCCCTCAGCAGAGATCTCGGCTCCGCTCGGATGCCCTGCGCGTGTGCGAGATGGCAGGCGTCGTGGTAGGCGACTCGCATCGAGAGGGGATGACGGGCCGCAACGGGACCTTCGTGGGCGATCAGCTCGGACACATCGCGGACCTTGTTGGAGAACTCGCGTGCTCGCGCCCCCCACTCGGGATCGTCGGCCAGGAGATGCGCGTAGTCCTTCATCGCAGAACCGCATCCTGCCGCGTTGACGGCTACCAGGTCACAGTCCTCGAACGCGGCGATGTTCGACCTTGCGAGCTCCAACGCCTCCTCCTCATAGCCGCTGTGCAGCATCAAGGCGCCACAGCAGCGAGGTGTCCGGGGGGCCGCGACCTCGAATCCCTCGGCACTGAGAACGCGCAACGTTGCCGCGTTTACATCGTGGAAGAAGACGCGCTGCACGCATCCCTGAAGGAGACCGACTCGGCCCCGGCGCGTACCACGCGCCAGGGTGACCTTGGGTAGGCGTTTGGTTGCCGCATTCAAGGACACCGAAGGAGCGAGCCTCTCGAGCACCTGCAGGCGGGGGAAACGACGAAGGAACCGGCTGCGGCGCGCGGCTTGCCGGAGACCCAATCGCCTCGAGGCGCTCAACAGAGGGACCAGCGCTCGTAGGCGGCCGGGATGTGTGAAGGTTGCGAACACGAGCCTCCGAAACATCCTGTCCTTCCAAGATCGCGCGTAGTTGCGCTCGACCTGCGGTCGGGTCGCCTCGATGAGCTTGTCGTATTGCACCCCCGATGGGCACGCGGTGACGCACGCCATGCAGCCGAGGCAGCGGTCGAAGTGCGTGGCCATGGAGTCGGAGAGCTCGGTGCCGTCCTCGAGTCCCACCTTCATCAGAAGTATTCGCCCGCGAGGAGAGTCCATCTCCTCGCCCCACAGCACGTAGGTCGGACAGGTCGGAAGACAGAAGCCGCAATGGACGCAGTCGTCGATGAGCTCTTTGTCGGGGGCGCGCCGCGCGTCGAAGGCTCTGATTGCCACCTTAGATACCTGCCACGAATACCCCTGGGTTACACAATCCTTTGGGGTCGAAGCGCGCCTTGATCCTCCGCATTAGCTCGACCGAAGAGTCCTGGTTCCCTCCCCACACGTCGATCTTCTCCCGGACGCCGCGCCCTGCGTCCAACACCACGCACCGGAGCGGGTCCAGATCGTGCCGGAGCTCCTCGATCCGACCGACGAGGTCTTGAGGGTCGTCACCCTGAAGCTCGGCCCAGAGCACGCCCAGCGCGCCCCGTCCGACGACCGAGCCGCCTATCCCGTCGACCGTTCTCGAGATCCGGGCCAGCTCGGACGGCAAGCCCGCGACGCGCACGATCGCTCCATCCTCGGAGCGTTGCCTGGACCGGAGCCCCTCCCAGACCTCGGCATCGTCCTCGATCACCCTCGCCGCCCCGAACTCTTTCATCAAGCCGACGGCCGCCTCGGCCCGAGGTTCGGGCGCGGCCCCCCCGAGACGAGCCATCACCCTCCCGCCATCCCCTCCCCACACAATGTCGAGGCTCATCGCCTCGAGGGGAAAGTGGGCAAGCGCGGACGAAGCGCGCTGCAGGCTCTCGGGGCCGTCACAGTCGAGGGCTGCCGTCGCCGTCTTCTCCGGCCGGGGGTGCAGCCTCAGCGACAGCTCTGTGAGCATCCCCAGCGTCCCGAATGATCCGGAGAACAACTTCGCGAGGTCGTAGCCGGCAACGTTCTTGATCACCTTCCCCCCGGAGCGCGCGAGCGTTCCGTCCGAGAGAGCAACGGTCACGCCGACGATCAGATCGCGCGGCGCTCCGTATCGGTGCCGGAGCGGGCCGGTGTCCGCGGTCGCCACGATGCCTCCGATCGTCGCCGAGTCATCGTGGCCGAGCGGAGGATCGAGGGCCAGCATCTGTCCCGCCTCAGCGAAGACCTCCTGCGCATGTTTGAGGGAGACGCCGGCTTGCACGACCGCGGTGAGATCGCCCGCGTTGTGCTCGAGGACGCGCCCCATACGCTCGGTAGAGATCTCCACGTCGGGCTCGGACGTCACATGCCCCCATCCGAGCTTCGTTTGGCCCCCGACCACGCGCAATCGCGAACCCTCGGATCGACACGCCCTCATCACCTCGGCGGCCTCAGCGGAGGACGTCGGTCGCTCCTGGATCACGTCGCCCCCTCTTCCCTAGAAGCGCTCCGCCACACCCGCTCGTTCGAGCGGATGCTGACGGTACGGGCCCGGCACCTCGCCGCAGAGTCGCGGCGTCGGCATGACCTTGCCCGGGTTGACGAGCTGGGATGGGTCGAATGCACACCTCAGTCGCTGAAACGCGTCGAGGTCCTCCTCCGAGAACATCTTCGTCATGAATCGCTTCTTGTCTACCCCTACGCCGTGCTCGCCGGTTATGGACCCATCGACCTCGAGACATGCCGTCAGGATCAGTCCCGCCAGCTCCTCGGCCTTCTCGGCTTGTCCCGGATCCTCCGCGTCGTAGCACACGAGCGGATGAAGGTTGCCGTCTCCTGCATGGAATACGTTGGCCACCTTCAACTCGAACTCTTCGGAGAGCTCGTCGATCCGCCTCAGCACTTCGGGAAGCCGTGTTCGAGGAATGACGCTGTCCTGAACGTAGTAGCTGCGCGCGACGCGGCCCATGGCCGCGAAAGCCGCCTTGCGCGCTTTCCAGATCAATTGCCGTTCGGCCTCGTCTTGGGCGACGCGCACCCCCGTTGCCTGATTGTTCTCGCAGATGGCAACGACCTCGTCGAAACGCGCGGCGCACTCTGCTCGAGGGCCATCGAGCTCGACTATCAATGCGGCGGCGGCGTCGAGTGGGTACCCGGCATGCGTGGCGCCTTCACAAGCCTGGATGGAGAGGTGATCCATCATCTCGATGGCACCCGGGACGACGCCCGCTCCGACGATGTCCGTGACCGCTCGTCCCGCCTGATCAGTGCTGTCGAAGTAAGCCACGAGCGTCCGAGTCGTCTCCGGGACGGGCACCACGCGCAAGGTGATCTTCGTTGCAATTCCCAGGGTCCCCTCCGAGCCCACGAATGCTCCGAGCAGGTCGTAACCGGGCCGATCGAGCTCTTTACCGCCGAGGGTCACGATCTCTCCATCCGAGAGGACGACTTCGAGACCCGTTACGTAGTTGGTCGTGAACCCATACTTGAAACAGTGGGCGCCTCCGGAGTTCTCCGCGACGTTCCCGCCGATCGAGCACACGATCTGACTGGAAGGATCCGGGGGATAGAAGTGAGTCGGCCCGACCGCCTGCGAGACCTCGACGTTGGTGACACCCGGTTCGACCACGATGCGCTGATTGGCCAGGTCCACCTCGAGGATGCGCCGCAAACGTGACAGCACGATGAGCACGCCGTCCTCTACCGGCAGCGCGCCGCCGGAGAGTCCGGTGCCCGAGCCACGAGCCACCCACGGAACCTGAGCTTCGTGACAGGCTCTGACGATCCGACGAACCTCATCCACGGAATCGGGCAGCACTGCAACCGGCGGGGCTACGCTGTAATGCAAGAGCCCATCGGATTCGTAGGTGCGGAGGGCGTGTGGGTCGGTTACCGCGCGCCCTCCACAGATTCTCTTGAGCTCCTCGATCAACCGGGCATCCATGCCCGCCCCCTTTTGCTGGATCTCCGCATACAAGCATGCACCAGCAAGAAGACATGCGATGCTCGCTCTGCGTGGCGAAGGATCGATCACTACAGGAGGCCAAAGCTCCGCGTGTCGTGGTTGCGCCAGATTCCTTCAAGGGCTCGTTGACCGCAGCCGAGGTAGCCGGAGCCATTGCCGAGGGACTGAGCCTCGTCTGGCCCGATGCGCAGATGACGCTCCTTCCGCTCTCGGACGGCGGCGAGGGCTGGGTCGAGACGATCGTGACCGCGGCCGGAGGTCGCCGGGTGACCGAGTCGGTTACCGGACCTCTCGGGGCCCCCGTGGAGGCGACCTACGGGCTGATCGAGCTCCCGGAGGGGCCGGGTGCGGTGATCGAGATGGCGTCGGCGTCGGGTCTCCATCTGATCGATCGGAGCACCGCGGATCCGCGTCGTACGACTACCTACGGGACGGGGGAGCTGATCGTCCGTGCCCTCGATCGGGGCGTCCGCCGACTCCTCGTGGGCATCGGCGACAGCGCCACCAACGACGGAGGCGCGGGGCTCGCCGAGGCTCTCGGCGTGCGCCTGCTCGACGCCGGCGGAGCGCGCCTCGGGCCGGGTGGAACTGAGCTGGCGAGGCTGGAACGCGTCGACCTCTCGAGTATCGACCGACGCGTCAGGGAGATGGAGGTCCTGGTCGCAAGCGACGTCGACAATCCTCTGACGGGAGAGCACGGAGCATCGGCCGTGTTCGGACCGCAGAAGGGCGCGTCGCCCGAGGTGGTTGCAGAGCTCGATGCTGCGCTCGCACACTTCGCCGACAAGGTCGAGGCAGAGGTGGGACGGACGGCGCGCGACGAGCCCGGAGCAGGCGCAGCCGGGGGGCTTGGCTTCGGCTTGATGATGTTCTGCGACGTGCTCGTACGGCCGGGAATAGAGCTCTCGCTCGACGCGGTCGGCGCCGACGCAGCCTTCGAGGCGGCCGACCTCGTCATAACTGGAGAGGGTCGAATCGACGCCCAGACCTTGCGCGGAAAAGCCCCCGTCGGGGTGGCGCGGCGCGCGCAGCGCTTCGGCGTGCCGGTCGTGGCGATTGCAGGTTCGATCGGCCCGCTGGACGACGATCTCGCCGGCGACCTCCGCGCCGCGGGCATCTCGGTTGTGTGCCCGATCATCGAAGAGCCGTCTGAGCCTCACGACGTCATGGACCCCGAGGCAACCGTGCACCGCCTCCGCCGCACTGCGCGGCGCATCGCCGGGCTGATCGACATCGGCCGAATACTCAGGGGGGAGGAACGGGGTTAGCCGCCGGTTAGATCCGGATACCCTCGCGCACGACCTTGGCCAGCGCCGAGAGATCGAGGTCCCCGTGCCCGGCCTCGATCACTGCGTCCTCAAGACGTAGCACGAGGTCGCTCGCGGGCAAACCGACTCCCAGCCGACTCGCCTCCTCGAGCGCGATGCGGAGATCCTTCCTGTGAAGCGACACCCGAAAGCCAAGCGGGTATTCGTCTTGCACGATCCCGCGTCCTCTGTTCTCGAGCGCCCACGACGACGCCGCACCAGCGGACAGTGCAGATATGAGCTTGTCCTCGTCGGTTAGCCCGGCCTCGACGGCAAACGCCAGGCCCTCGGCCACGGCGAGGAAGGTCCCGCCGACGATGATCTGGTTCACCGCCTTGGCCAGTTGGCCGGAGCCGCTCGGACCGAAATGCGTCACGGTCGAGCCCAGCGCGTCGAAGACCGGTCGGGCCCTGTCGAGTTGGCTCTCGTCCCCGCCGACGAATATCGAAAGCGTGCCCTTCTCGGCTCCCTCGGTTCCCCCGGACACCGGTGCGTCGAGCATTTGCATCTCGCTTCGCGAGATGCGATCGGCGTAGGACCGGGCCGAGGTGGGAGCGATCGTGCTCATGTCGATCACGAGTGTCCCCCGGCGCGCTCCCGCGGTGACTCCTTTCGGTCCGAACAGGACCTCCTCCACGTCGGAGTCGGCCTTGACCATGGTGATCACGATCTCGGCCTCGGCAGCCGCGGCGCGGGGGTCGGGGGCGCGGCGGGCCCCTTCATCGGCCAGCGATTCTTCTTTGCCGCGGGTCCGGTTATGAACGGTCAGCTCGAAGTCGCTTCCAAGTAGGTTTGCGGCCATCGGAGCGCCCATCGAGCCCAGGCCTATGAACGCGATCCTCATAGCGTTCACCTCGCTGGTTGGTAACGTCGCTTTTCGTGGCTGCACGCTAACAGCCCGATCCTCCGCGCCGACCCGCTTCGCCTTGCTGCGTTCGCGGTACCGCCGTGAAGGGAGATTGTCGATACGCTCACCGATAGGAAGGAAGAGGTGTTCCGGACTCAAACCCTGGACGGAGACCCAAGTAAACTTCACGATCGAGAAATGGCGGACCACATGATGTCCTTCTACAGGTACGCGCTCGCGTGATGGACCAGCCGGCAGCTCACCCCCCTCCCCGACGTGACATCCTCATCGCCGGAGTAGCTCGCTCTGGAACCACTTGGATTGGCCGGGTTCTCGGTGAAACCATAAACGCCCGCTATGTGCACGAACCCGATAACCACGTTCTCCGACCCTTCGCCTTACGGGTGAAGCGGCCGCTGGGGCCCTTCCCCATCCTCGATCGCGGCGAGAGCGCGCCGGAGTACGAACGACTCTGGGCCTCTGTATTAGATCGATCGATGCCGGAGTCGGAGGTCGGGACGTCTTTCGTAGACAAGGCGAGAAGATCGGTCGCATCAAGGGTTATGCGGCGCGTGAGCACGGACAGGCTTCGGTCGTCTTTCCGTGACCCTTCGTACCGGGCTCCCCTCGCCACCAAGATCGTCGAGCTGGCGGCTCTGCCACCGATTCATTCGGGAGACGGAACCCTCATCACCAAGAGCGTGCATATCGCTTTCTGTCTCGAATGGATCGCCACTCACTGGGACGTTCGCATCATCGTCGTCTCGAGGCATCCTCTGGCCGTGATAGCGAGTTGGATGAAGTTGGGCTACTCGGGCCACTACCCGGAGCTGGAAGCCGATCCCCGCATGCACGAGCGCTATTTCGATCGATGGGATGTTCAGCCGTTGCCCAAAGGATCATCGGACCTCGCTTCGATCGCGTGGGCGGTGGGATTGGTTAGCGCGGCTCACGATGAGGCGGCGGCCCGTCATCCCGAGTGGGTAGAGGTTAGTCACGATCACCTGTGCGCGACCCCCGAATCAGGTTTTCGTGATCTCGCAGCCGCCTGCGGCCTGGAGTGGAACCCAGAAGCGGAGCGTTTTCTGCACGATACCGATCGGCCGGGCGACCGCTACGAGATCAACCGAGTCACCAAGGAACTGCTTCATGTCTGGCGGAAGAGGTTCACGGAGGAGGACGTGAAGGAGGTTGCTCGGGTGATGGAGCGTTTCCCCGTACGCGGGTGGCCTAACGAGGCCGGCGGGGATTCCCTATGAGCGAACCGTCACCCGACCTAGGCCGGCTCGATCGGTCGGACGGGGTTGTGAAGAGGGATGCGGTTCGCTGCTCTCCACGCGGCCCTGCGCGATAAGTCATCATGGACGAAGCGTCGGCCTGTGGTATCGAGGAGATAGGAGATACCGACTTCGATGAACGCCGAGAGTCCTATTCTGGAGGTAAGGCAATCAGCATTCAACATGTCGTCCGTTCGCGACCAGCGTCTGCGGATCTTCGATGACCGCGTCGAGCTCGTCCAGCCCAGGATCATGAGTGAGGCTCGAACGACGGCCATTCCCTTTGCCGATATCGACTATGTCTCGGTGAAGCGCTACCTGCTGGTGTTCTCCGACCTCCTGATCGTCCCTCGGAGCGGTGCCGCCATCAGATTGAGGCCACTGGGCCAGAGTGATGCAGAGCACGCCGAACGCTTGATCAAACGCCAATCGGAGAAACCGCAGTCCTGAGCGCTATGGGGACGAGATGCTCCAGGCTGTGAGGCTCCCATCCGGCGTGAACGTAAGAGTCGCAGTTCGCTCGCCGGTCATGCAGTAGCCGAAGCTCGCACCCGTTCGAGAGGAAGGCTGGCCCAGGGCGGACAGCACTTGCTCGGGACTCATGCCCGTCTCGAGCTCGCCGAGGCGCTCATCGGTGAGATCATCGACGTCGATCCGGCAGGCGTCCGGAGCGATGCCGATCGCGCGCTCCCACGTCTGCAGGTACGCCTCCGGGCCCCGTGCCATGTCCTCGATGATCTCGTCTCCGGCCTGACGGCGCAGATCCTCGATCCAGTCCGGGTACAGGCCGTAGTGCGCGACGCCATCGGTGTTGATGTCGTACGGGCGCGTGCCGCTCTGCTGCTGATCGATAGCGACGCCGCCGAACCCGGTGAACGGATACGACACCGGGTTCTCGGCATCCGCACCGCGCGGGTTGCCCTGGGCGCTGAACCCGTTTACATCAGAGCCGAAGCCGAAGCCGAAGTAGAAGCGCTCGTCGGCCCAGGCCTTGTGCTTCTCCCACTTCTCGACGAAGCCGGCGGAGTCGCCGGCGTGAGGGGTGACGACCCCGCCCTGCTCGTAGATGCGCGGGTAGATCGTGTCGTCGGCCCAACCGTGGCTCGACACGAGCCCGGAGTAGCCGAGCGACTCGGTCAGGTCGAGACCCTGGGTACGGGCGCGCGCGCTCATGTGGTCGGGGTCGAAGATCATGCCGCGCTCGGCCATCTCCCGGATCATCTTCTCGCCGAGGGGACTCAGGCCGAGCACGTTGCAGTGCGGACCCTCCGGATACACCGGTGCCGCACCAGATTTTCCGGCTACCGCAAGGATCGCGCCGAAGATCGAGTCCCGGTCCGAGAGCTCCCCGGGAGCGGGCGAGTCATCGTGGAGATTGAGCTGCTGCTTGTCGTGTGCATGGCCGTCGTGCTCGTCGCACGTCTCGAAGCGCCAGAACCGGCCCGTCTCGCCGAAGTTACCCGCATTGACGACGGGCCCGGTCGACCCGCTATCTCCAGTCACGCCCGAGAGGGCGTTGTCGAACTTGTTGACCAGCTCCATCTGCCTCACGCCAAGGTCGTAGACCTCTTGGAGGCGCTCGTCGATGTCGTCTAGATCGCACTTGGGCATATCGAGGGTGAGCCCGCAGTCGAGGGGCACCGACACCTCGATGCCGAGCACGACAGCAAGCTTGCCCTCGTTGATGACCCGGCGCGCCTCGAAGGGATCGGTAACGATACGGAACCAGCCCTCGCCGGGGCCGCCGCTCTGGGCATCGATGTAGCGCTCCAATTCTCGGAGGCGCTGGGCCTGCAGGCGCACTCCGTCCATCTCGTTGCAGCTGTTGCGCTTGAACGGATAGGCCCTGCAGAGTTGGCCATTGTCGACGAGCAGGTTGGTGAACATCCGAAGGCCCCCGCGCCAGGCGCGCTCGAGCCACTTGTAATAGACCTGCTCGTGGGTGAGAGAGCCGGGGCGCGGCCACCCCTCGAAGGTCGGCCACCCGTCGGTGTGGTGTCCGGTGACGGGGTCCCCGCCGCTCAGCACCGCCTCCAGGGCGGCTCCGTGACCCCCCGGCTCGTGGTCCGGGCAATCGACCAGCGCGTGGGTGACCCCGAAGCGGTGCCAGGGGCGCCCGCAGCGGACGCGGCCCCCGATGAACTCGAAGGCCATCATGTGCAGGTGGGCGTCCAGGAAGCCGCGCACCTCCTGGAATGAGCTCTCGCCGCCGAGGACCGGACCCTCGACGTTGATCTCGATCTCGGGGAACGAGGCGCAGCCGTCGGTGAGCTCGAGAGCGAAGGGACTCCCGGCGTCCGCCGCGACTAGCATCAGCCTGTCCTCGTCGTCCGTGGCCAGCGCCTGACTCGTCTCCGGGAGCACGATCGAGAAGCCACCGTCACGGGCGCCGTCGATCTCCCAGTCGGCGAGGTTGCTCGGCGCGTCGTCCGCGACGACCGATGCACCCCTGCCCGTTGCCTCGTTCACCGGGCTCCTGGCGACTTCATCCGCCGCCTTGTCGGTCTGCTCGAGCGCCAGCCCACCCGCGGTTGCACCCGGGGTCGAGCGTGTGACCGCGTACGCGGCTTCACCGGCAAGCCCTTCGCTCGCCGCGAGGAAGTCCTCGGAGGAACCGAACAGCAGGTAGCGGCCCAGGTCGGTGGCCTGGAAATGGAACGGCTCGGCGCTCTCGAGGCTCGTCCCTTTGGCCGCGAAGCTCGCGCCCTCGCGTATCACGTACCCGCCGGCGGCGGAGCGGATCGCGTAGCAGCCACCGGCCATCGCATAGCGGTCTTCAGGCGTCTGTGCGCGCGGCCGGTCGAGCAGGCCCTGGGCGGCCCCGGTCCACTCCGGGCGGGCCGTCGCGCCGCCCGGGCTCATGGCGATCATCACCATCAACACCGCGCCGGCCACGATCAGGTACGAGATACGTGGCCGCCGGTGCACGGTTGATCACCCCCGCCTTTTGGTCTCCAGGACAGAGCAAGGCTCGCACCTCGAATTTCGGCGGCCGGGTTGGAAGTCCTTCTAGGACGGGCGATCCCCGCCCGCCGAAGGCAGTGTCGCAGCCGCCGGAGTGGCCATCCCTAACACGAGCAGGATGACGGCGACGATCCCGAGGAACCTCATTCGTCGGCCACTTCTCCTTTGAGCAATGATTCGAGTTGCTGCAGGGCCGCGGTTACCTGCGCGGGGTCGCTTCGTGCACGCATCAGTTGCTCGATCTCGCCGTAGAGCTCGTCGATTGGTGTGACCTGGGAGGGAAAGAGAGAGCCTTCTAGAGCGACTCAACTGACCGAACCGGCGACCTCGTCTCGGCAAGGTCGTGACGAGCAGTCTCGCCACCCTGCCCTTTCGTCAACCCCATACCTCTTGCGCCACCTCAACTATGAGGCGAAGTTTGGCGACCTGCTCGTCGTAGGTGAGCTGATTGCCCTCGACGGTGGACGAGAAGCCGCACTGCGGCGACAGGCACAGCATGTCGAGGTCCACGTATCTGCTTGCTTCCTCGATGCGGCGCTTGAGGTCGTCCTTCTTCTCGAGCGCCCCGCGCTTGGTCGTGACCAGGCCGAGTACGACCATCTTGTCCTTGGGCACGAACCGCAGCGGTTCGAACGTGCCTGAACGTGCATCGTCGTACTCGAGAAAGAAACCGTCGACCGCGAGCTCACCGAACAGCGCCTCCGCGACGAAGTCGTACCCGCCTTCGGCTACCCACGAGGAGCGAAAGTTTCCGCGGCAAGAGTGCGTCGTGATCGTCATGCCCGCCGGCTTGTCCTCTATGGCAGCGTTGATCTGTTTGATATAGCGAAGATGCTGATGCTCGGCGTCCTCCCCCAAAGATGTGAGTTGCTCACGCTGGCGGGGGTCGTTGAGGTAGGCGAGACTCGTATCGTCGAACTGCAGGTAGGTACAGCCAAGCTCCCAGAGGCGGCGGACCTCCTCTGCGTAGGTGGCGGAGAGGTCGGCCCAGAACGCTTCGATGTGGGGGTAGACGTTGGGATCGAGCGCCGCCCGGCCGCCGCGATAGTGGACCATGCTCGGCGAGGGAATCGTCAGCTTCGGCGTCACCGAGGTCACGGTCGACTTGAGAAACTCAAAGGCGTCGCCGAAGATCGTGTGCTCCAGGCCGATCTTGCCGTCGACGTGAAGCGCCGCGGGCGTGAACTCGATCGTGCCCGACTCATTGCGGAACTCGACCTTGAGGTTACCTGGCGCCTGGCTGACCCCTCCGAGCTGATAGATGAAGTCCATGTGCCAAGACGCCCGACGGAACTCTCCGTCGGTCGCCGACTGGAGGCCGACCTCCTCCTGCATCTTGACGGCGTCCTGGATGCCGGCGTCCTCGACGGCCTCGAGCTCTTCGTCTGAAAGCCGGCCGGCGGCGTGCTCCTCTCGCGCCTTCAGCAGCTTTTGGGGGCGCAACAGGCTGCCGACGTGGTCGGCTCGGAACGGCGGTTTCGTGCGAGCGCTCATCATTGCCTCCCCCTCTTCCATTCATTCCGGCGCATCCCACTAGTCACATTAGCGCGAGGCCCAATGACTCAGGGGCGGGTAACCAGGGGGTGTTCACGTCCGCGGCCCAACGCCGGCTCGACGGTTCATCCGTTCCGAAGCTCTCAAAAGCAGGAGTCGGGCCCCCGCGCAGCGAAATCGATGACTGGATCCGAAGAAAGGGCCGTCCGAATGCGTCGCACACTCATCCTCTTCACCGCCCTGCTGATGCTCCTGCCGGGGCAGGCTGCTCTGGCACACAAGGAGCGCCCGACACAGTCGCCGCCTCGAGTGGGATCGGTGCCAGATCAGAACCGGGTACCGACACAAACCCTCGACGTCTGCAAGACGGGGGAATGCCCCTACGAGCACATCCAGGCCGCTGTTAACGACGCCGGCGACGGCGCGCTCATCCGCATCTGGCCGGGGACATATCACGAGGAACCGAGCCTCGCGGCTCCGGACCTGCCACCCGACAGTGCGGACGGCACGTACTCCTACGAGTTCCAACTGCAGAACTCGAACGCGCAGAACCTCATCGCGATCGTCGGTAAGAAGAACATAACGCTGCGCGGCATGGGACAGAACCCTCGCGACGTCGTGATCGATGGCGCGTTCAAGAAGCATGTCGTGATCCGAGGGGATCGCTCGGACGGCATCATCATCGAGAACCTCTCGGTATGGCACGGGCATGAGCACGGCGTCTACATCCTCGACACGAGCGGCTTGCTCATCGACCGCGTGCACTCCGGGTACAGCACCGACTATCCATTCTTGACGTTCGCGAACGACCACGGGCTCATGAAGAACTGCGAGGCGTTCGGGGGTGGCGATGGAGGTCTCTACCCCGGGGGATCCGCAGAGACGCCGGGGCGGTTCTCGATGGAGATCACCGGTTGCCGCTCGTACCACAACGTTCTCGGCTACTCGGGAACTCAGGGCAACCACGTCTGGGTGCACGACAATGAGTTCTTCGACAATGCCGTCGGGCTCGTATCCGACTCCGAGACCGATCACCCCAACTACCCGCAGAACAAACTCGTCTTCGAGAGGAACCTGGTCCACGACAACAACTTCAACCCGTACCTGACGACGTCCGACGTCAAGGCGACGGTGTTTGCCGATTTCGCCTACATTCCCGTCGGCACCGGCGTCTTCCTCCTCAGCGGGAACGAGAACACCGTTCAGAGCAACCAGTTCTGGGGCAACGATCGCTTCGGTCTCTGGTTGGGGTCGGGTTACGGATTGGTCCTCGCCCCCACCGGTCCGGTGACGACCGGTGAGCCGTTCGCGCCTCCATGGATGAGCTCGAAGAACCGCGTCCTGAACAACTTCTTCAACTCATCGAACGGCGACGCGCCCAACGGGATCGACATCGCATGGGATGGGCTCGGAGAGGGAACATGCTTCGAGGAGAACTGGCGAGGCGAAGACGTTCCGGCGACTACCGACGCAGCGTTCTTGCCTCCGTGCAATGTTCCCGTCAACGACCAACCGATGCCGACGACGCTGGCGGTCCCCACCGCGTCGAACATCGTCGCCCAAGCCAGCCTGGTCATCGTCGAAGGAGAACCGATCTGCTTCCGGATGGGCACGTGCGAGTGGGGTCCGGGACCCGCGCCCGAGAACGCGCGTAACCTCCCGGAGGGATATCGGCCTCCTCCCGACCCGACTCCGTGCGGGCCGAGCACCTGTCCCTAGGACCCGCTTTACTACGCAGGACGTTCTGAGGTCCACCGCTCCCGCACGCGCATAGACGGACTCGGCATTTCCCGTACAGCCTTGGAAATGCCGTTTACTGCAGAGCGTTTGACCCCTCAGGGATAACTCGGTGAGAAGGAGATGGCATGCAGACGGTGGTCGTGACTCGGACCGGTGGCCCGGAGGTGCTGGAGGTGCGCGATGAGCCTGCGGCGGAAGCGGACGCGGGCCAGCTGCTCGTCGATGTTGAAGCGGCCGGCGTGAACTACCGCGACATCTACGAGCGTGAAGGGGGTTACGGCGGAACGCCGCCTTTCGTCGCAGGTGTTGAAGGCGCCGGGACGGTCGCAGCCGTGGGCGAGGGTGTCACGGAATTCGCGGTCACCGATCGCGTCGCGTGGAGTGCGGGTCCGGGAAGCTACGCCGAGCAGGTGGCCGTCGAGGCGGCCCGAGCGGTGCCCGTGCCCGATGGCATCTCGAGCGAGCTTGCGGCCGCCGCCCTTCTCCAGGGTATGACCGCGCAATACCTGGCGACGAGCGCGTATCCGGTGCAACCCAACGACGAGGTGCTCGTTCATGCGGCCGCCGGCGGTGTCGGCTTGCTCCTCACCCAGATCGTGAAGCTGCGCGGTGGACACGTCATCGGCACTACGTCCACCACCGACAAGGCGCAGCTCGCTCGGGGCGCCGGCGCAGACGAGGTGATCGACTACGAAGGATTCGCCGAACGCGTGCGCGAGCTCACCGGTGGCGAAGGGGCAGCCGTCGTCTACGACGGCGTCGGGAAGGCCACGTTCGACGAGAGCCTGGCTTCGCTTCGGCCGCGCGGCTACATGATTCTCTTCGGCGCGGCGAGCGGGGCCGTGCCTCCGGTCGAGCCAATGCGGCTCGAAGGCGGCGGTTCGCTCTTTCTTTCTCGACCCTCGCTCCGGCACTACACGGCAAGGCGTGAGGAGCTCCTCGAGCGCGCTGCCGAGGTCTTCGGCTGGATCGCGGATGGCAAGCTCGACGTGCGCATCGGCGGGCGCTACCCGCTCGACCAGGCGCGTCGGGCACACGAAGACCTTGCCGGCCGGAAGACAACCGGGAAGCTGCTTCTTCTGCCGGGTTGAGCAAGTCTCCGGCCGAGTTGAGGTCAGAAGGGGAAAGGACGAGTTCCGCTCTGCACCGTCACCCAGCGCAAATCGGTGAACTCCTCGATGGCGGCCGTTCCTCCGAAGCGCCCCCATCCACTGTCCTTCACCCCGCCAAACGGCATCTGCGGCTCGTCGTGCACCGGCTGGTCGTTGATGTGCACGATCCCAGCTTCTAGCCGCTCGGCGAGCGCCAAACCCTTGTCCGCATCTCCGGTAAGGATTCCGGAGGACAGGCCGTACGACGTTGCATTGGCACGGGCGATCGCCTCGTCGGCGTCCCCCACGACCTCGACCGCCGCCACGGGCCCGAAGGTCTCGACCTGGGCGAATTCGGAATCCTCGGGTACGTCCGTCAGGAGTGTGGCCTGGAAGCAGGGGCCGATCGCCTCTCCGCCCGCCAGCACCTTGGCGCCCTTCGATACCGCGTCCTTCACGCGCGCCGACACCATCTCCAACGCGTTCTTGTTGATGAGAGGCCCGATGATCGTGTCGTGCTCTCGCGGGTCGCCGACCTTCAATCCTGCCGTCTTCTTGGCGAGCATGCCGATGAACTCATCGGCGATGGGTTGCTCGACGATGATGCGGCGCGCGGACATGCAGATCTGTCCTTGGTGCAGGAACGCTCCGAAGGTGGCGGCGTCCACCGAATAATCGATCTCCGCGTCCTCGAGCACGATCAGGGGGTTGTAACCACCCAATTCGAGAACCACACGTTTGAGGTTGCGTCCGGCGAGCTCTGCCAGCTTTCGGCCGGTGGCCGTCGAGCCCGTGAAATTGATCCTGCGAACGTGAGGGTTCTCTGCGAGCTCCTCTCCGATCGGACCGGCTTGCCCGGGGGCGTGGGTCACGGCGTTCAGCACGCCGTCCGGGAGACCGGCCTCTGAGAAGATCTCGCCCCACAGCAGCCCACCGACGTAGGGAGACTCCTCCGAAGGCTTCATCACCACGGTGTTCCCGAGAGCCAGTGGAGCCGCGATGGAACGTGCGGAAAGGATCAGCGCCGCGTTCCACGGCGCGATCGCGCCCACGACACCGACTGGACGGCGCAGGCCCATCGCCATTGCACCGGGCATGTCGGAAGGCAGGATCTCGCCGATCGGACTGTACGCGATCCCCGCGGCCTGACGGAACAAGCCGGGCACGAAACCCATCTGGAACATCCCGAAACCGAAGCTGGAGCCGGTCTCGGCCGCGAGTAGCGCGACCACCTCGTCGCGCCTGCTCTCCAGGACATCGGCCGCGCGCAGGAATATCGCCTGGCGCTCGGCGGGCGGCGTCTTGGACCAGGCGGGGAAGACGGAGGCCGCGGCTTCGATGGCGGCTCGAGCGTCTTCTCTGGTCCCCGCCGGAACGGTCGCGGTGGCCTCTCCGGTGTACGGATCGAGATCATCGAACCTCCCGCCTCCCGATGCCTCGACCCAGTTGCCGCCGATGAACTGGCGGTGCTCGGTCTTCGTTGCCGTCGCACTCATCGTCTCTCTCCTTCCCCTCTCAAATGCTTCGTGAGCTCACCCCCGAAACTGCCTGCATATCAGCTCGCTTGGATGTGCGCGTAGCTCTCCGGATGCGCGTTCCGGTACTCGGCCCTTATCCTGCGTGCGCGCTCGCATCACGGGGTCAAGAGGACGTGCAGATGCCGGGGACCATGGACGCCCTCCACCCGGCGGAACTCGATGTCGGAGGTCGCGGACGGGCCCGATACGAAGGTCAGCGGTCGACGGTCTCGTCGAACCAACTCCCCCAGCCGCTCGATCGCTTCGGGCACCAGCGCAACGACCTGCTCCGACCGCACCACGCACAGGTGCGTGTCGGGTATCAGGCTCACGGCGCGCCGCCCCGACTCACGGCCTCCATCGAGAACGATGGTTCCCGTCTCCCCGATGGCTAAGGCACAACCCGTCAGGATCCCGTCGACGCCGTCCAGCTCACCCGAGGTGAGCCCTGCGTCGGGGACGATCTCGATTCCTGCCGCAGGCAGCCAACCCCTTTCGATCCCGGGGGGCACAACCAGACGACGGACGCCGGCTGCCTCGCAGATACGACGAACGGCCGCCGAGACGGTGTGGCCGTCCACCCGATGCACCTCGGCCTGGTACTCCTCAACTCGGGCTGCGAAGAGCTCGGCTGGGTCGACATCCTTCGCGGCGACGCGGTACCGGCGCGGCACCTCCACGCCGTCGGGAAGCTCGTTCGGGGGGACGTCGCGTAGAGCCAGCCGGATCCGGCCCAGCACCACTTCGCGGGAGCTCACCTTCGGGTCTCCCGCCACCACTCCCGAAAAGTCTGCCGGGGGACGGGAGGGATGTCGCGTGTACGCGTCCAGCCCGACAGACCGATCGGCAGCCGCGAGATGCGCCCTTTGCGCACGAACGGCCGCTGGCCGACGCGAGCGAGGCGCTGGGCTGCTCCGAACCGTCGCCGCCCGCCGAAGAGAGTGCCGAGAATCTTCATTGCGATCGTTTCGGTCGCGAGTCGTCCTCGAGCCGTGCGTCGATGCTCGTCCACGATCCTCCCGCGAAGATGCACCAAGATCCTTGGGATGTTGATCTTGACGGGACAGACCTCGTAGCAGGCCCCGCACAGCGACGACGCGTACGGCAGTGATTCAGCGCTCTCGGAGTGGATCAGCTGCGGCGTGAGTATCGCCCCGATCGGGCCGGGGTACACCGAGCTATAGGCATGTCCGCCCGTCCGCTCGTACACCGGGCAAACGTTGAGACATGCGCTGCAGCGGATGCACGCGAGCGTCTCGCGCGCGGGTCGATCGGCGAGTGCGTCCGTTCGGCCGTTATCCAGCAGCACGAGATGGAAGCTCTGTGGTCCGTCACCCGGCGTCACGCCCGTCCAGATCGACGTGTACGGGTTCATTCTCTCTCCCGTTGACGATCGCGGAAGAAGTTGCAAGAACACGGCCAGGTCATCCCATGACGGAACTACCTTCTCGATCCCCATGACAGTGACGAGCACGTCCGGAAGGGTGAGACACATCCTCCCGTTGCCCTCCGACTCCACCACGGCGATGGATCCGGTCTCCGCGACGGCAAAGTTGGCGCCGGAGACGGCGAAACCGGCAGTCAAGAACTTGGCTCGAAGGAAACGCCGCGCCGCCGCGGTCAGCTCCTCGGGATCGTCACCAAGCTCGGGGTCGCGGAACTTGGATCGGAAGAGATCGCGGATCTCTCTGCGGTTCTTGTGGACGGCGGGGACGAGGATATGTGAAGGGCGCTCCTCGGCAAGTTGAACGATCAACTCCGCAAGATCAGTCTCCAGCGCCGCGATGCCCGCCTCCTCTAATGCGGCGTTCAGCTCGATCTCGTCCGTCGTCAGGGACTTCACTTTGACCACCTCGGTCGCGCGGTGGCTACGAGCGATGTCTACGACTATCTGATTGGCCTCCGTAGCGTCGGCGGCCCAGTGAACGATGCCTCCCGCCTCTCGGACGGAGTTCTCTAACTGCTCCAGATAGCCGTCGAGGTGTCGGAGCGTTCGTTCCTTGATGGCCCGGCCCGCCTCTCGAAGGTCCTCCCAGTCGGGCATCTCGCCGACCACTTCGGAACGTCTCTCTCTGATGGTTGAGGTTGCGCGACCCAGGTTGCGCCGGAGCGTCGAGTTCCCCAGTGCGGCCGGGGCCGCCTCCTGGAAGCGCGGGAGAACCGGAAGTGGAATTCCCCGACTCATCGGGGGCCCTCCTGCGCCGCCAAGACCTCGGCCAGGTGCACCGTACGCAGGCCCGTCTGCTGCCTCGCAAGCGCGCCGCCGATGTGCATGAGACATGAGTTATCCAATGCCACGCACATCTCGGCTTCCGTTCTCAGGAGGTGGCGAATCTTGTCGGCGAGAATCGCGGACGAGGTGTCGGCATTCTTTAGCGCGAACGTTCCGCCGAATCCGCAGCACTCGTCGGAGCGATCCAGTTCGACGAGCTCGAGGCCCCGTACGTGGCGGAGCAGCCGGAGCGGGGCGTCGCCCACCCGAAGCATGCGGAGCGAGTGACATGTTGGGTGG
>JBOGXB010000009.1:0-40863 GCA_050694215.1 Actinomycetota bacterium
CGTCACGACCGCTCGAAGGAGTTCGGAGCCCTGGCTCAGCCCCGTGGCAAACCTAGGAAGGTCCGCGATGGTGGGACATAGCTACCGAAGCCAAACCGGGACACGGGTACTGAGACCTCACAACTGGCTCAGGAACCGCTCTCGCGACCCCAGATGAGCCGCTCGAAGCTGGCCGCGGCGCGTGCTAGTCGAAATCCAAGTACGGCGTGCACTGGACGTCCACCACTCGTCGAGTGATGCTGAAAGTGGGAGAGTCATGGAGTGAGTAGAAAGCTTCCTAGAAGAGTGGTCACGTATCCTGCGGAGGTCCCTCTGACGCGCGTCACGGGCCTCCGGCGGATCGGAACGCGGATCCGTATGGAAAGGAATGAACGGAGGACAAGGAAAGCCTTCCGACAGCCACCCTTTCCGCTCTACGGTCTGCCTACAAGCTGGGTCGGCCTACGTCTTATTGCCGGTAGTGGCTGGTCAAGCGGCATAGGCACGACGAGCCTCAGCCTCATGCACCGCTCTCAGCCGGGCCCCGATGCATCGCAGCTCGTCGTCGAGGTGTGCAGGCAACGCGGCTCTTTGAACTTCCATAAGGCTGAGATCGAGGAATGGGTCGGCCTTCGGGACGATATCGAAGGCGAGCCCATCCGGGAGTCCGAGTGGAAAGCCGTCCAGATCCCCGTTGTCGGCCAAGACCTCGATTTCGAAATGATCCGAGGAGAGGACGAACGTTGGGGAGCGTTGTCGAGCCGCGGTGACTTGGTCATGAAGATTGAGGCAAACCACTTCCCGATCGAGAACCTCTCCTTAGTAGAAATTACCGACGTCGAGCCATACTTACGCGGACAGGACGATTTCATGCGCACCATTCGGCGCAGGAAAACTCCATAAGATCGCTTCTCCAGCGGATTCGTTGCAAGACGAAGGCCCTGATACCAGGCCCGAAGGGAAGGAAGCGTCGTGCGAGATCGCCGGAGGGATCAGCGATAACCGGTCGTGTCGGCGGGCTTACCCGCTTCCTGAACTTCGGTGATGTACCTCCAGCAGTCCGGTTTGCTGCCGTCAACATCGGTGAAGCCATAAATCTTCGCCAGCTGCCCGCTGGACAGCGACTGTCCGTTCCAGCGCGACAGGTTCGGATCTTGCGCGAGCGCCGCCACCGCCTGGCCGACGAACGCTGGACTCTCGGAAATAGCGAAGTGGGGCTCGCGCGTTGTCGCGTCGCGCCAGTTCGATTCGCTGACGCCGTAGTTCTCGAGCATCATCTCCGACCGCAGCCACCCGGGCGTCAGAGACACTGCCGTGGCGCCATGCGGGCCCAGCTCATCCGCCTGCACCAAGGCGAGGCGAATAGCTGAGACCTTGGCGAGGTCGTAGTACAGCCCAACCGTTCCGCGATAGCCGGCGTTGTACTCGGCCGTGCCGTCGGTGATCTCCACGACCAGCCCACCAGGTTTCCTGATCAGGAGCGGTATCGCGAAGTGGCTCGTGATGATGTGCGTGTCGACCGCCAGCCGCAGTAGCCGCAGTCCCTTGTCCAGGGAGTGCTCCCACACGGGCTTGTTCCACTCGGCGAGCGGATCGCCGCCCCACACGTCGTTGACCAGCACATCGAGTCGACCTTGTTCGGCAGCGATTCGCTCCACCAGCGCACGCACCTGTTTCGGAGCCAGGTGATCCACCTCAACCGCGACGCCCTCGCCTCCGGCCTGAGCCACAAGTTCAGCCGTCTCCTCGATCGTCTCCGGACGGTCCATCTCCGAACGGTGCGCTCGCGTGGTGCGTCCAGTCGCGTACACGGTTGCGCCGGCCGCGCCCAGCTGTACCGCAATCCCTCGCCCCGCGCCGCGGGTCGCACCCGCGACCAGTGCAACTTTGCCCGCAAGCGGTGGCTGCATGCCGCCGAGACTAGATGGACTCCGACCTGCAACCAAACAAAGGCCCTCGTGAGAGGGCCCTTTTGTCTTTTCTGTCGTACGCCGGCCCCACCAGTACTAGCCGTTCGACTGGGTTAGCCGTTTCAGCCGCACGGCGCCTTTCCGCGGGAAGGCGTACTTACTGTTGGATTCTTCGCACTGGACGGTCAGGGCACCGATTGCGGAGCAGGTCCGAGCGGTTTCCCCCCGTAGACGACGGAGCCGTTCGCATCCTGGTAAGTCTGCCACTCAACGGTGTCCTGCTGGTGCTGCCCGGGCTTGCTGTAGTCACAGACACCGCTCGGGAAGGCGGACTGCAGTGTGGTCCACTGTGCATCGGTAAAGAAAAGCGCGAAGTAGTCCGACCGCCGCAGCGGCTTCAGCTCACACTTCATGACATCGTCCGTGAAAGGCATCCCCGCCTCGATACGTGGAGTCGAGTAGCTCTGGACGACCGCATCGCATGCCGCTGCAGGGAGCTCCGTCCCGGCACCATTGGTGCAGCGATCGGCAACGTTCCGGTTCTCGATGATCTTTTGTGCGAGTGGCAGGGGGCGTTTGTCCGCTTCGACCGCTGCGAGCCATTCGTCGATCGCGATGATTCCCTCCGATACGAAGTTCGTGTCCCCAAGTAGGGCCACGAATCCTCGCCACAGCACCTGGTTGGCCGCCGTACCGTGCTCGCGCTCGAGGCGCGCCCGGAGCGCATACGTCCGGTACACGTCGTGGAACGCGCCGGGATCGGGGCCGCGCAGGTCGATGATCGCGACTTGATCGAGGTTATTGGCCTGCGTGATTGCGCCGCTTCGGTAAGCGGCAGCGACTGCGAATGGATCACCCTCGCTTCGATCCGAGACGTACTGCCCTTCGTGATCGAGCCCGCCGATTTTCGTGTTGAGATCGATGAATTGATCGGCCGTGATCTTGCCGGCGAGGAATGGCTTGAGCCCGTACTGCACGCCCACGTTGTCCCACGGACTGTTTGCCCAGGTCGGGTGCGGCTCACCCTGTAGACCGAACACGTTCTTCATGTAGTCGTAGAGCGTGCACCGGACTCCGTCCGGGTTGTCGGTCGGATGCCACACTTGCGAATCTTCCAGGCCGGGGCAGGAACGGTTCGGCTTGCCCGAGTTAGGGATCACGGTCGTAAACGAGACGGGGTTCGCCGGGTTCGGGTGACCGATCGCAAAGCCGATCGTGGCGGGTTCCCACGCCACGCCCGTGCCCCATCCCGGCGGATCCTTGAAGTATTGGAGCATGAGGTCGTAGTCGATGTACTGCATCGCGGACGACCATGCGTCGGGATAGCTGCACTGCGGCAGGATCCCTTGGTAGAGCCCGGGATAGGCATTCGCGAGCTGCTGCTGCACGAGTGAACCGCCGGAGCATCCCGTGCCGATCGTGTAGCGGATCTCGCCGAGGGTTTCGACGACGAGCTCTTTAGTCATGATCAGTGCTTCGCCCTGAGTGACGATGTTGCAGTTGTGCCCGGCGTTGTCGAGCGCGTGCGACATGACCGCGAAGCCGCGCGAGAGCGCTGTGTCGTTGAGGACGTCGGGCGCAGATCCTTGCGCGTAGCTTGTATCGCAGCTCGCGCCGTGTGTGATGACGAGTTTGTGGTTCCACTGTACCTGCGGCGCCCACGGCGCCCACTCCTTGTCCGGCTGGAACAGCACCGCGATGCGATACTCGTCGCGATCGATAGCTCCGGTCTCGACGCGAACGATGTAGGGGACGGTCTCACCGTTGTCGGTGGTGGTGCTATCGACGTCGTCGGGTGGATTGTCGGGGTCGTACGGCTCAAGCGAATTGCTGCCGGTCGACTTGTAGTACCACTCGTAGGTTGGTTCGCGGTTGCACTGCGCGTCGATTGCTCCGTCGTTGCAAGTCCAGGGTTGGATCTGCGGACCCGAGAACACCGGTCCGCCGATCGGGTGGTTCGTGATGGTCATGTGAGAGCCAGAGCCGTCCGGGAGCGTGACCTTCAGCACACCGGCACGATCCGCCAATCCGGTGAGCAGGCCTTCGAATCGCCCGTTCTCACGAACAGCAAACGTAGAAGTCACATCGGTGTCGTCAAGGGTCAGGCGAACGGTGCTGGGGTCCGCCCCGTGGAGGTCGACGGCGACGAGCGCGTCTCCACCCGAGATCAGGTCGGCCCGGTTCGAGAGCACCTCGATCGTAGGGACCGGGGGCGGGGTCTGCGCGACAGCCCCGGAAGCGAAGAGAACGAGCGCCGCGGTGACTGACACCAGCCGCGTCACGCTCGAGGGTCGTTTCCGCATGGTTGCCTCCTCGCTCGAACTGAGCCGATTCCGCACCGTGGCCCTGGGAACGGTCGTCGCAAGCCGCTTGTCCTTCGTGCCTCACGAAGGATTCGTCCCTCCGCCTGGTGATTCCTCCCCGGGGCTGGGAACCAGACGATCCGTGTCGAACGCCTTGGGTATCGGTTTGACCGTACGTAATTAGTGCGGGCGGCTCAATTTTGGGCCGGGTCTGCCGACACGCGAGAGTGATCGGAGCTCACAGCGTTTGCCCCTCTTGCCGCGCCCGGATCAAATCTGGATCCGAGTGGTGCGGGCTGTGTCATTCACCCTTGTCCGGCGACGAAGCATCAGCCGACCCCGAGGCCGCGCCGGGCGCCGCAGCCGTTGAAGGAGCCGATACCCGGCCTTCGTCCCCTCGGCCTCCAACGCGGCCCGGCCCGTCCATGAAGGTCGGGGCTCGCATCGCCCGTATCCCCAATAGAACTGTTGTCATCGGGATGCTTCTCGTTGCCGTGCTAATCAAACTGAGCACTTCGGCCGGGGCCGCGGACGTCACCGTAGGGACCATCGACCCTCGTGGTTTTCGATTCCAGTACGTCAGCGAGGAAACCGGTGCTCCCCTGCGATACGACCCGTGCACGCCAATCCATTACGCCATCAATCCGCAGAACGCGCCGCCTGGAGGCATCGAAGACGTTCACACCGCCATCCGCATGACCTCCGAGGCATCAGGCTTGAGATTCATCTACGACGGAACGACCGACGAAGTCTTCGTGCAGCTACGTGAGTCCTATCAGCCGGATAGGTACGGCAAGCGGTGGGCCCCCATCCTGATTAGCTGGCTGCCCGGCATACCCGACCTCCGGAATAGCGAGGCCGGCAAAGAGACCCTGGGACTGGGGGGTAGCAGCTACACGACCAACGCCAATGGTGACATTGTCTACGTGAGTGGGGCGGCGACGTTCGCTTCCTCGGCCGAGCTCAAATCGGGGTTTGGGGGCCGGACGTGGGGCCAGGTCATCCTCCACGAGCTCGGGCACGTCCTCGGGCTGGATCACGTCGAGAGCGGAGAGTCGGTCATGCACCCGAGCTTGGGCCTTCGCTCCGCTGCTTGGAGTGATGGCGATCGCGCCGGACTATGGGAGCTCGGTGTCGGTGGCTCGTGCCTCGAGACGCCTTCTTTACCCTAGTCACAGCCCTCGTTCGATCCTTTGTTTGCAAGGAGCGGCGTCCGGGCTATGCGTCGATCGGGAGCATCGTCGTGTCGCGGTTGCGCGGGACTCTACACATTTTGTGCAGATCGCCCTTTTGTCTGAAACGGTACATGTGACGCGATGCTCCTTATCCATGACTAGGGGCAACCCCGTTGGGGTAAGAGAACCGGCATGTCTGTCTGGACCGCGTACTGCAACCAGTGTCAGCGACTTCTTTACCTGGGCCGGAGTGACGACCACTTCTGTCCAGTGTGCTCATCGCCCGTCGTCGCCACGGCGCCGGACGATAGGAATGCATATCTTCAGAAGCGCCTCGCGAAGAACGAAGTTTCGTTCAGGTCCCTTAACGAGACCATAGAAAAAGCCGCGGCCGGCAACGGTCACCACCGAGCGCGCTTCGTGTGTGAGTGCACAGACGAGGGCTGCAGCGAAGAGCTCGAGCTGACCCTTGCGGAGTATGAGAGCGTTCGGCGCGATCATGCACGCTTCCTGGTGATCCGTGGCCACGAGGACGAGAGGGTGGAGATAACCGTCCACCGCAACGGGAGTTATTGCGTCGTCGAAAAGACCGGAGAAGCGCGCAGCCTCGTAGAGCGAGCCGATCCTCGCAACTGATCACTTCCCAGGTTCTTAAGGTTGAGTTGGGCTTACCTTCTCTCGCTGTCAAAACCGGGCCGGAGCGTGGGAGCGGTGCTTAGATAAAGCGCACCGTCGCCCGGGTCACGGAAGGGGAGAGGTCATGGCCGATGCGATCGCTGCCTTCTGCCACACCTGCCAAAACGACATCGAGGTGGGCTCGCTCAACCTCAATGGAGACGAGCCGCTGCTCTTCTGCCCCCTGTGCAACTCGATGCACGTCGACATCTTCGCCCGGGCGGACATCATCGACATGCGCGACTCGGAGGGAGCACGACTGAGCTGAAGGAACGTGGCCTCAGTCGCTAGGCGAAGTAGGCCACCGCCCAGCAAAGCTCGACCAGTCTGTCGGCCACGGCAGTCATGGGCTCGTCCTTCCTCACGACCGCGTCGGCGCCCTTGTACCACAGGCCCTCGTCAGGATCGTCGACGATCGAGTAGACGAGGATCTTCGTCTCGGGCGCGCTGAACTTGATCTGCGGTAGCGCGTGGTAGCCGTCCATCGTCGGCATCAAGAGATCGAGTACGACGGCGTTCGGCCTCTCGCGCTCGATCTGGCGCATCGTCTCTCGACCGTCCCACGCCTCGCCGACGACCTGAAAACGGCCATCCGTCTCCAACAACCAACGCAGGGCTTTTCTGACCTCAGGGACGTCGTCCGCGATGAGGACTCTGATCTGACCCTCCACGCTCTCTCCTCGATCTGGGAATGGGTCGAGGCCTCACCATGGCCCGGGGCAGGGGCGGGGCACAATACGCAATGGCTACCAGTCGCGCATGTGGCTCCAGATGACCTCGGGCCAGGCAACCGCACTCGCCCTCCCCCGAGGCAGCGACGTTGAACAGCGGGGATACTCGTGGCCCTATGCAGGCAGAGACTGCTTTTCTGGATGTCGAGGGGGTGCGGGTCCGGGTGCTGGACGTCGGCGAGGGGTCTCCGGTCGTTGTTCTCCACGGCTGGGGGGGCCGGATCGAGGCCATGGCGCCGGTGGTCGCCTGCCTGAGGCCGAATTTCCGAGTGATCGCCTCAGACTTACCGGGCTTCGGCTCCTCTTCGCTGCCCGAACAGGTGTGGGGCACGCCGGACTACGCGGCCCACGTTCAAGCTCTGCTCGAGCGCCTTGACATCCCACGAGCGCACTTCGTTGCGCACTCCTATGGCGCAAAGACCGCGCTGTTTCTAGCCGCGATGGAGCCCGAGCTCGTCGACAAGCTCGTGCTCCAGGCGGCCTCCGGGCTCCGAGCACCTCCCTCCTTCAAGGCCAGAGCGAAGAGAGCCGCGTCGCGCGCGGCTCGATCCGTCGGGAAGCTGGGCCCTTCGGGACGGAGACTGCGCGATGCCGTCTACAACCGCATCGCTTCGGCCGACTACCGGGAGGCGGGCGAGCTCCGGCCCATACTGGTGAAGGTGGTCAACGAGGACCTCTCCGATCTGCTTCCGAAGGTGGCCGCCTCAACGCTCTTGATCTCGGGTACCGAAGACGATGCTGTACCGGTGGCTCATGCTCGCACGATGGAGAAGTTGATCCCGGACGCCGGGCTCGTCCTGTTCGAAGGCGGAGGCCACTTTGCGTACCTCGACCAGCCCGACAGGTTCTGCCGCGTCGTCCGGCACTTCCTGGGGCAGGGCGAAGACCAACGCTAGGGCTCACACCCGAGATCCGAAGCACTTCTGAGTGGCGCACGGTCTGCGGAGTATCCAGGACCCGTCGGCGGGTGGGGGATGATTGTGCGCATGAACACGTCCGCCTCTGGGGTGGTCTATTTCCACCGCGCCGCCAGGGTATTCCCGCCTCCACTCGATTCCGAGCCCATCTCGATGGCTCCTCCACCCAGAGTGGGGACCGCCCCCCAGGGGAGCATCTTTCAGATGTTCCTCCCGATGTTGGGGAGCGTCAGCCTCATTGCCTTCAGCTTCGTCTACAACAACCCCATCTTCAGGCTCATCGCTATCGGCGTAGCCGTGCTGATGCTCACCGTGGGCATCGGCATGCGGCTGCAACAAAAGCATCAGTTCAAGAAGCAGCGCCGCAGGAATGCGGAGCTGTACCGGAGGTATGTGTCGGACTTGGACGACCGACTGAAGGGTCTCAGCATCGCGCAGCGAGATCGGGCAGCGCGGGTGCATCCCGGCGTCGACGGGGTGTGGTCGTTGGTCAACGAGGGACGCTACATGTGGGAGCGCCGCGCCGGTGATCCCGACTTCATGCACCTGCGCATTGGTCTGGGGTCGGTCCCGCTCGCCGCTCCCTTGGCCCTCGACCTCGCGAATGATCCACTGGTCGAGTACGAGCCGGACCTGCTCGAGGAGGCAACGCGACTCTACGAGCAGTATCGGGAGCTGCCGCATCTCCCGGTCACCATCGCGGGAGCTGGTTTGGGCTCGCTTGCGGTGATCGGCGCTCCGGATGCGACGCGCGCGTGGACGAGGTCGGTGCTGTGCTCCATGGCGGCCTTGCATGCCCCCGACGACGTCAAGGTCCTTGCCTTCTTCCCTCCTGAGGCGGTCGAGGAGTGGACGTGGATGAAATGGCTCCCTCATGTCCGCGATTCCGTCGAGCCCAGCGACGACTCCCGGCCGCGGGTGGCGCTGGCCGTCGATCCGCGCGACTTCGGAGTGCTCCTGTCACAGCTCATTCAGCCCCGGATCGATCATCTCAAACGCCTCCAGACGGAGAAGAAGCCCGATCACCGGGTGCGTTTCCAGCAGGCGGTGGTGATCATCGACGACCTGGAGGCATCTGGCGTGACGGATCTCGAGATCTACGACGAGATGCTTCGCCGAGCCGCCTCGATCGGCGTTCTCGCCATAGTCATGGTCTCCGACAAGGATCGGGTTCCCACCACCGTGGGAGCGAGGGTCGAGCTCACCGAGGGAGGGTGGCTCGGCCTCACCGAGTCGGGGCACGATGGGAGGCGGGAGGCCGGCGTTCGGGCCGACGCGGCAGGGGTCGAGATCTGTGAAGCAGTTGCGCGCGCCCTGGCGCCCCTGCGCCTGAAGACGCGCGAAGGCCGCGCTCACCAGGTCGATAGCGAAGGCCTGCTCGACCTGCTCCATCTCGCGGGGCCGGGGGAGATAACCGAGCATGCGTGGCGTAGAGACGTGGAGGATCTGCTTCAGACCCCCATCGGCATCGCCGAGGACGGTTCGCCCGTGGTACTCGATCTCAAGGAGTCCGCGGAGGACGGGATGGGCCCGCATGGGCTGATCGTGGGTGCTACAGGGTCGGGCAAGAGCGAGCTCCTGCGCACGCTCGTAGCAGGATTGGCCGTAGGGCATTCTCCCGAAGACCTCGCAATGGTCCTGGTGGACTACAAGGGAGGGGCCTCCTTCGCGGGACTGTCGGGGCTCCCGCACACGGCAGGGACGATCACGAACATCGAGCGCGACCTCACGCTCGTGGATCGCATGCACGAGGCATTGTTCGGCGAGCTCGAGCGGCGTCAGAGACTGTTGCAGGAGGCGGGGGGGTTCGACCGCGCCCGCGACTACCAAGAGTGGCGCCGAGCCCATCCCGAAGCCGAGTTGCCCGCGTTGCCCTCGCTGCTCGTGATCATCGATGAGTTCGGAGAGCTGCTTGCGAACAAGCCGGACTTCATCGATCTGTTCGTCTCCATGGGGCGTCTGGGTCGCAGCCTCGGCGTTCACCTCCTGTTGGCGACTCAGAGGCTCGAGACGGGGCGGTTACGGGGGTTGGAGTCACACCTTCGGTACCGCATCTGTCTGCGCACGTTCAGTGCCGATGAGTCCCAGGCTGTGCTGGGGGTCCGGGAGGCCTACGAGCTTCCTCCTCTTCCGGGGCTGGGCTACCTCAGCGTGGACGGGGGGCTTCAGCAGTTCAAGGCGGCGCTCTCCACTCGTCCCTTCCGGGAGCGCCGGGGCATCGAGCTCGCACCGGCCCCGGGTGTCGTGCGTGCGTTCTCGGTGGAGGGGTCCTCCGATGCGCTGGCGGTCCTGGGGGACGACACACCGCGGCAGGTCGCGGCCCCCGTTGAGACCCGACCCGACGGGACGGTGCCAACCGAGATGGAGGTTGCCGTCGATCGTCTAAACGAGCTAGTGCTCTCCGAGGACCGGGCGAGACAAGTGTGGCTTTCGCCTCTTCCGGCCGCGCTGTCGCTCGACGAAGTCGTGGACCCGGACAAGGAGGAGGACCGCTCCCCCGACGATCCCGGTTGGCTCGAGGTCACCGTTGGGCTCAAGGACCGGCCCCGCCAGCAGATGCAACTCCCCATGACCTTGAGCTTCACCGGGCGGCAGGGCCACTGCGCGATCGTGGGTGCACCCCGCTCGGGCAAGTCCACCTTCGTGCAGGCCCTGATCGGCTCGCTTGCCCTCAGCCACGACCCCCGGGACCTGCAGGTCTATGCGATCGATTTCGGTGGCGGAGGGTTGCACGCGATGTCGTCGGCACCGCACGTGGGGGCCGTATACAGCCGCAATCAGGGACCCGAGATACGCCGGCTGGTCCGAGAGATGCAGTCGATCGTCGAGAATCGCATTGACCTGTTCCGCGACCACGGCATCGCAAGCATGCGCGAGTTCCATCACAAGAGGCGACGCGGTGAGATCACAGACGACTACGGCGAGGTGTTCATCGTCATCGACAACTGGGCGCTTCTCACCCAGGAGCTGGACGATCTGGCCTCCCAGCTCACCGAGCTCGCAGGAGCAAGCCTCCACTACGGCGTGCATCTGGTGATAACGAGCAACCGGTGGATGGACATCAGGATGAACCTGAGGGACAACCTCGGCGGGAGGGTCGAGCTGCGACTCAACGACCCCCTCGATTCGGAGATTGATCGCAAGGCAGCCGAGTCACTCCCGGACGACGTGCCCGGCCGCGGGTTGAGTCGGGAGCGTGAGCATCTCCAGGTCGCCTTGCCCAGACTCGACGGGCGCTCGGACATCGGCGGTCTCAATGCGGGCATCGAGGCCCTCTTGCAGGTCGTGGAGGAGCGGTGGCAGGACTCCCCACGCGCGCTGCCGATCCGCATGCTCCCCCTCGAGCTGCAGGCAAGCCACCTCCCGCCCGCGGCGAGCGATGAGCGGGGAGTGACGATTGGGCTCGAGGAGTTCCGTCTCGAGCCGGTGCGCGTGGATCTCCTTGGGGCGCACGCCCATCTACTCGTCTTCGGAGACAGCCAATGCGGGAAGACCAACCTGCTCAGGGTCATGGTCGAAGGGATCCGAGGGGGCCGGTCCCCGAGAGAAGTGAAGCTCGCCATCGTGGATTATCGCAGGGCCCTTATCGACCTCGCCTCGGCGAAGCACGTCGTCGCGTACACCTATACGTCCGAGATGACCGCCGAGCTCGCGAACGAGGTACGCGCCGAGCTGCGCAGACGGATGCCGTCGAATCCCGCCTCGCTCACCTCCCCCGTCCAGGCCAAGGAGTGGGAGGGGCCGCACGTCGTGCTGGTAGTGGACGATTACGACCTCGTCGCGAGCCCGAGCGGCAACCCCCTCGACGTGCTCACCGACGTCCTCGCACACGGGCGCGACGTGGGCTTCCATGTGATCCTCGCCCGGCGCGTGTCGGGCACGGCCCGGGGCGCGTTCGAGAGCTTCTATCAGCGTCTGGTCGAGCTTGGCTCTCCCGGGATCATCATGAACGGCGATCCGCAAGAGGGGCCGATCCTCGGGGCTCAGAAGGCGGAGCCGCTGGCGCCGGGCCGCGGGTATCTCGTGGTGGACAGGCGCAGCACCTTGATCCAGACGGTGCTGAGCTCGGCCCCAGATACGTAACGGCACGGCCAGAGATCCTTCTCGAGCCCGAACTAAACTCATTGGAGCGACCCTTCGTCCGGTTTGTGGAATTGAAAGACCGCTCTTAGCGTTTTTTCGCAGGACTTTGAGGATTGGAAACGAAAGGAAGGGGAAGTAGTGCAACCAGCGGATCGACGGCCGACGGGAGGGTCGTCGAGCGGAGCAAAGGAGGAGGCCCGATGACAATCAGGGTCGAGCAGGGTACACATGCGGCCGCGGCACAGAAGACGAGGGCCAACGCGGCCGACCTCCAGGCGACCTTGGATCGAGTTCGCAAGGACGTAGCCGAGCTCACGGGCCAATGGCAGGGCCAGGCCCAGGCTGCGGCGGTATCGCTCCATGCGGAGCTCGACGCGATCGGCATCAGGGCGCAGCAGGCCTTCGATTCCTTTGGTGCGAAGGTGGGCATCGCTGGGGTCAACTACGAGGAGAACGAGGCCAGCACCACCCGTCTCTTCTCGTAGCAATGGGGCCTTGCTCCACCCCGACCGACCACCTGTCTCTAGCCCAGGAGCCAAACGATGTCCTTTCTAGCCGGAGGATTCCAGGTCACGCCGCCTCATCTCGAGGGGGCGGCCAGGGAGCTCAACGGCGCGGGCACGGGCATTGAGTCCGTGTCCTCCCAGCTCTCGGCCCTCTCGGGCCAGGGAGCGGAGCTCACAGGACAGCCCTCCGCCGCCGGGGCCTTCGACGACATGGTGTCGACATGGACCAAAGAGCTCGCCGGCCTCGGTGCCTGCGTCACCTCGACCGGTGACGGTGCCTCCGCTGCGGCGAGCAACTACACGGTGACCGATTACGGCGTGTCCCAGATGTTCGGGGGCACCCCCTGAGGTGAACTGAACAAGGAGTAACGCGACCATGGGAGGACCACTCGTAGGCGCCGATCCTGCCGGTGGCCTTACGGTTCCCGAGGGCAATCCCGAGGGGCTTCAGAGCGCGTCGCAGAAGCTGCTCGCTGCCGCAGATGCGATGACGACCCACGAATACAAGATCCTCAGGGCCGGCCATGTCCCCTCCTGGGTCGGGAGCGCGTCCACCGCATACACGGCCACCGTCAACCAGACGTGCGCGGCCTACGCTAACCAGTCCTCCGACGCTTGCAAGCGTGCCGCCAGCGCGGTCAGGACTCTCGCGCACGCGTTGAAGGCCGCTCAGGAACAGGCGAGGGAAGCGATCGCAAGGCTCAACGCCATGGTCGGCGACGCCCAGAGCATCAGCGCGCAATACGATTCGCTGTCTGCGTTGGAACCCGAGGCTCAGCAGGGGCGAGTCAAGATGCTCGGGATGATGGTTGCAGAGTTCAACGCCGAGGTCGCCGCCCTTCGTGCTCAAGTGGCGGACGCGCACACTCAGGCAAGGGAGGCGGCGGCGGTCGCCGCCGGCAGCTTCGGAGACGCTGCCGGAATGGCGCCCTCGATCGTCGCACGGCGTACCGAGCGAATCCTGACTCAGGTCGCGAGCGGCAACTATTCGGGCTTGGAGCGGATCGGCGATGCCGATTACCTGTCGGTCCGGGCCCAGGAAGAGATCGCCGGCAGCCTCGCCGATGACGTCACCAGGAATCTCAACGAGGGGGAGGGCCTGGGCGAGTTCAAAGACCTCAGCGCGGTCGTCGGTCGCTTCAGGTTCGACGAGGAGTTCTCCACCGCCTTCTACAACTCAATGGGAGGCGTCGAAGCGGGGACGATCAACAGGGACGCAGTCTTCTGGTACTCCGACGACGAGGGTTTCGATGATCCCGCGCTCATCGATCTCATCGCCCCCTTCGCCGTCATGCTCGGCACCGCGACGCGTAGTGGAGAGCTGAGGAAGGACTTCACGGACGACTTCTTGCAGCGCGACCTCCCGTTCAAGGAGCGCGATCATCTCGGCATCGGCAAGTTCCTGATGTCGAATGGGGAGCACACGCGGTTCGGGGCGGGGTTCCTCTCTGAGGCGGCACAGGACTTGGTAGTGGAACAGGATCCGATGGCCATGGACGGGAACAACCCGTACATCGCGCCACCGGTCGAGATCCTGGGGCTCGTCGCCAACAACCCCGAGGCCTCCGGGCTGCTGCTCACTGGCAAGACCTCGGACGGCTTCGACAACCTCAGTCAACTCTTGATGAGGAGCCCCTATTGGCCCGATGAGGGTGAAGCTTTCGGAGATGTCATCTACGCGGGGGCGCACACGCTCCGCTTCTATGGAGACGACGGCTTGGAGCTGGCCAACCAAGTGGCCGGGCGCGTCATCGTCACGGTGCCGGAGTTCTCGGATCATCTCGCAAACGGCGTCAAGCCGGCCCTCGTGACCGTGTTCGACGACCACGTGGTGGACTTCGAGTACGCCGCGATGGAGAGGTCGATGCCCGGCCTCATGGACGGCGACGTCGAGGTCCGCATGACCTACGACCAGGGGAGCGAGTACCTCGAGGTGCTGTTCGGCGACGACGCGATGCGTGAGGGCACCTCTCGGATCATCGGTGAAAGGGTCGCCCTGGACATCCACATTGCGGCGCGCAACGACGACACGGAGTACGCCAACCGGGCGGGGGCGCTCGCCGAGATGGGCGTGCTCTCGGCCGGGGAGGCCGACCTCGACGCGGCGGAGGCGGAGGCCACGGCAAACAGTCTCAAGCAGTTCGCGGCCGGCAAGCTGCTCGACCTCACGCCCGCGAAGAAGGTGCCCCTCCTCAGCGACGCCGCGAACCTGACCTTCGAGAAGATGTTCCCGACCGACCAGGTCGAGAAAGCCCTCGAGGAGCAGGGCGCGGTCCAGGTCGACAAGCTGCAAAGCCTGAATACGGTCGTCATCGCAACCAAAGTCGAGCTGGGACAGCTCCCCCCCCAGGCCATGGACATCGTCGATCCCATCGACGGATCGGTGAACCCCAACTTCCTGGGCGGTCGGGGAGATGACGATACGTTGCGGTGGGACCTCGACGGCGATGGGATCGCGGAGGTCGTCACCGAGAGGGATGTCTACGACGCCAGTGGCCACGACCTGAGCGCGTCTGCGTACGCCGGCGCGCTCAATCTCGCGGACTCCGGTTACTCGGAGGCCCATCCGCCCAAGCTCGACGAGGTCCCCCTTCCGGACGGCTACTCCCAGGGCAACGGGATCGAACAGGACCCAAACGCGTGGGATTACATCTGGGACGGACTGATCGACGAAGGGGTCGTCGATGGATCGTCCGGCTATGTCGTAGCGACCGAGGACGATCTCGAGTGGGACCCCGTGGAGCATGTCTACCGCCTGACCCTCAAGGACCCCGACGACCCGGACGTCACGATCGCGTTCAAGCGAAGCGTAGGGGACGAGTGGGTGAGGGTCGAAAAGCGTGGCGACGACTGGGTCCCCGTCGGCGACTAATCACGGCTCGGTACCAGCCTCCCGCGCGCGTCCCATGAGCAAGGTGTGGGCTCCCATTGCAGCGGGGCTTGTCGTGATCGGAGCGGCCGCCGCCGTAGTCGCGGTGACGCGGGATTCCGGAACCAGCTACGAGAGCCCGCTGACGATCCTCGAGATCATGGGGGACGAGGGCTACAGATGCCCCATAGAGCCTCAGGGAATGATCATCCTCGACGAGGACAAGGACACGATCCTGTGTGTGCCCCCGAGCGCGCCGCGGGGCCAGGCGACAGCGATCCAAACCTTCGCCGACCCCGCGGAGGTTGATGCCGACGTCCGGTTCGCGCGAGAGGACGTCCCACCGGGCGACGAGGATCGTTCCTGGATCGTCGGAGAGAACTGGATCGTCAAGCTGCCGCGCGCGACGGCGTCCGAGTCCGAGCTCAGACGCCTCGCCGAGGTTCTCGGTGGCGACGTCTTCGTTCCCGGAGCCTGAGCAAAACACGCCTCCTCGAGGGCTGGGCCGGTAGGCTGCTGTCCAGTGACCACCCAACCCGGAAGCCCAACGAAGGGGCGCCGAGGCGTTGCGATCGCAGCGGCCGCCGCGGGAGTCGTAGTAGTCATCGCATTGATCGCGCTCATCGTCTCCCTGGTGAGCAGCTCCAGCTTCGAGGATCCCGACGAGCTTCGCTCCGCTATGGCCGATGCCGGCTATCCCTGCGAGCCCGAGGCGCCGAGCAGCGACCGGGGACAGTGGTCGGGACAGCTCTGCGACCTCGAGGACGGGGGACGCGTCGGCCTGAGGGTGTACGAATCCGGCGACCCCTTCGACGAGTACCTAGCAAACCTCAGGGGACAGCCGAGACCCCTCGTCTACGGGGACAACTGGAGCATAGAGGCGTTCTTCAGCCCCCGTGATGCGGCCAACCGCGACCTCATTTCGAAGATGGCCGAGCGCCTCGATGCCGAGACGGCAAACCTCGACCTCTGATTCGCCGCGTCGGGGTGGGCGATCCGTTTTTAGAGGGTGAGCCCGAGGCGCGGCCAGTCCGAGAGAAGCGACACCACCAGCTCGGCACATCTCTCCTGCCACGACGCGGGGGCGTCTCGCCAGTCGAATCGCCCCACGGCTAGCTGCGAGGCAGCCTCCAGCTCACGAGGGATCACCACCAAGCCACGCGCTTGCGGGATGTAGCTGCCCAGGAGATCGACGTTGAGCATGCTCCCCTTGCGGGGCATCTTGTTAACGACCAAGGTCACGGGACGGCCACTTCGCAGCAGCAGGGGCGCGGCCTCGGCAACGAGGCTCGCGGCCGCGGGTTGCTCGTCCGTGACCAGCAGGAGCTGGTCGGCAGCCGTGATCGCAGCCCTGGCGGCAGGCTCCTGGAGCCCGGTGCCACAGTCGAGCACGACGATCCCGACGAACTCCTTGAGGCGCGTGATGAGCTGCGTGTAAGCGTCCTCGTCCATGATGGCCATGCGCTCGGGCTCGACGGGGGCGGGAAGCACCATGAGCCCATGTGAGGCACGGCCCATGAGCGCGTCGAGCTCGGTGAGCGTGAGATCGGGCTGCTGGAGGTGGCGGAGGAAGTCGTCGACGAAGCTTTGGTTGTCCGGTGCCAGTACCCGGCCCAGCGATCCGTAATCAGGGTTCGTGTCGACCGCCACCACTCTGTCTCGTCGCAAGAGGGAAAGCAGCGTGCCGATCAACGCCGTGATCGTGGTCTTTCCAACGCCTCCCTTGGGGGACACGACGGCGATGGTCACGCAGCGCCGCAGCCGAGGCTCGCCGATCATGGCGCACAGCCGTTCGACGTAATCACTCTCCCGCCATGCGTTACGCGCTCGCTCGAGGACGGAGGCCTTTCGGTACACGGTTAGCTCCGCGGGTGAGGGGCGAGTAACGGAGGTCTCCCTTCCTGCAGCGGGCTGCAGCGGAGTTGGCTCTTCTGCGACGAGGACTCCCCCAGGAGGTTCGGAGAAGATCGCCTTCAGGACGCCTCCGACACGTTCGGGAGTGCTCAGCCGGCCGGGAAGGGCGGCCTGCGTCCTCTGGTGTGGGCTGAGGTCGTCGGGGGGCGACGGTGCGATCTCGGGAGCGGGGGCGGTCCCGTCCGGGCGAGCCGGAGCGAGGTACAAGACGGTGCCGTCCAGGATGCGCTGCTCGGAGAGCGATGTGTCGGGCGACATCGGTTCCCCCGCCGCCGGTGACAGGGTCCAAGCCAGCGAGGAGTCCGCCTGACCGTTACCGGATTCACCCGTGAGATCGATCAGGGGCGGCAGCAGCTCGCGGATGGGAGCGTCCGCGGGCAGCGAGAGGTCACGCCGGCCGCCGGGACCCACGATCGTGACCAAGGTCGTCCTGGCGCTCAAATATGATCTCCTGCTCTTCGAGGGCTCCCGCGCGGCGGTGAACACACGAGATGCTACCGCCGTCAAGGACTGATTCCGTTACCCTTCGGGCCTTCGGCAAGACCTTGAGCCCCTCGGCCTCGGATGTGGATGCTCGATGAGACGCCTTTCGCTTGCTCTTGGAGCTGTGCTGGTCATGGTCGTCGCTACCGGTGTCCCACTTGCCGGCAACGCAGTGGCTCGGCAAGCTACGGGTGATGTGGCCCTGCTCCTCATCCTGGATGCATCGGGCTCGATGCAAGCCCGCCTCGGGAACGGGACTCGCATCGCCGCGGCGAAGGACGCCGTGCGCGACCTCGTGGGTGCTCTGCCTCGAACAGCGAGGGTCGGTCTGCGCGTTTACGGTTCCCGCGTTGGGAACGACAATCCCGGGAGAGGCTGCAGGGACAGCAGGCTCATCGCGCGGGTTCGGCGGCTGGATCGGGCTCGCCTGAGGGGGCGGGTCGGGGCGGTTCGGGCCAGGGGCTTCACACCCATCGGGTTGTCGCTGCAGAGGGCCACCAACGACCTACCCCGCGGCGGAAGCCGCAACGTCGTTCTGGTGTCCGACGGTATCGACACATGTGCCCCGCCACCGCCGTGCAAGGTCGCGAGACGGATTCACAGACGGGGGCTCCACGTCGACGTGGTGGGTTTTTCGGTTCGCAGCCGAGCCAGGCGCCAGCTAAGGTGCATCGCCTCCCGGGGCGGGGGGAGGTATGTCAACGCCTCCTCGGCGGAACAGTTGGCGAAGCGACTTCGGCGGCTCTCGCTCGCCGGCTTCGAGCCGTACGACGTGAAGGGCGCGCCGGTTCAAGGCGGGGACACGGCTGAGGTGGCTCCCGTCCTCCTTCCGGGCAGGTACGTCGACGAGGTCGAATCGACCAAGAGTCTCTGGTATGGGGTCGAGCTAGCCCCCAACCAATCGCTCGCCGCGTCGGCAACCGTGGCCGGACGACGCGGCGGTCCGAGGATCCGCTTCGGTTTCATCGCGGTGCGTCTGTACACACCCGATGAAAGATCGCCGATCTCGGCGCGGGACACCGACGACTTCACCGGACTGGCCCCCGCAAGTGTGTCCGCCGGAACCCAAGTGGTGGGCCTGGATCCTGCCTCGCGCGATTGGTCGCAATCGGGCGTCTACCTCGCTCGGGTCACCCTCGAGGACGCTCCGGAAGCCCAAGGGACGGGCTACCCGGTCGAGCTCGACCTTGCCGTCCAGGGCCAGCCTCGCCCCAGGCCGGCGGCGCCCGACGACACAGATCGGGGCTGGATGCTGGTCACGTTGGCGGTGGGGGCGGTGGGCCTGGTGGTCGGCTCCGCAGGGTTCAGCTCCGTTCGCAGGATCGTGGACAGATGAGGAGCTTCGTCGCTGCTCTGACACTGGCCGTTGCATTACTTCCGGTGGCGATCGGCCTCCCCGGCCGCGCCCAAGCCCCCATAGAGGGAGGAGCCGAGATCGGCGACGCGCCCAGGCTCGAGCCGGGCGCCTACACCGGCCGTATCCCCTGGCGCGAGACGCGATACTTCGCCTTCACCCTTGCCGAGGGACGGAAGGCAGCCGTGGAGCTGCTCGTTCGGGGGCCGAGCTCCAACCCATCGATCCCGGTGCGGCTTCGTCTGTACAACAGCCGGGGGATCGAGGATCGCTTTGCCGGAGGGCCCGCCTTCGTCGAGGCAGGCGAGAGGGCTCTTCTGACCGCACGAACCGGGGTCGCGGGCCACGATCCCGGCTATCTATCGCCGGGCCCTCATTACCTGTCGGTAACTGCCGGTAGCGGGGGGGCCGTGCGCGGGCCGACCCTCGGCTTCGATCTTCGTATCGACGTCGAGAGCGAAGCCGCAAGGAGAACGGTCCCGCAGCCGCACGCGCGTGCCGAGGAGCCGGCAAGGCTGCCGATCTACATCCTCAGCTTCCTTGGGGGAGCCTCGTTGGGGGCGGTTGCTGTCGCCGTTCGTCTGAAGCTCCGAGAGCCGGCGTCGGGATTGCGGCGAGGGCTGTGATGGGAGCGGCACAGACCAACTTGGCCCGTGGGGTCCTTGTGCGCCGCCCAGCGGTCGCATGATGGACAGGACGGACCCCTTCTTCGGCTACTCATTCCTGCTGCGCACGCTTCTGTTCGTAGTCGTTCCGGTGTTCGCCGCGTGGCAGTTCGTCCGGCTGCGGCGTGCGTTGCACGTCTTCCAGCTCGAGGGTTACAAGCGCGGGCGGTTCCTCGAATGGGTGAGCACGCATCGAGACCGAGCCTGGTTCTTACGCAAGCAGCGCGAGACGAAGAAGCCGCTGGTGATGACGGGGCGGGCGTGGCGCATCCTCATCGTGGCCACGGTCCTGTCCGTTCTCGCGATGGTGGCGGCGGCTGCCGCCGCGCACCTTGCCGGCGGAGCTCCCTTCGATCTCATCGCCTTCGTCATCGTCACTGCCATCGTCTTTGTCGCCGCGCATCGAATTCTGGTTCTTGCCGATCAGATGCTTGCTCCCGCTCAGAATGCGATCAACGCGCGCTACTTGAGAGCAGCTCGCACCAAGCTCGTCAGCACCTCTCCGCTCGTCGTGGGGATCACAGGATCCTTTGGAAAGACCTCGACGAAGTTCGCCATCGCGGGGCTGATCGGATCATCAGAGGATGTGCTGGTCACGCCAGGGTCCTACAACACGCCGCTCGGCATCTGTCGCACGATCAACGAACAGATGGATGGGTCTCACCGGTTCTTCGTGGTCGAGATGGGCGCATACCGTGAGGGGGACGTCGAGGAACTTTGCCGCTTCGTCCGTCCGCGCATCGGCGTCCTAACGGCGGTCGGCCCCGCGCACCTGGAACGGTTCGGGTCGATCGACTCCGTCAGACGCGCGAAGTACGAGATCGTCACGTCGCTCCCCACCGACGGGGTAGCGGTGATGAACGTCGACGACCCTGAGGTGCGGAAACTCGCGAACGGCACGTCGGGCGTCG
Source organism: Actinomycetota bacterium (assembly GCA_050694215.1). Lineage (GTDB taxonomy): Bacteria > Actinomycetota > CADDZG01 > CADDZG01 > WHSQ01 > JBOGXB01. The sequence goes on from JBOGXB010000009.1 coordinate 20,476, forward strand.
ACGTCGTGCGGTATGGACTCGACGAAGCGGGACGGCCGCACGTCACAGCTCGTTCCGTGGCGTTTGACGGCACGGGCATGAACCTCACGATCCTGGACAACCGCTCGGGCCAGTCCCTCGAGGTCCACACGGGCCTGCTCGGACGACATGCCGTGGGGCACATCCTCGCCGGCGTGGCCGTGGCGCTTGCCGCCGGTCGCCGCCTCGACGAGCTCGGCGGAGCGATCGCGTCACTGGAACCCGTCGAGCACCGCCTCCAGATGATCGCGGGCGCTGGGGGCGTGACGGTGATCGACGATGCCTACAACTCGAACCCCGAGGGAGCAGCCGCGGCCCTCGAGGTACTCGAGTCGTTGCCGGGGAACAAGAAGATCGTCGTCACCCCCGGGATCATCGAGCTCGGCCCCCTTCAAGCCGAAGAGAACGCCCGCTTCGGAGAGCGCGCCGCTCGTGTCGCCGACATCCTGATAGTCGTCGCGAGGATCAACAGGAGCGCGATGGAGGAGGGTGCGCGCCGGAGTGGCGGGGTCGAGGTCGTGACGGTGGATTCCCTCGGACAGGCGAGGGAGAGACTCGCGACGCTGCTCTCTCCGGGAGATGTCGTCCTGTTCGAGAATGACCTGCCGGATCAGTACGAGTAACCGATCCCGGTGTTGCCGCCGAGTTGCTCTCGCAGGATGTCCGCGTGCCCTGCGTGACGGGCCGTCTCTTCCATCATGTGAACGAGGATCCAGCGGAGGCTGTACTCCTCGCGGCCCGGCTTGCGGGCCCGCTCCTCTAACGACGACGCGGATGCAACGATCTTGCGACTGCGTTCGCATTCATCTCGATACAGAGCGAGCACGTCGGATGTCTTCTCGTCGGGCTCTATGCGGAAATCTGCGTCAGGGTCCTCGTCTGTCCAGGGGTATGACACCTCCTCGCCGGTGAAGATGTCTCGGAACCACCAGCGCTCGACGTACGCGAGATGCTTGACCAGCCCCAGAAGCGTCGTGTCGGACGCCACGAGCCTCCGCCTGAGTGCGTCGTCGGGGAGGCCGCCTGCGAGTGAGAGCAGGACCTGGCGGTAGTGGTCCAGGAAGCCGGTGAGGGTTGCGGCCTCATCTCCTGCAAGCGGAGCCCGGTAGCGCGTCGTCATCCGTGAGACCTTACAGGCGCCTACTACACTCGGGCCGATGAGCAGCCTTAGCGTAGGGGTCGTGTTCGGCGGTCGTTCCGTCGAGCACGATGTCTCGATAGTAACCGCCCATCAGATGATGGCGGCCCTCGAGGCGGCCTCCTTTGACGTCGTGCCCATCTACGTGACCAGGGAGGGGCGCTGGCTCAGCGCGCCGGGACTGAACGACCTCGAGGTCTATCGGAACAGGCGATGGGACGACGTCGGTGAGGAGTCGTTCATCCCTCCGATCTCCGGTTACGGAGGACTTCAAACACCCGGCGGGAGGTGGAGGGGGCCGAAGAGGATGCCGCTCGACGTGGTCGTGCCGGCGATTCACGGGACCTTCGGTGAAGACGGCACCCTTCAGGGCCTGCTCGAGCTCGCGGACATCCCCTACACGGGGCCCAACGTGACTGGCTCTGCGGTGGGGATGGACAAGGTCGCGATGAAGGCGGCGTTCAGGTCGGCCGGGCTTCCGGTCGTAGCCGACGCTCTCGTCGAGATCGAGAGCTTCGACCGCGATCGAGATGCGGTCGTCGGATCTATCGAAACCGCCATCGGCTACCCGGCCTTCGTCAAACCGGTCAACGCGGGGTCGAGCGTCGGTATAGGCAAGGCAACGGACCGCGACAAGCTGATCGAGACCATCGACGTCGCTCGCCGCTACGACCGCCGGTTGCTCGTGGAGAAGTCGATGGAGGGTTGCATCGAGGTCAATTGCTCGGTCCTCGGAGGCGCCGGTCGCGAGGCGCGCGTATCAGTTTGCGAGCAACCCGTCCCCTGGGAAGAGTTCCTCAGCTTCCAGGACAAGTACATGAGGGGCGGCAAGCACGGTGACTCGACCAAGTCGGAGGGGATGGCATCGCAGGAGCGCCGCATACCGGCCCCGATCTCGGACGCCCTAACAAAAGAGGTTCAGGAGAACGCGTTGAAGGCGTTCCGATCGATCGACGCGGCCGGTGTGGCCCGGGTCGACTCGTTCGTGGACCAGTCGGCGGAGCGGACGTGGGTCATGGAGATCAACACCACCCCGGGATCGTTCGCTTTTTACCTATGGGAGGCGAGCGGCCTCAGCTTCCCAGAGCTGGCGCGCGAGATGATCGACATCGCCATCGACGCTCATCGCGCCAGGTCCGATCTTCTGTTCTCGTTCGATTCAGGGATACTCGAGGGCCAGAGAGGAGCGAAGACCGGTGGCTGAGGTCTCCGCTGCCAACCTCACCGAAGAGGACAGGGCTCGCTTCCAGCGAGACGTGCTGCCCTTGCTGGACGCGCTCTATTCCGGGGCGCTCAGGATGACTCGCAACCCTGCCGATGCCGAGGACCTAGTTCAGGAGACGATGCTGCGGGCCTACCGAAGCTTCGACCGCTTCGAGCCCGGGACGAACCTGAAGGCGTGGCTCTTCCGGATCATGACCAACGCATACATAAACACCTATAGAAAGCGGCAGCGCGAGCCGCAGAAGGTCTCGTCGGATGAGATCGAGGACTTCGACCTTTATCAAGAGCTCAAGACCCACGACCCGGAGATGACTCGCACCCCGGAGACCATCGTGCTCGACTCGTTGGTGGACTCCGACATCACCGAGGCCATCGACGACCTCCCCGAGCAGTTCAGGATGGCCGTGCTCCTCTCCGACGTGGAGGGCTTCAGCTACGCGGAGATGGCCGACATCATGGACGTGCCCCTGGGCACCGTGATGTCCCGGCTCCACCGGGGAAGAAAGGCGCTCCAAAAGCGGTTGTGGGAGTTAGCCCGGGATCGAGGCATCGTGAAAGGCGATCCGGGTAGCAGTACGAGAGAGTAAAAGCGGATACTGACGAGAGCGGAGACGGGGGACCATGGGGAGCACCACGGCATGAAGGAAAGGTGTAAGGAGACCCTCCAGCGGGTCTATCTCTTCCTCGACGGAGAGGTGCTCTCGGAATCAGAGCGCGTGGAGATCGAGGTCCACCTGAAGGAATGCCCCCCCTGTTTCGAGAGCTACGGGCTCGAGCGAGAGGTTCAGAAGATGATCATGTCCCGGCTCCGAGGCACCACTCCCTGCCCCCAGCACCTGAAGTCCCGCATCGCCCACCTTCTCGAAGACATCTGACTCCGCCCGCCCTCTCCAGGCGGCCCATTGGGTCGCTCATGGCCCTTCTCGACGCTCTCGAGCTTCGCGCTCAGGTGCCGGCTCGACTGGGTCGATAAACCTGATACGGACTAAACCGACACGAGGGAGAAGCTTGTGGTGGCGACGCCCGAGGTGCAGCAATCGTCAACGGACGATGTCTATATCCGTACCGCCGAGGCGGCCCGCATCCTGCGTGTGTCCCCCAAGACGGTCTCGCGCTGGGCAAAGGAGGGCCGGATCCCACACGTCATGACCCTCGGAGGCCATCGTCGCTTCCCGGCGGTGGCAATCACCGACCTGGCTCGTAGCCTGGAGATCCTAGGCTAAGGGGTCAATCCTCGCATCCCCACCCTCAGCCAGAGATATGAGGCGCTTTCTTCGACCTCGCGCGCTCCACCGCGTTCAGTATTGAATCCATTCCCGCTCGACCGATAGCATTAGGGGCGTAGCTAAGGCCGTCCCCACAGGAAGCAGACGTCTCCGATGGCAAGGACCAACCTTCACGAGCTTGCTACGAGCTTGCTCGATTCCCTCAGCGCCTTTGCCAGCAACGGCAGGTTCGAAGGAAAGCTTCGCACCGTCGCCGCCGAGGCAGGTCTGAACTCTGTTCGCAGCGCGGAGGCGATCAAGCTTCTGGAGGAGATCGGCCGCATCGAGGTCGTCCAGCGCGGCCGCCGGGGCCGCGACACCATCATCGCCATCAAGTCGACCGAGCCGGTGCGCCTGGAGGAGGCCGAGACCATGCTTCCCAGTCGCGCCGGGCGGCGCTCCCCGCGTCTCGGTTACGACGACATCGGGAGGGCCGTCGTGGACCGGCTTCTGGAGCTCAGTCGCGACGATGCGCTGAGAGCTGCCCAGGTCGACGCCTTCGACAGCCAGAACCGGCAGGCCCGCCAGCGAGTCGAGGAGCTCGAGGCCGCGCTGGATGAGGCGAGCGCGCGGGAGACGGATCTGCGCATCAAGCTCAAGGCCGCTCAGGAAGCTCTCGAGCGGGCGGAGGAGAACCTGCGGCGAGCCATGGGCCCCGGCCCCCGCGCCCCGGAGCAGGGGCCCTCCTCGGTCGACGACGACGATGCCCGCGCCGTCCTCGACATACTTCGATCGGGCCGGGTTTGAGCAAAGAGAACGTCGTCCTGTACGAGGTCGACGGGTCGGTCGCCCTCATCACGATCAATCGTCCGGAGCGCCGCAACTCGATCGACGCGGAGGGTGTGCGGCGTATCGCAGAAGCCCTCGAGTCCGCCGAGTCCGACTCCGAGGTCAAGGTCGTCGTCCTGACCGGCGCCGGCGACCGTGCCTTTTGTGCCGGAGCGGATCTCGGCGGCATGACCGCGGAGTCGCGGGTGGGGCAGCACGAGCAGCGAGCCGAGGTGGGGGCCCTGTTCGAGCAGATGCGAACATGCCCTCTACCGATCGTCGCCAGGGTGAACGGGCATGCTCTCGCGGGCGGCTTCGGGTTGATGCTCGCCTGTGACCTCGTCGTTGCCAGCAGCGAAGCCGACTTGGGCACTCCCGAGATCAACATTGGGGTGTGGCCGTTCATGATCTCGGCGATCATCCAGCGCGACATCCCCCGCAAGGTCGCGCTGGAGCTCATGCTCACCGGAAAGCGCATCCCGGCGTCGGAAGGTGCGCGGTGGGGCTTCGTGAACCGCGTGGTGGAACCGGACAAGCTCGACTTGGCCGTGCAGGAGATCGTCGAGGGGCTCCTGTCCAAGAGCCCTTTGATCGTTTCCTTGGGCAAACGATCGTTCTATCGAGCCGAGGACATGAGCTTCGAGAGAGCGCTCGACTACCTCGCCGGCATGCTGACGGTCTGCCTCGAATCGGAGGACACCATCGAGGGCGTGACTGCGTTCTTGGAGAAGCGCTCGCCGGAATGGAAGGGGCGTTAGCCTTTCGGAGGCGAGGCCCGGGTAAGCATCGGCGCTGCGGGCGCCGGCGAAGGGCCCCAGAAAAGAGGTGGTCCGCATGTCCGAGGCGACCCCCGAGTCCCAAGAGCGTTCGCAGATCAATTACTCCTACGAGGGTCCTTCGATGAGCGAGAGCGTTGCGACCCTCGAAGAGAACAAGTCCAAGTACCGCGAGATGGGCGGCGCGGAGAGAGTCAAGCGACAGCACGATCAGAACAAGCTCACGGTCAGGGAACGCATGGCCCTGCTGTTCGATGAGGGTACGTTTGCCGAGCAGAGCCTTCTCGCGCATCACCAGTCGCAATCACCGGCGATGCAGGGCAAGTTCACTCCGGCGGATGGTGTCGTCACTGGAATCGGCGAGATCGACGGCCGCAAGGTCGCGGTGATCGCGTACGACTTCACGGTCATGGCGGGTTCGATGGGCATGGTCACCGAGATCAAGTCGTCGCGGATGAGAGAGCTGGCGCTGCGGGAGCGCATCCCGATCGTGTGGCTGGTCGACTCGGCGGGCGCCCGCATCCAAGAAGCGACGGGATCGATGTTCGCCCGCACGGGCGATCTCTTCCGCGAGCAGGTCGTCATGAGCGGGGTCGTGCCGCAGGTGGCAGCCATGATGGGCCCGGGCGCTGCGGGGACGGCCTACATCCCGGGACTCGCGGACTTCGTGCCCATGGTCAAGGGCAACTCGAACATGGCCCTCGCGGGACCGCACCTTGTCAAGGCAGCCGTTGGTGAGGAAGTTAGCGCCGAGGACATGGGCGGCTCGAAGATTCACTGCAAGATCTCGGGGGTGGCCGACCTCGAGGTAACCGACGACGCCGCGTGTATCGACGCGGTTCGCAAGTACCTGTCCTTCTTCCCATCCTCGAACCTCGACAAGCCTCCTGTCACGGAGGTATCGGATCCGATCAATCGGCGCGCCGAGGCGCTCCACGAGATCGTCCCGGCGAACCCACGCCGGGCCTACGACGTGCACAGGGTCATCGCAGAGATAGTGGACGAGGGTGATTTCTTCCCGATGAAGCCAGACTGGGCGAGGAATCTCGTGACGGGTCTCGCTCGTATTGGCGGGCGGCCTGTCGGCATCGTCGCGAACCAACCGAAGTTTCTCGGCGGGGCGCTCGACGTCAACTCGGCCGACAAGGCGGCGCGCTTCGTGTGGTTGTGCGACGCATTCCAGATCCCTCTCGTGTTCCTGATGGACTGTCCCGGCTTCCTCGTGGGGAGCACGGTAGAGAAGCAGGGCATCATCCGTCATGGAGCCAAGATGTTGTTCGCGGTCGCGGAGGCCACCGTCCCAAAGGTGACGGTTGTGATGCGCAAGGGTTACGGAGCGGGTTACTACGTGATGAACGGCCGTGCGTACGAGCCCGATCTCATCGTCGGGTGGCCGACCGCGGAGATATCAGTGATGGGACCGGAAGGAGCCGTCAACATCATCTTCCGTAAGCAGATCGAAGCGATGCCCGAGGACCAGCGCGATGAGGCCCGCAACGACATGGTCGCGATGATCCGAGAGCAGATCTCGCCCTACGTCGCGGCGGGATGGTCGTTCATAGACGACCTCATCGATCCAGCCGATACGCGCTACACGATCGCGAGAGGACTGGAAGCAGCAGCCGGCAAGCACGTTGAGCGGCCATGGCGCAAGCACGGCGTCCTCCCGGTGTAGTGCTCCGGCAGGCAAGGTTTACCGGGATTCAGACGGCGAAAAGGCGGCGTCTCGCTGCGTTCTCGCTCGCCCGAATACGCCCCGGTATTCGGGCTCCCTGCGGCCTTGCGATACTTGCTTTTCGCTCGTCTGAACATCACCCACGTCACCTGCCACCGTGATGCAGCAAGATCCGATCCGAGACCGCATGAGGAGGCGGCGCATGCAGAGGCGAGTCGGCGCTTTGCGCGACCACGTCATCGTGTGCGGCTACGGGCGCGTCGGGCGCACCGTCGCGGAGACCCTTGCGCAGGAGAGGTGGCCCTTTCTCATCGTCGATCGCAGCGAGATCAGGGAGCGGGAGCTTCGGGAGTTGGAGCGCCGGAAGTGACTTTGCTTCCGAGGGGGGCCCTCGACGGATTCGTAGTCGCCAACGGCATCCGGCTTTACTACGTGGAACGAGGGGAAGGACCGCTGGTGCTCCTCTGTCACGGCTTCCCGGAGTTCTGGTACTCATGGCGACATCAGATCGGCCCCCTGGCGGACGGCGGCTTCCGCGTGGTGGCCCTGGACCTCCCGGGTTTCGGGCGTTCCGACAAGCCCGACGTGAGCTACGACGTCCAGTGGCTGACCCAGTGCCTGTCTGGCGCCATCGAGGGGCTGGGACACGAGCGGGCGGTTCTCGCAGGTCACGACTTTGGTGGTCTGCTCGTGTGGCCCTTCGCGCGCATGCACCCCCAGCGGACGGCGGGAGTTATCGGCCTCAACACGCCCGACCTTCCGCGCACCCCGATCCCCACGACGGAGTTGCTGCGACAGATCGACTCGAACAACACGCGCTACATCCTCGAGTTCCAGGAGCGCGGCAGGGCTGAGGCCGCGTTCGATGCCGACCCCCACGCGTTCCTCGACCTGTTCTACGTCGGGCCAGCGTGCAAGAGGAAGGAGGTCTTCACTCAGGAGGTGCTCGACGCCTATCACGCGGCCTTCGAGCCGAGGGGGGCCCTCACTCCTCCGCTCGAGTACTACCGGAACATGGACCGCAACTGGGAGCTGATCGAGCCCTACGACGGCGCCACGATCGACCTTCCCTGTCTGATGATCTGTGCGGCCGACGATCCGGTCCTGCATCCCGGACTGGCCGGCGGTATGGAGCAGCGCGTGCCGAAGGTCGAGGTCGTCACGATCGAGGACTGCGGTCACTGGACTCAGCAGGAGCAGCCCGAGGCCACCACGGGTCACATGCTCCGTTACCTGAAGTCATTGGACCCCTGGCCCTAGCCGGGCAGGCTCGACAGCACCCGGGCTGCGGTGGGCGCCGCCGCTTCGCTCCTCCGGACCGTTTTGAGTCGGAGCTCCGGGCGGCGCCATCCTCGCCGCCTTCGGGCCGCGGCGCGGTCCCTACGGTTGGGTTCCGAAGAGACGGTCGCCGAAGTCTCCCAGGCCGGGCAGGATGTAGGCGGAGTCGTTCAGCTCCCTGTCCACCGACGCGGTGACGATGTCGACGTCCGGGTGCGCTTCTTCGAGGACCTTCACTCCCTCGGGGGCAGCCACGACCGAAACCATCCGAATCCACGGCGCGCCGGCCTTTTTCACAGAATCGATCGCCGCGCGTGCAGACCCTCCGGTAGCGAGCATCGGGTCGAGGATGAACGTGCGGGCATCCGAGAGCTCGGGCAGCTTTGCGTAGTACTCCGACGGCTCGAAGGTGGCCTCGTCGCGTTCCAGGCCCAGATAGCCGACCTGCACCAGGGGGAACAGATCGACCACGGCGTCGAGCATGCCCAGCCCCGCCCTCAATATCGGAACCGCGACGACCGGTTCGACCAACCTCCTTCCGGTGGTCTCCTCGAGTGGGGTCTGGACGGAGATCGGCTGCGTCGGCAGGTCCCTGGTCGCCTCGAGGATCAATACCGTCGTCAACCGCTTGGTGAGGTAACGGAAGAACGTCGGCGCGGTATGGACGTCGCGCAGGCCACCGATGAGATGTTGGGAGAGCGGATGGTCGACGATGGTGACTGCCACGGCCAGCAGGATAGCCGCTGGCGCATCCGGTAACGTTGCCCGCCGTGGACTCATGCATCATCACCTGTGCCTTGAGCGGCGTGGCAGCGAACCGGGACCAATGTGCGGCGATCCCATATACGCCCGACGACTATGCCCAGGAGACGCGCCGGGCGCGTGACGCCGGAGCTTCCGTGGTCCACATCCACGCGCGCTATCCGGACGGCCGGGCCAGCTATCGCGTCGAGGAATACCGGGCCATCACAGAGGCCATCCTGACCGAGGTGCCCGACGTCATCATCAACTACTCCACGGGAGCAGTTGGAATCCCGATGGAGGAGCGCGTGCACCACATCACCCACCTCAAACCGGAGCTCGGCGCGCTGAACATGGGATCGATGAATTACGCGAAGTACTCGGCGAAACGCAGGTCGCTCATATTCGACTTCGTGTTCGCGAACCCCTTCTCAGACATCACTTTCCTGCTCGAGAAGATGAACTCCGTCGATGTCAAACCTGAGTGCGAGTGTTTCGACACCGGTCACATCGGCAACGTTGCCCCGCTGATCGACATGGGCGTGATCCGAGCTCCGATCCAGTTCTCGCTGATCCTCGGAGTGCTGGGCGGCGCACCTCCGGATGTCCGCACGCTGGCGCACATGGCGACCCTCCTCCCCGAACAGCACACATGGGAGGTGATCGGGATCAGCCGCAAGCAGTGGGAGTTGGTCGCCGGTGCAGTGTCGCTCGGGGGGAACGTGCGAGTCGGCCTCGAGGACAACTTCTACTTACCGTCCGGCGAGATGGCCTCGTCCAACGGTGACCTGGTCGAGGCGGCCGCTCGGATCGTGTCGCTGTCGGGCCGTGATGTGGCCGAGCCCGGGCAGGCTCGCGAGCTGCTGTCGCTTGAGGATCCCCCCGATCGGAGCGCGTTCGATCGTTCCGAACCCCCGAAACCGGCCGCCGAGGGGGCGCGAGTTACGAAAGAACGGGGATGAGCGAGGAAGTTCTCGCCGAGATGGTGGCAAATGTGTGGAAGGTCGTCGTCTCGGTTGGTGACGATGTGGAGGAGGGCGACACCATCTGCATACTCGAGTCGATGAAGATGGAGATACCCGTGGAGGCGACCACATCCGGCAAGGTAACGGAGCTCAATGTGAGCGAGGGCGGTGTCGTTCAGGAAGGCGACGTCATCGCCGTGGTCGGGTGAGCATGCGGGCTCGCCCGGCTCCGTATGCGCATTTCACTACATCCTACGCATGACCCTTGCCGAGACGGCGACTACAGGAGCGGTCGCCACCCTTACGCTCAACCGGCCTGAGTCTCGGAACGCGCTCTCCGTACAGCTCTGCGAGGACATCGTGGTTGCGCTGCACGGGCTCGACCTCGATCCGGAATCAAGAGTCGTCGTCGTGAGAGGTGAGGGCGCGGCCTTCTGCTCCGGCGCCGATCTCGCGGCCCTCTCGGGCGCAGGCAACCTCGGCTTCCTTCCCGCGTTCGAGAAGATGCTCGAGGCCGTGGCGCGTTTCCGGCTCCCCACCATCGCTGCAATTCACGGCGCGGCGCTGGGCGGAGGGCTGCAGCTCGCCACCGTGTGCGACTTCCGCGTGGCGACTCGCGACGCGAAGCTTGGAATACCTTCGTCCAAGCTCGGCATCCTCGTGAACTTCGAGAACGTTCAGCGCCTCGTTCTGCTCGCCGGGTTCGCGACGGCGAAAGAGGTGCTGATGACCGGACGAACGTTTTCGGGGGACGAGGCGGCTGGGCTGGGCCTGGTGAATCGAGCCGTCGCCTCAGAGCGTTTGGACGACGAGGTGAGCTCGCTCGCACAAGAGCTCGCCGGTCTCGCCCCGCTCTCCGTTCAGGGGGTAAAGCGGTCGATCCAGGCGGTCGCCGATCACCTCGCCGGTGCCCGGACGACGAATCCGGAGGTAGTGAGCGAGATCGATCGGCTCGTCACCCAGGCCTACGAGAGCGAGGATCTTCAGGAGGGCCTTCGAGCGATGTCCGACAAGCGCCGTCCGCGCTTCCACGGCCACTAACCCCGTCTAGTCCGCGGAGGTGTGCCGAGTTGACCCTCCTCTGTGACGGTCAACTCGTCAGACGTCGGCGCCTGAGACGGGGACGGCGCCCAGGCGATCGTTGTTAGAGGGGGTGGCGGCCGGGGAAGCCCTCCTCGGGGAAGTGCCAGTGGGCCACGTCTTCCTCGCCCAGACGCCAGCACAGATAGGCCTCGCGACCCTCCATGACGGTGGGGAAGTCGACCAGGCCCGTCGTGACGTCGCGCAGCTCGACCGACCACTTCTGCAGCTTGTCGATGAGCTCACCCACACGAGCCAGGGTGCGCGCCCATTCCTCTCGTGTCGGAGACCAACCGTTCCCGGCCGCGGCGGTAGCGACCTTCTCTCGGATCGCGGCCGCTTCTTCGAACTTCTCCCGGAGCTCGACGAGAAGAGGGGCTACGTAGGGCAGCAATGCGTTCGCTTCCGCTGGTGTGTAGAGCTTGCCTGCCACCTCAATCCACCCCCAGCTGGTGCAGGAACCGCTCGCCCACGGGGCCTCCCATCTCGCGACCGGCCTTGATCGCAGCCTCCCTGTCGAACGGCACTCGCCTGTGGATCAAGGTCCACTCCGGTCCCTTGAGGTCTACGACGAGATAACACGCGCACGGTCCGTCCTTAGGTAGTCCGATCGAGCCCGTGTTGCACACGATCGTTCCTTCGGACAACCGGCGCACGTAAGCCTTGTGTATGTGTCCGCAGATAACGATGCCCGCTTTCCCCTCGAACGGTTTGAACTCGCCGGCGGGAGCGTCGGGCTCGGGAGCCGAGAACGGCGAGTCCGGCGTGCCGTGCACCAGCAACAGCGGTCCGGGGCCCGAATGACCCATCGGCAGGCTAACCAGCCATTGCGCATCCTCCCGGGAGATTCCGTGCGCCTCTGCGACGCGCTTGAGCTCCTCGCGATCCTCCGGCTTCTCGATGGTCTGTGGATCCCCCGTGATCCATACGTCTGTGTTTCCCTTGATCGTCTTCCAGCCCGCTGCGCGCACCCGGGCGATGCACTCGGTCGCCCACGGGCCTCCCCAGCCGAGATCGCCCCCGCACCACACCTGGTCGGGCTCTACCTGATCCAGGTCCTTCATCACTGCTTCGAGAGCAGGCAGGTTCCCGTGTATGTCCGATACGACCGCGATCCGCAAGGGTGCCTCCAGTCGCCGATTGGAGCCGGCAGCCGAGCGCTCTCTTACCATCTAGGGCATGTCCACGCTAGTCGAGCGCATACGGGAGGTATCCGAGCTCTCCGCGCGGGAGGCGGAGCACTTGCGCTCGCTCTGCTCCTCCTGGCAGGTGCTCGCGGACCTCTCCTTCTCCGACCTCCTTCTCTACATCCCGGCGAAGCAGGGGGAGGTCTTCGAGATCTGCGCTCAGCTCCGCCCCTTCACATCGCAGACGCTGTATCCCCACGACATGGTGAGGACGCGCGTTACGCAGCCCGATCAACCAATGGTCGAGCGCGCATTCCGTGAGGGCCAGGTGTGGGCTCAGGACGAGCCGGTCCTGGTTGATGGAATCCCTCTCCGCATGGACGCGGTCCCGGTTCGGTTCAACGGTCAGGTGATCGCCGTTATGACTAAAGAGGGGAGTCCGGCAACCTCGCGCAGGCCGGGCCGGCTCGAAGAGATATACCTCGAAGCGGCCGAGAAGGTTTCGGCTATGATCGCTGCCGGCAATTTTCCATTTCGCCAAACGCCCCCTGGGGAGTGGCCGCGCGTCGGCGACGGCCTGCTGGTGCTCGACGAGAGCGGGAACGTCACATGGGCTTCTCCCAACGCCCTTTCGTCCCTGCGACGTCTTGGAGTCAAGGACAACGTGCTTGGTCGCTCCTTGGACGCTCTGGGACTGGGAATGAGCCCTACGCGGCGGGCTCTCAGAACGAGGCGGCTGCTCGATGGAGAGTTCACCCGCGGCGAGAATCACGTCACGCTTCGGGTCATGCCCTTGTTAGAGGGGGAAGGCTCCAATGGGGCTCTGGTGCTGTCGCGCGACGTCAGCGAAGTGCGCCAGAAGGAGCGAATGCTCTCGGTCAAAGACGCCACGATCCGCGAGATCCATCATCGCGTGAAGAACAACCTCCAGACGATCGCAAGCCTGTTGAGGCTTCAGGGCCGGCGGCTTCATTCCGATGAGGCCAAGGCCGCGCTCCAGGAGAGCGTCTTGCGTATCGGCTCGATCGCGCTCGTGCACGAGACCTTGGCCGAGCAGACCTCCGATGTGGGCGAGTTCGGCGAGGTGGCAAGGCGGATCGGCGGCATGGTGTCCGAGGCTCTCGTGCTGCCCGATCGCGGGATCGAGATAAAGGTGACGGGCTCGACCGGCCCGCTCTCTGCCGACCTTGCAACTCCTCTGGCGGTCACGCTGGCAGAGCTTCTCCAGAACGCCATCGAGCACGCCTTCCCGAACGACGTGTCCGGAACGGTGGGGGTGGAGGTAGCCCAAGAGGGAGACCGTGTGATAGTGGTCGTCTGGGACGACGGAGTTGGGCTGGGGGACGGCCCGCTCGAGGGCGAGCGGCTCGGTCTCCAGATCGTGCGCTCCCTGATCGAGGAGATGGGCGGCAGCGTGAGCATCACGTCCGAGGCCGGGACGCGAGTCGAGGTGCGGGTTCCGCTCAAGCGATGACCCGCGGGCCCTCAGACGGGCGCGCTGCGATCCTGGACTCTCGAGAAAAGCTCGGAGCGAGCGTCAGCCGGTGGGCGAGGGGCTCGGCTCGGACTTCTCGCGAGCTAATTCAGCGGACAACCAAGGTTGTTGTCGTTATCCAGCGCGGTGGCCTGGGCGAGCATCGTGCTGCGGCTGTTGCTTGCCAGAGCAGCATTGACCGCGTCTCGCACCTGAGTCGGCGTGCTCGGGTAGTTCACGGACGGATGACGGGCGTTGAGCATGGCGGCGACGCTTGCCCGAAGCAGGATCCGAGCCGCTCCGAGTACGCCAGGACCGCCGCCGAAGCCGAGCGCCTCTCGCAGTGTGGCTCCACTGAGGGTTGAGAGGTTTCCAGGCACGCTGAAAGTACTTCCCACGAGGGCAGTCGGAGACAGACCCGTCACCGTCCACGCCGAAACGTGATTCTTCCAGTAACCCGGTGTACACCCTTGTTGGCCGGGGGCCAACGGCACTCGCAGCGCCGCGAGGACCCACAGGAGGGAGTCGGGAATGGGCCTACCCGGGGGAGCAGACACCAGTTGGACCGTCGTGTGGTCGGCGGAAGCGGGGATAGTGATCGTGTGGGTGTCGGTGTCCCACTCGGGACCATCGGAGGCGTCCAGAGAGTTGAAGATGCTGGGATTGTCGCTGATGTCCACCCGATCGGGACGGGCTTGTTCGGCGTCGCCCACGAAGAGAGAGAGCTGTGCCTGTCGAGTCGAGCCGGTCGGCGCAAACGAGAAGTCGACGGGCGAGGTGATCTCGTTGTCGGGGTCGGGGAAGACGATGTTCCCCTGGCCGTAGGCGAAGTCGAGCCCGTTTGCGATGGTGACGCGATATGAGCTCGCGTCCGACGCATCCGTGTAAACGACGATGAGGCCGGCTCCGCTCAGACGGTCGAGGTTCTTGGTCAGGTTGCCGTCGGCGATGGTGAAGCTCTTGGTCCCCGTTCCCGCGGCCTGGACGATGCTCGTGACGTCCGCGGCGTAACCGATGTTCCCTGAGTCCGCACCTTCCATCCCGATGATGGTGCCCCCGATGCCGGTGCCAGCGAAGACGAGCTCCTGGTCTCCAAAGGGAGCGACGTTCGGCGCCTGCATGCAGCTGCCCCCGAAACAGTCGGTCGTATCCCTGCCGGCCCAGTAGAGGATGGCCTTCTGCACGGGACCTCCTATGGCGATGGTCAGGCTCCTGGTTCCGGCTCCGAGCCCTTCGAGGCCGACGCCTGCCTCCGCGATGCTCAGACCCTGCCCCTGCAGATCGAGCACGGGGGAATCGACGGATAGTTGAGTGGCGCCTGCAGTCGACCCCAGGAAAACCAAGGATGCTGCCGCGCCCGCAATTACCCCAAGAAGCTTCCTCCGCGCAAACAACGCCATCATCAGGCCCCTCTCACGTTCCAAAAAATGGGAATACCGAGATGAATATTTGAAGCGATTCAGCGGGCCGGGCAATCCGACACGGGACGTGGATTCTCTGGTGCGGCTGGTGTAGGGGAATGGGCCCAGCTAGCCGCCCTGCGCGGCCTTTTCTGACCGTCGGAGCCGGCGGCCGGTCGATGGTCGCTGGCCGACGGGAGACCCGCGGGACGGTCAGCCGCCGGGCGAGGGGCTCGGCTCGGACTTCGCCTTGGGCGAGGGCGACTGCTTCTGGTCAGGCGATGGAGACGGCTCGGCTTTGTTCCTACCGGCATCGGTCGGGGAGGGCGTAGGTGCAGGGGTCTCGACGGCGGGCGATGGTGGGGGAGGGCAGTACTCGGTGGGAGCAAGCTGTCTCAACATCCTCTTGGGCTTACCGGGGCACCACGGCGCGGCGAGCAAACCAGTGATCGGATCGATCTCTATCGTGACGAGGTCACCCGTGGGCAGCTCGAACTTCTGCACCGGCTTTCCCTCGAGCGCCCTCGACATGAACGCCTTCCAGATGAGGGCCGGGAACGTGCCGCCGAACACGCTGATCCCGTGCACGCTCGTCATGGGACGGGGAAGCGGATAGCCGACCCACACTGCGGTGACGAGCTGCGGGGTGTAGCCCACGAACCATGCGTCCGTGTAGTCGTTGGTGGTTCCCGTCTTGCCCGCGGCCGGCCTTCCGATCGCGGCGGCCCTGCCGGTTCCTCGCTGGATCACCTGCTCGAGGACCTTGGTTAGCAGATATGTGTTGCCCGGGGATACGGCCTCGCGAACGACCTTTTGATCCGGTCGAAGGATCTCGCCGGTGGCGAGTGTGATCTTGCGGATCGTCGTCGGCTCGATCGCCGTGCCTTCGTTCGCGAGCGTCGCGTATGCGGCCGCCATGTCGAGGACGCTCACCTCACCCGAGCCCAACACGATCGACGGATAGACGGGTAGGTGGGATCGGATCCCCATCAGCTCGGCCTGGGTCGCGAGCCGCCCCGCGCCCAGCTCGAGGGCGAGTCGTGCGAACACGCCGTTGACGGAGCGGACCAGCGCCTCGTCCAGAGGAAGAGATCCTGAGCTCGTGCCCTCGGAGTTGCCAACCGGCCACGTCGAGCCGTCGGGGAGATGGAAGATCGCCGGGCTGGCGTCGAAGCGCGTGCCCAGCCCGATGCCGGTCTCCAGCGCTGCCGCCGCGGCGATCGGCTTGAACGACGATCCCGGCTGGCGTCCGGACCCACCGCCCATCCGGCCCAGAGCGAGGTTGACCTGGGACTGGCTCCAGTCCCGGCCCCCCACCATCGCGACTATCTCGCCGGACCTCGGCTTGATGGCGACCAGCGCCACCTCTGGGTCGCCGGGCTCTCCGAGCACGCTCTCCACCGAGTCCACCGCGTAGCTCTGCAGCCGCCGGTCCAGGGTGGTCTCGATCTCGAGCCCGCCCTTGTAGAGCAGTTTCTCTCGCTCCTCCGGCGTTCGGCCCAGGCGCCGGTTCCGCACGACCTCTTGCTTCACCGCTTCGACGAAGTACGGCTGGCGGGTCGAGAGCTGTGGGGGAGCACGGAGGATGTCGATCTGCTTGCGCGTGGCTCTCAGCGCGGCGCGGTCGGCCACCATGTCCAGTTCTGCCATGCGCCCAAGCACCCAATTACGCCGCTGGCGCGCACGCCGCGGATGCTTGCGCGGGTCGAAGTAAGAGGGGGCCTTGATCAGGCCGGCGAGCAGGGCCGCCTCGGGCAGCCTCAGTGAGGACACGCGCCGGCCGCGGCCGAAATAGGTCTCGATCGCGGCCTTCACACCGTAGGCACCCTGGCCCAGGTAGACGGTGTTGAGGTAACGCTCCAGGATCTCGTTCTTCGAGTAGCGGCGTTCGACCTCGATCGCGAGCCGGAGCTCTCGCGCCTTGCGCCCCAATGTGCGAGCCGGGTTGCGGAAGAAGGTGTTCTTGACGTACTGCTGTGTGATCGTGCTGCCTCCTTGCAACATCTTCCCCTCGGTGAGGTTCACGAGCGCGGCGCGCGCGATCGAACGGAGATCGTAGCCGGGGTGGTCGAAGAAGCGACCGTCCTCCGCCGCGAGCACGGCGTCCACGAGCCGAGGCGACATCTCCTCCAAGCGAGCCAGCTCCCGGTTCTCCCTGAACAGCCGGGCGAGCAAGGTTCCGTCTGCGGCGGTGATGGTTGTGCGCAGCGCAAGTGGGCGCTCTTTGGCGAGATCGATCGGCGAGAGTGAGCACGCGCCGGTCGTCAGGCTGAGGGCCACCATCGATGCGACGGCGCGCGCCGAGCGCGTACCGCGTCCGCGTGTGCAGGACCGAGTACCCGGTCGATCCCCCATTATTGATCCTCTAAGGCATGCCTCAACTGTGCCAGGGTCCGGCTGAGCAGACGCGAGACGTGCATCTGGGAGATCCCCATTCGGTCGGCGATCTCGGATTGGGTGAGCCCCTTGAAGAACCTCAAGTAGAGGATCTCGCGCTCTCGCTCAGGGAGCTTCTCCATCTCCGGTGCCAGGGAGGCCCGATACTCCAGGTTCTCGAGATGCTCGTCCTGTTTCCCCAGATGGTCCGCGAACGACGTCGTTCCACCCTCTTCGGTCTGGACGGGCGCGTCGAGGGAGGTGAAGTTGTACGCCTGTGCGATCTCCAGACCCTCCAGCACGCTCTCCTCGCTTATCCCGGCCGCCTCCGCGATCTCCTCGACGGTGGGCGAGCGACCCAGCTCCTGACCGAGGTGACTGACAGTCTGCGTTAGCTCGAGATGCAGCTCCTGCAGTCGCCTCGGCACCCGAACGGCCCAACCCTTGTCGCGGAAGTGACGCTTGAGCTCCCCGACGATGGTGGGTGTCGCGTACGTCGAGAACTCCACCTCCCGATCGAGGTCGAATCGCTCGATCGCCTTCAGCAGACCGATGGTGCCGACCTGGACGAGGTCCTCCAGCAGCTCTCCGCGGTTGCGGAAGCGCCGCGAGAGGAACTCCACCAGCCCGATGTGCTGATCGACCAGCATCTCCCTGTACTTGAGCCGCGTCGCCTCGTTGGGAGCCTCCCGGTAGGCGATGAAGAGATCCCTGACCTCGTCCCGCGACAGGGTGGCGCGCTCGTTCACGGCCGTTTGCTCTTGACCAGGTTGAAGGCGGGCCGCCCGTTCGTGTTATCGAGTGTTGCCGAATCGACGACGGTGTCGAGGATCATGCGGGAGAACTCGGTCAGGTCGGTCCTTATCTTCTGACCTGGAGCCAGGATGCCGGTCCCCGCGATCTCGATGCGATCGTCGGTAACCGTGAACCGGATGTCGATGTCCCCCTCGCGGCCCTGGGCTCCGGTGAGGTAGGCGCACAGCTCGTCGACCGCGATCTTGAGGTCCTCGATGTCGTCGATCGTGAACTTGAGCCGCGACGCGAGCCCGGCCGCAACAAGTCGTACAACCTGCACGTAGGCAGGTGAAGCAGGGATCCTTATCGCGACGGTTTCCACCCGGCCCCCTCGCTAGCTGTGCCTCGGCCAGCAAAGTACAGCGCGTTTTGGCGGCGAAAAGGCTGCGCCTCGCTGCGTTCTCAGTCGCCCGGATACGCTCCGGTATCCGGGCTCCCTGCGGCCTTGCGATCCTTGCTTTTCGCGGCGCCAAAACATCGCCAACCTCACTGGCCGAAGCACTGGGTTACGACGCCGAGGCCTTTCGCTGACCGGTCTTCTTCTTCGAGCCGCTGGCCGGCCTCTTCTTCTTCGCTTCCTCGACCGACGCCTTGAGTGCTTCCATGAGATCGACGACCTTCGTCGGCTCCTCCTCCTCGGGAGGCGGCGCAACGGAGATCTCTTGGCCCTCGATCTTCCGCTCGACCAGGGCCTCCAGCGCGACGCGGTACTCGTCCTGGAATTGGTCGGGCTTGAACTCGTCGGAGAGCTGCTGGACGAGCTGGCGGGCCATCTTTACCTCCTGGTCCCGCACGTCGACATTCTTGGTGAGCTCCTCGAAGGCGGGCTCGCGAATCTCGTCGGGCCAGTGCATGGTCTCGAGGACGAAGACGTCCTCCTTGAGACGTATGGTGGCGAGGTGCTCTTTGTCCCTGAGCGCCACCTTGGCGATCCCCACCTGCTGCTCCGCCTCGAGGGCGCCGGCGAGCAACCTGTACGCCTTGAGGCCGGAAGGTTCGGGGGCGACGTAGTACGTCTTGTTGAAATAGATGGGATCGATCGACTCGAGGGGCACGAACGAGACGACGTCGATCGCCCGTATCGACTCGACGTCGACCGCCTCGAGTTCCTCGTCGGTGAAGGTGACGTAGGTATCCTTTGAGACCTCGTACCCCCTTACCTGGTCGTCCCAGGTAACCTCCTTCCCGCACTTCGAGCACACCCGCTGGTATTTGATGCGCCCACTGTCCTCATCGTGGAGGAGGTGGAATTTGAGGCTCTTTTCCTGCACTGCCGAATGGAGCCGTACGGGGATGCTGATGAGGCCGAAGGTGATGGCGCCTTTCCAGAGAGCTTTCATCCCTGAGATTGTAAGGGAGCGGACCCCGTGGCCTGACGCGACTACAGAAAGTAGTTGGATAGGTGAAGGTAGTTGACGTTCCGTGTCGAACACGTGACTGTCCGGGACCAAGGCAACCGCGAGGGTGAGGCCCCTGTGGTTATCGAGAAGGAGCCAGACGCTTGAGCACTACGGAGTACGCAAGGGAGCTGGGTGACCGGCTGAGGCGCATAAGGGTCCAGAAGGGGATGTCGTTGCAGGACGTCCAGCAGACCTCGGGGGGCAAGTGGAAGGCAGCCGTGGTGGGCGCGTACGAGCGAGGGGACCGCAACGTCACCGTCGCGAGGCTGTCCGAGCTGGCCGGGTTCTACGACGTTCCTGTGCCGGAGATACTGCCGGACGAGTCCCCGCCGGCCCCGGGCCCCACCGAGAGCCGGCGCCGCGTCGTTCTCGACCTCGAGCGACTCGACCGCGTTCCTGAGTCAGAACGGGATCCCATCGCGCGTTTCACACACGCGATCCAGATCCAGCGGGGGGACTACAACGGCCGCGTCCTCACCATCCGGGAGGACGACCTGATGGCCCTGTCCTTGCTCTACCAGACGACCGCCGACGAGCTCGCTCGGAGGCTGTCGGGCTGGGGACTCCTGGCCAACGGCTGAAGCTCGCGCTCGTCAGGAGGCGACGGCGGCGACCGCGATTACGCCCAGAGCGAGCCAGTAAGCAGCGGTGAACGTGTAGTCGGGGGGCCGGGGCGGAAGCGGCACGAGAACCGCGAGGACCCATACGGGCATGACCGCGAGTCCGAAGACGAGCGCGTAGGCGAGGGCGACCCAGCGCACCCACTCCACCCCCAAGCCGATCGCGAGCGCCATCGAGACGAGAAGCACGCCCAGCACCGCTTGGCCTATGACGTCTCCGAGGGGTCCACCCTTCGCGAGCCGGAACACTCGGTAACCGAATCCCAGC
>JBOGXB010000010.1:0-40757 GCA_050694215.1 Actinomycetota bacterium
AGTCTGGTCCGCATAGATCCACATCGCGGCGCGATCGTTTTCCACCCCTCGGTGGAGGATGTACGTGAGTACTACGAGATCCGGGAGGCGCTCGAGACGCTCGCGATAACGCTGGCCATCCCCAATCTCGACGACCATCTTGTCGAAGAGCTGCAATCACTAATCGACCGGATGCGCCACGTCCGAGATGAGGTGACCTGGACGTCGATGAACGAGGAGTTCCACCGCGCCATCTATGCGGCTTCGAAGCGTCCACGACTCTGCAACATGATTGCCACCCTCCGGGATGCTTCCAGCGCCTATATCCACATGTACGTCGCGCATCAGCCCCCGGGCGCGCGGTCGGACAACGACCACCAGAAGATCCTCGACGCCTGCCGGTCCAGGGATGCGGCACGCGCACGCGCTGCGGTGGGCCACCACATGAGACATACGGCCGACGAGATCGCGGAGTTCATAGAAGGTTCTGAGACGGTAGAGACCACTGGATAAGGAGGAGGCCGTGGAGCATCCGTTCCTCGAGACCAAGCACGAGTACTCGCCTCGGAGGGTCTACTCGACCACCGGGACGGACTGGCAGGCACGCGTCGACTTCAACCGGCTCCGCTCCGATCGCCTCCAGCGAGCTCGCGATCAGATGACCGAGCACGATCTGGACGCCCTGATCCTCTTCGTGGGCGAGAACGTTCGCTACGTCACTTCGGTGTTCCAGGGCAACTGGAAGAACAACATCTTCATCCGCTATGCGATCTTGCCGCGCGAGGGTGACCCGCTGCTATTCGAAACCGTTGGATCCGACAAGGTCTGCGCCGAGATCGACGCTCCGTGGCTGAAAGAGGTCCGCCCGGCGATCACCTGGAAGTGGGGGGAGGGCGCCGAGGAGGTCATGGCCTCCAAGATGGCCGACTCGATCGTCGACGCTCTCAAGGAGAACGGGGCGGCCGACGGACGAGTCGGTATCGACATCATGGACTTTCGCGCCTACGAAGCCCTCAAGGAGAAGGGGGTCAAGCTGGTCAACGCGTGGCCCGCGATGTCCGGCGCTCGCGTCATCAAGTCGCCCGATGAGATCGAGTGTCTCAAGATATCGGCAGCGCATGGCGATGCGGCGATGTGGCACGCCATGAAGGAGTGGACCAAGCCCGGCGTCCGCGAAGCGGAGATAACCGCCAAGGTCAACGAGTATCTGTACGCGGCAGGCTTCGACTTCGTCTACGACATCATCTGTGCTTCCGGAGGGAACACGAGCCCTTATCGTCGGTGGCACACCGACAAGGTCTTCCGTCAGGGAGACGACGTCATCGTCGACATCAACGCTATCGGGCCGGGCGGTTACTTCATCGATTTCGTTCGCTGCTGGAAAGTCGACAGTAAACCCACCCAGAAAGAGAAAGACCTTTATAAGGAGTGCTACGACTCCCTTTACGCGGCCATCGAGGAGATGAAACCGGGCAACACCACGGCGGATGTGGCCAAGAGGTTCCCCGAGTACGACGACGACAAGTTCGGGTCTGTCTCGCTCCAGCAGTTCGCTCACTCGATCGGGCTGTCTCTGTACGAGGGCATGTGGATCAGCCGGGCGTACTCGCTCGAGTACCCGGCCGAGATCAAGCCGAACATGTACTTCGCGATCGAGACCTTCGCCGGCCACCCCGGCCTCGAGCAGACGGTTCGGCTAGAGGAGAACCTCGTCATCACGGAGGACGGACACGCGATCACGACCCTTGTCGAACATCCCGACTACTGGTGGGAGTCCTGATGGCAGGCAAGGCTTGGGAAGTCGAAGGTCGCTGGTTCACGAGTCCGTGGAATTACCTCGACGAAGCGCGCGAGGGCCTGAACCTCCCGGAGCGCGTCTACTTCCACGACATCACGCTGCGGGACGGCGAGCAGCAGGCCGGCATCGCCCTGACGCGCGATGACAAGGTCACGATCGCCCGTCGCCTGGCCGATGCCGGCGTGGACCGCATCGAGGCGGGGATGCCAATCGTGTCGCCGCAGGACGAAGCCGCGATCAAAGACATCGTCCAGCTGGACCTCGGCCCCCAGGTCTTCGCCTTCGCCAGATGCATGGTCGACGACATAAAGAGAGCCAAGGACTGCGGCGTCTCGGGCGTCGTAATCGAGATCCCCTCGTCGGGACACATGCTCGAGCGCGCCTACGGGTGGCCACTCGACAGGGCGATCAAGCTGTCGATCGAGGCGACGCTTGCCGCCAGGGAGGAAGGCCTCGAAACGGTCTTCTTCACGATCGACTCGTCACGCGCGGAGTTCGACTGGTACCTCGACCTGGTCGAACGAATCGGCAACGAG
This sequence comes from Actinomycetota bacterium, assembly GCA_050694215.1. GTDB lineage: Bacteria > Actinomycetota > CADDZG01 > CADDZG01 > WHSQ01 > JBOGXB01. Next base: position 2,314 of record JBOGXB010000010.1, read on the forward strand.
GGGCACATGGATGCACTCGCCCTGGTCGACACGACCGGAGGCGTCGCGCCTCACGCGATACCCGTGTGGGTCGACAAGGTGCGAGATCGGCTGCCCGGCGTCCGGCTGGAGGCTCACTTCCACGACGACTTTGGTCTCGCAGTCGCCAACTCCCTGTCGGCCATCGCCGTGGGGGTCGAGGTCGTGCACACCACCGTGACCGGAGTAGGAGAACGGGCCGGCAACTGTCCCATGGAGGAGCTGGCGCTCGCCCTCCGGATGCTGTACGGGGTCGAGCACGGTCTGCAGACTGAGGAGTTCTACTCCCTCTCTCGACTCGTACGGGAACGGACGGGTCACTCGATCCCCTCGAACCGAGCGGCCGTGGGCGAGCGATTGTTCGAGATCGAGTCCGGGATCATCGCAGGTTGGTACGAGCGCTGCATCGACGATCACCCCACTGAGGTGTTCCCGTATCACTGGGACGTGGTCGGACAACCGCCCGCTCGCGTCGTCTATGGGAAAGGGAGCGGACTGCCCTCCGTGGCACTTGCGCTGAAGGCGCTCGGACTGTCGGCCGACGACGACCAGATGCGGACGGTGCTGGGCACGATCAAACAGCGCGCGCTCGATACCAAAGCTCTTCTGCCATTCGAAGAGGTCGCCCGGATCGTCTCAGAGCAGCTCAAAGGAACCGGTTAATTGCGGGCGGTCGTGCTCGAAGCACCGGAGACCCTCCGCGTCGACGACCGCCCCTCCCCCACACCCGGCCCGGGGGAAGTGCTGGTCGACATCATCACCACCGGGATCTGCGGGACCGACCTGAGCATCTATGCCGGCAAGATCCCCGTGCGCCATCCCCTGGTGATGGGACACGAAATGTTCGGGCGCATCTCCGCCGGAGACGCGCGAGATACATCGGCCACCTCTAAGGGCGGGGCGCGCGTGATCGTCGATCCCGCCATCAGCTGCGGCTCGTGCCACGTGTGCTCGAAAGGGCAAGTCAACCTGTGCCCCGAGGGAGCGCTACTGGGCAGAGACCGCGATGGAGGATTCCGGCAGACCGTAGCCGTCCCCATCTCCAACGTGTACGAGGTTCCCGACGGCATCGCCGACGCCGTCGCTCCGCTGCTCCAAGTACTGACCACGTGCACCCACGCGCAGCGAAGCGCGCCTCTGTTCCCGGGTGACTCGGCCCTCGTGATCGGGCTCGGCGTGTCGGGCCTGCTTCACCTGCAGCTGGCCAAGGCGCGCGGCGCCAAGCCGCTAATCGGCATAACTCGCAGCTCCTCGAAGCGAGCACTAGCGCGGCAGCTCGGGGCCGACCTGACACTCAACCCAGCCGATCCCGAGCTGGCCGACCGCGTCCGCGAGGCGACGAACGGCAGGGGCCCGGACGTGGTGATCGAGTGCGTGGGAAAGGTGGAGACGCTCGCCCAGGCGATCGAGCTCACGCGGACGGGCGGCCGAGTCGTCCTATTCGGCACCATCACCGCCGACCGGGGAGCTCTGCCCTTCTATCTCCTCTACCTCAAGGAAGTGACGCTTACCAACCCGCGGGCAGCCAAACCGGAGGACTTCCCCACCGCGATCGAGCTCGTGTCGTCGGGAGCCGTGAAGCTCGAGCCGCTCGTCAGCCACGTCTATCCCCTCGCCGCGACCCAGGAGGCGATCGACACGGTCCGCAGCGGCGAAGCGCTCAAAGTCATGCTCGACCACGTGAGGGATCGACAGTGAAAGCGATGGCGGTGACGTCGTACACGGAGCCTATGGAGAGGATCGAGGTCGAGGAGCCCGAGCTCGTGCCGGGCTCCGCCCTGCTGGAGGTGCTCACTTGTGGAGTGTGCTTCTCCGATGTAAAGACAGCCCGCGGAAAGATGCCCTACAGCGGTGAGCTAACGCTCCCGCATGTCTGTGGGCACGAGGTGTGCGGTCGAGTGATCGCCACGGACCCTCCCGGCGCCCTGAAGGAAGGCAGCGTCGTCGTGTGCTACCACCTGTGGCCGTGCAGGGTCTGCTCCCGCTGCCGCTCCGGTCAAGACAACCTGTGTCTGACGCCTCAGGCCTGGATGGGCTTTAGGAGTCCGGGAGGCTTCGAGGAACGGGTCGTCGTACCGCTCGATCGCCTCAGCGACGTGCCACCCAACGTCGACCCCATCCACGCGGCGTCGATGACGTGCGCACTCGGAACGGGCTATCGGGCCTGCATCAGTCGCGGCCGGATCGTCCCGGGGGCGACGGCCATCGTGCTCGGCCTAGGCGGCGTCGGCATCCACGCGTTGCAGGTCGCTCGCGCTGCCGGCGCCCGCGTCATCGGGCTCGACGTCTCGGAGCGAGCGCTCAAGGCGGCCCACGATCTAGGGCTCGAAGCGTGGGACAACGGCGACCCCGACGTGATCCAACGAGTCCTCGCGGCCTCGGATGACGAGGGCGTAGACGTCGTCATCGATTGTGTAGGTAGAGAGGACACCGTCGCCCAATCCGAGAAGATGACGCGAGCCGGAGGACGCATCGTAGCCGTCGGCTATTCGCTGACAACTGATTTCCGGATCCCTTCGACCCGGTTCGTCCTCGAAGAGATCGAGCTCGTTGGGTCTCGCTACGTCTTGATGGACGAGCTGCAACGTGCGATCCGCTTGGTGACGGACGGCGAGGTCCAGATGATGATCGATCAAGTAAGACCGCTCGAAGATGTGAACGACGTCATGCGAGCACTCGAGGCAGGAGAGATCGTCGGCAGAGCCGTGCTCGACGTCGCGGGGGTGAGATGATCGCCGACCTCGTCGTACGGGGAGGAGACGTCGTTTCTCCCGCAGGGCGTCAGCGCTGCGATCTGCTCGTACAAGACGGCAAGATCGCCGGGCGAGCGGAAGCGGGCACCGCGGAGGCTCGGGAGATCGTCGACGCTTCGGGCCTTGTCGTCCTCCCCGGAGGCGTGGATCCCCACGTGCACATGATGGATCCCGGGCTCACGGAGCGGGAGGACTTCCCCACCGGGACGGCCGCTGCCGCCGTTGGAGGCGTTACGACCATCGTGGAGCATCATCGGAGCCTCCCCTTCGTCCTCGACGCGAAGGTGCTGACCGAGAAGGCTGACTATCTCTCGGGGCGTGCGCGCATCGACTTCGCCCTCTTTGGCGGAGGACACCCCGACAACCTCGGCGAGCTTAGGCCGATGTGGAAGGCGGGTGCCGCCTGCTTCAAGGTGTTCACGTGCAACCTCCACGGCGTGCCCGCCGTGCTGGCCGGACGCATGCTGACGTTGTTCCGTGAGGTCGCGTCGTTCGATGGTCTGTGCTTGGTACACGCGGAGGACGAGGCCATCACGGCAGAGAACGAGGATCGCCTGAGGGCAGCCGGTCGTAAAGACCCGCGCGTCGTACCCGAGTGGCGCAGCAGGGAGGCCGAGCAAGTGGCGGTGAACACCGTCTCGCTTCTCGCTCGACTATCTGGATGCAGAGTGATCATCGCTCACGCCAGTCACCCAGACGTCTGCGACCTGGTTGCGCGTGAGCGCTCTCGAGGTACTCGGCTGATGGTCGAAAGCTGCCCGCAGTACTTCCACCTAACCGAGGACGAGATCGATGAATGGGGCCCTTTCCACAAGTTCACCCCTCCCGCAAGGACCACGGCGGACAGGGATGAGATGTGGGCATGCCTGGAGAAGGGTGACATCGACATGCTCTGCGCGGATCACGCTCCCTCGACGCGCGAGCAGAAAGAGATGGGACGCGACGACATCTGGGAAGCTCCCTTCGGCGTCCCGGGGGTCGAGACGAGCCTCGAGATGATGTTGACCGGCGCTGCGGAGGGGAAGGTGAGCCTCGAGCGTCTCGTCGCCGCTCGCAGCGGAGCACCCGCGAAAGCCTATGGCCTCTACCCTCAGAAAGGAAATCTCGAGCCGGGTGCCGACGCCGACATCGTCCTCGTCGACCTCGAAGCGGAGAGAACGCTCCGGGACGAAGACGTCGTGGCCACGGTCGGTTGGACGCCCTTTGCAGGACGCAAAGTGCGAGGCAGGGTCGTTCGAACCTTCGTCCGGGGCCGCCTCGTCGCCGAGGACGGGCAGGCGATCGTCGACCCAGGGTGGGGGCGGTTCCTGCCCGGGCCTGGCTACGAGGAGGACGCGGCATGACCAAGATTCTCGATCCGAGCGTGCGGGTCGATCGCTCGACCCAAAGGAGACGACGATGAAAGTTGTCCTGACCGACCAGGTGTTCCCGACCACAGACATCGAGCGCAAGATCCTGACCGACATCGGTGCCGAGTTAGTCGTGCTGGATGATCCGTCGGTTGAGTCCATCCGAACGCACGCTCGCGACGCCGTTGCTCTGCTCAACACCTACGCCCCCATCGACCGAAGCACGCTCGAACACCTGGAGAAGTGCAAGGTGATCGCCCGCTACGGCATCGGAGTCGACAACATAGATCTCGAGGCGGCGCGCGAGCACGACGTCGTCGTGACGAACGTACCCGACTATTGCGTGGACGAAGTCGCCGATCACACTATGTCCTTGCTCCTCGCAGTCGCCCGGAAGGTAGTCATAGGGCACACCTTTACGATGGGCGGTGGCTGGGGCATCGATCCCCTCAGACCCATACACCGACTCCGCGGTCAAACCCTGGGGTTGATCGGGTTCGGTCACATCGCACGAGCTGTTGCCGCCCGGGCCCAGCCGTTCGGGCTGATCGTGCAAACCTACGACCCCTACGTTAAAGATGAGGTGATGCAGGAGGCGGGGGTAGAGCGCGCGTCGACGCTGGAAGGGCTCCTGGAATCCTCGGACATCGTGTCGGTGCACGTCCCTCTGCTCGACGAGACCCGTAGCCTGATCGGAGCCGAGATGCTCGAGCGGATGCGTCCCGGCGCGGTCCTTCTGAACACCTCACGCGGTCCGATCGTCGACGTGGACGAGGTGCTGCGGGCGCTCCGGTCCGGACGTCTCGGGAAGGCGGGTCTCGATGTCTTCCCCACCGAGCCTCCCGACCATGGCTCGTTCGAGGGCGTCGACAACCTCGTCGTGACTCCGCACTCCGCCTTCTATTCCGACGAAGCGATAATCGAGTCGCAGACCAAGGCTGCCGGCTGCATCGTCGCCGTCCTGCAAGGAGAGCAGCCCCGGTACAGGGTCAACTAAGTTTGGCCAGCCCGCCCGTCAGGTGAGGTCGGCAAGCACCTTGAGCGGCTCGTCGAGATCCGGCAGTGCCAGTGCGTCGTTGGTCACCCAGCGGTATCGGATCATCCCGTCGCCGTCGATTACGAAGATCGACCGTTTCGCGAGCCCGGCGTGCCCCTTCCATTCGTCGTAGCGGACCCCGTACGCCTCGCACGTGCTGCCGCCCCAGTCGGACAGCAGCGGGAAAGTGACGCCGAGACGGCGGGCGAACTCCATCTGAGAGAATGTGGCCGTTACGGCGATGCCGGCCAGCCCCGCGCCCGCATCGCCGATCTCGTCGATCCGTTGCCCCAACTGGGACAATTCGTTCGTTCAGACCGGGCCGAAATCGAACACATAAAAAGCGAGCAAGAGCGGTCCGTCGTCGAGCAGGTCGGAGAGCCCGATTGTCTCCTCGAAGGTCCGGCGCAGGGCAAATTCCGGGGCGCGGGCTCCAACCCCCGGCGTTCCCTGATCAGCCATCGCGATCTCCACTCTTAGACCATCCTCCCCCCTCGTCCTACGTCGACCAGACGGCGCAAGGGGCTAGATTCGGTTGGCACGGATTATATATAATACGTAGTCTCCAACGAGGGTCCGAGAACAGCAACCCCTCGTGTCGTCCGGGAAAGGGGCAGAGATGAGGCGCAAGATCGGCATCCGTGTCGCGCTGGCGATGATGACGGTAGTCGGCCTCGTTGGGGCGGCTTGTGGCGGCGACGACGGTGGTGGCGGCGGTGAGGGCGGAAGCGAGGAGGGCGTCATCCGCTTCACGTTCGCGCCCGACCCTGTGTGGGACACCCTGAAGGACTCTGGGATCCGCGAGGAGATGGAGGAGGAGTCCGGGATCCGGATCCTCGAGCAATCCACGTGGGATGAGTTCGGCATCTACGCCGGCGGTCACGCGGACATCGTTTCGATCGCGTCGTTCGAGGTGCCGTTACTGGAGGAGGAGACCGGCAGGCCGGCCACGATCTTCGGCAAGTACAACATCGATCGCAGCGTCTTGGTCGTGCCCGCCGACTCGGACGCCGAGACGCTCGAGGACCTGAAGGGCGGAAGGATAGCCGTATGGGACGCGGTGTCGTCCACAGTGATATGGGGTGTCCTTGCCAACGAGCTCTATGGCCTTGACTTTCGCGCCGATGGAGGGGATTTCGAGCTGGTCCTTGCGGATCTAACGAACACGGGCGCATTGGCTGCGGACGAGGAGGTCGACGGGGCCCTGGTCCTTCCCGACTTCAACGTCCCGCCCCTCCTGAACGGCGACGTGCGCGTCCTTTACGAAGGTAAAACCGCTGCAGACCTGTACAGCGAGGTCGTGGATGCCCCCGACCACGAGGGTCCGATGATCAACATCTTCATGGCCCCGACGGATTGGTATGACTCCCACCCGGACGAGGTGGCTTTCTTCCTCGAGCTGTGGGAGCGCGGTATTCAGGAGTGGCAAGCGAACCAGAACGAGATCATCGAGAGCTACCCGCAGCACTTTGCCGTGGAATCGCCCGAGGAGATCCAGTTCATGAAGGACTACCTCGGCGAGCACGACTGGTTCGTGGAGACCGTTTATCTCGACGAATCGTGGGTCGAGACGGAGTCGCGGATCTTCCCGCTGCTCACAGAGGCCGGGCTCTCCGAGAGCGACGAGGCGCCTCGATTCGACGCGGTCGAGCCGCAGGCGTAGTCCGACCCGGATTCCAGGGCTGAGGCGAGCGGCGGTACGCACGCGTGGCGAGATCGACGACCGTCGGACACGGCCCGCGCGGGAACGCGCACCTGTCGCTCGCCGCTCGCCGGCGCGTGCGAGGTGTCCTCGGGCTCGTCGTCGGTACCGGGGGTTTCCTGCTGGTCTGGACCCTGCTTTCAGAGTTGGTGGTGGGCGAGTTTTTGCTCCCACCTCCGCTCGAGATCGGGCAGGAGATGTGGGACGTTGTCCGGACGGGGGCCTTCGTCCACCACTTCGTACCCACGATCATGCGCCTCGGGTACGGCTTCGCGCTCGCTCTGCTGATCGGCTTTCCCGTCGGCTACCTGATGGGCACGAGCCGCTACTGGCGGGCGTTCTTCCACGACATGGTCATGGTCGCCGGCAGCATCCCGGGCATTACATACGCCGTGATGGCCCTTGTCATCGTGGGGATCTCGGTGCTGGGGCCCGTGATCGCGGTGGGGCTCGTGTCGATGCCCTACATTGCGATCAACGTCGCCGAAGGGCTCGACTCCGTCGACCGGCGGCTCGTGCAGATGAGCGACGCCTTCGGACGCACCCGCTCCGCCGTCGTTCGTCACGTGCTCGTGCCGTCAGCCGCCCCCTTCGCGTTTGCGGGTGTGCGACTATCCTTCGCCCTCGCGTGGAAGGTGGAGCAGCTCACTGAGGTCTTCGGCTCCTCGAGCGGCGTAGGTTTCCAGATCCGCAGGGAGTTCGAAGACTTCTCGATCCCAGGGACTTTGGCCTGGGTCCTCCTCTTCATCATCTTCATGCTTCTTGTCGAGCGGTTCGTGCTCGTCAAGCTGGAGCGCTACCTATTTCGGTGGCGGCTGGGGGACGAGGCGTGAGCGTAGCGCTTGGGCGGTCCGCGACGACCCGTGGCGCGATCGGCGCGGTCCGTCGCTCGCTGACCTCCGACGCCGGGGCCCGGATCGCGAGCTATCTGTTCCTGCTCCTCCTATGGCAGCTCCTGGCGCTCTACGAAGACCGGTTCCCCGGCCCGGCGGAGGTGTTCGGCTTCATGTGGATCGAGGTCACCGCAGGGCGTCACGGAGGCATCGTCCGAGGCGAGTTCCTCGAGCACTTCGCCGCCACGCTCCCCCGTTTCGCGCTCGGACTCGCGATCTCGATGGCGCTCGGCATCCTGACGGGAATCCTGATTGGGGCTTCGAAGCTCGCGGAGGCACTCTTCAGGGACACGCTGCTGGTCCTCCTCGCTCTCCCCGCGATCATCTGGGCTTTCCTCACGCAGATGTGGTTCGGCCTCGGTGACGATGCCGTAGTGATCACTACGTTCCTGTCGGCGTTCCCGTTCGCCGCGGTGAACGTGGTGGAGGGAGTGCAGGCGATCCCCCGGGACCTGCGCCGGATGTCGACCGCATTCGGGGTCTCGGGCTACCGGCGGCTCCGACACCTCCAGTTGCCCGCCCTGACGGGCTACGTCTTCGCCGGCCTCCGCTTTGCGGTGATCGTCGGCTGGAACGCCGTGCTCCTCGCCGAGTGGTTCTCGGCGTCGGCGGGCGTAGGGTGGCGGAGCCGCTACTGGTACGACGCAAACCGCTACAAGGGCTTCGTTGCCTGGGTTGTTATCTTCATCCTTTTCATCGTCCTCGTAGACCGGCTGGCGCTCGTCCGGTTGCAGAGGCGCGCCTTCCGCTGGCGCGACGCCCAGCTCTCCGCGATCGAGCGTGAGGCTGTAGAGGTCGACCTCGGAGTGAAGGGAGCGTGAAGCGGTTCACGGAGGGACTCAACGAGTGGCTACGCTAGGGGTTGAGCATCTAAACAAGACTTTCCCCGCGATCGAGCGACGGTCGGATGCGACGACGGCCATCGACGACCTCAGCTTCGAGATCACGGGCCACGTCTTCGTATCGGTCGTGGGTCCGTCGGGCTGCGGCAAGAGCACGCTCTTGAACATCGTTTCGGGCATCGACGAGCCAACGACGGGCACTGTGTCGGTCTCCGAGGGGGGTCGGCCGGCTCGCCTTGGCTACGTCTTCCAAGAGTCCCGCCTCTTGCCCTGGCGGACCGTGACGCAGAACATGCTCTACGTCCAGGACGGCAAGGGTGCCGGCGCTCGCGAGCACGCTCTGGAGTACCTTGCGATGGTCGGGCTGGAGGACGCCGGGGACAGGTTTCCAGCTCAGCTTTCAGGCGGCATGCAACAGCGGGTGGGCATTGCGCGGGCCTTCTCGGTGGAGCCGGACCTACTCTTGATGGATGAACCCTTCAGCCACCTCGACGCGATCACCGCGCGAGGACTGCGCGAGCAACTTCAGGAGATCTGGGTACGGACGAAGAAGACCGTGTTGTTCGTGACGCACGACGTGATGGAGGCCGTGCAGCTTTCCGACCGTATCCTCGTCCTTGCGCCCGGAGGGCGCCTGTACGCCGACATCCCAATCGAGCTCCCCCGGCCGCGACGCGCATCGGACACGGCAGTGGCGACGGCGCAAGCGCAGATCCTGCAGCGGTTCGAGACGATGCAGGAGGAAGCTGAACAGACGCGCGAGTAGGTAGACATGTCCGTTGCACGCGCGTTCCTACCGGGTCGCCGGGAGGTCAGGGCACCAGTATCAGCTTGCCGATGGTGGCTCGGCTCTCGAGCGCCCGGTGCGCCTCGCTCGGCGCCTCGAGGCCGAAGCGCGCGTGCACGTGAACATCGAGCGTCCCCTCGGCGACGAGGGACAGCACCTCACGGCTGCGCCACAAGAGCTCGTCACGCGTGGAGATGTAGTCGACCAGACCCGGCCTAGTGAGGAGCAGCGACTTGCCCTGCTGCAGCCTCCGTGGGTCGACGGGATCGACGGGGCCACTCGCCTGACCGAAGAGAATCAGGTACCCGCGGGGAGCGAGACAGCGCAGGCTCTCGTCGAAGGTCGCCTTTCCCACCGACTCGTACACCGCCCGCACCCCGCGTCCATCGGTGACATCGCGGACGGCGGATTCGAAGTCCCCCTCCGAATAGATCACGACGTGGTTCGCTCCCGCGGCGCGAGCCCATTCCGCTTTGGCGGACGTGGATACGGTGCCGACAACTCGTAGCCTCAGTCGTCGGGCCATCTGCGTAAGCAGGAGACCAACCCCACCGGCGGCCGCGTGCACCAAGCACCAGTCCCCTTCCTCGAAGGTGCAGATCGAATTGAGGAGATAGTGAGCCGTCATGCCCTGCAGAATCACCGCGGCAGCCTGTTCGGTGGTGACACCGTCGGGGACGGGGACGAGTCGATCCGCCTTTACGACCACGTACTCCGCATACGTGCCGGGTATACCCGCGAAGGCGACCCGGTCTCCGACGGACACTTCCGACACGCCCGGTCCTGTATCTGCCACTACACCCGCGCCCTCCGTACCGGGTGTGAACGGCAGCGCGACCTTGTAAGCACCGGATCGCTGGTTGACGTCGATGAGGTTGACACCTATGGCCTCCAACTTGACCAGCCCCTGGCCCTCCGAGGGCTTGGGGACGGGGACGTCTTCAACGGACAACACATCGGGGTCGCCGGTCTCGTGAACGCGGATAGCTTTCGTGATGGTCTCCCCTTCTCCGCACGCCCTCAAAGGGACGGCACTTCGGCCGCGAACCCTCCGGCCGGCGCCTCCAACCTGTACGCGTCCGGGTTCGGATCTGATTACGCCGGGGGCTCCACGGCCTCGTACCTTGGGTCCCTAAAACCGCCTTCTTCGAAGAATCCGGCTTCATCCATCAGGTCGTAGAAGCTCTTCTCCCCTTCGATCCACTGGTCGTCGAGGTAGACGTTATCTACGAACCAGTCGTTGCCGGGGGCCGTCAAGAAATCGACGATCCAGTTCACATCGGCCTCTTCCTCCACTGCGAAGTGCTGCGGATAAGTCCTGATGATCTCCTCCTGCTTCTCACGCCACGCTTCGATCCCTCGCTGCCAGAGGTCGAGGAAGGCAGCGGCCTCGTCTGGGTGAGCGTCGTACCACTCCTCGGTGGCGGTGAACAGGTTCGACATGATCCCGACATGGTCGGTCTCGGCAACCTCCTGATAGAGCTGGAAGGGCATCGTGCCGTCGTACATGGGTTTCAGCTCTCCAGTACGAAGCAATGGTGCTGCAGCCTCCGGGATCACGATCGCTGCCTCGCATTCACCGCGCGCCATCAGGTCGGGATTCAGGAAGTGGTCGTTGACGATGAGCTCAAAGTCTCCTCCACCTACGCGGAAGTCCAAACCGTGCATCTTGTCTGCGGCGATGGACCAGAAGATCGTCGCGCTCACAGAACTCTGAACGCATATCTTCGAGCCCTTGGGGACGTCCTCGAGGGTTTCGTACGGCTCGTTTGCCCGAGTGGCCATGAAATCGCGGAGATGGTTGTACTTCCCGAACGACACCGTTTCGATGTCGGTCTCACCCTCGAGTACCGGGATCTCGTACGTGCCCATCGAGACGATGTCCCCGTGACCACCGGCGAAGAAAGTGAACTCATCCCACGTGGTGCTGGTCACGATGCGGGTGTTGAACTCTTCCTCCCACTCCACGATCATCCCGGTGTCGTTCATGTGGTCCCACACCGGATCTGGAGCGAAAGCGAAGCGTATGACCGAGCGTTCCCCCTCCGCCCCGGTTTCCCCCTCGTCCCCGCCGCAGGCCGCCGCCATCATTGCCAGCGCGGCGAGCACGCACGCGAACTTCCTCGAACGACCGGATCGGATCGTCACGGCTCCACCTCCCAATCCCCGCCCCCGGGATAGACATAACATAGAATATATGATGTGTAATAAGCTGTACAAGCGAGCTCGAAAGCTGGCGGCAAATCCCGCGCGCAGCTTGCGCACCCCTATCCCGCTGGATTCTGATGACGCGCCATGAAGACCCGGAGGGGCGCGGGGGGCAGTTTCCTTACTTGGCTGCCGGTAGAGTAACAATCGTTTGCAATCGTTTGCAAAACTTCCTATCAGGATCAAGACATGGCTCACTCACGCTCCTCGCAAACCCGGTGAGGGATCGGCGGTTGGCGGACGCCATCGCTCACTGGAAGCCTCGCTTCACCGCTAACGGCGTCGCGCCCTCGGATTTCGACCGGATCACCGAGGACATCCAAAGCTGGCAGCAGTGGTGTGCCAGGTGGTCGGCGGCCGCCACCGACCACGAGAACCTCGGCAGGGTCGCGGTAGCGCGGAACAGGACGAGATCGGCGGGAGCACATCTGGCGCGGGCGTCCGTCTACTACCACTTCGCCAAGTTCGTGTTCGTGGAAGACCTCGAGCAAATGCGAACGGCGCACTACAACGCGGTGCGCTGCCTAACGGACGCCCTCCCCCACCTCGACCCACCCGGCGAGCGAGTGGAGATCCCCTTCGAATCAAGCCGGTTGGTCGGAGTGCTGCGCAGGCCGCGCGGAGTCGACTCCGCGGCCACCGTCGTTCTCATACCCGGCCTCGATTCCACGAAGGAGGAGTTCCGCAATACCGAGCAATTGTTCCTCGAACGGGGGTTGGCCACACTCTCCGTCGACGGTCCCGGCCAGGGCGAGGCCGAGTACGACCTCGCGATCAGGGCCGACTGGGAGTTTCCGGGGGCCGCGATCCTCGATCATCTAGCCGGGACTTCCGGAATCGATCCCGACCGCATCGGTATCTGGGGCGTGAGCCTGGGCGGTTATTACGCCCCCCGCGTGGCCAGCGAGGACGAGCGCGTAAAAGCGTGCGTCGCGCTGGCGGGACCGTTCAACTTCGGCGAGGTGTGGGACGGATTACCTTCGCTCACCCGCGACACGTTCAGGGTTCGCGCCAAGGTGGATACCGAGGAGGAAGCTCGGAACCGCGCCCTCGAGCTGTCCCTGGAGGGACGGGCTCACAAGATCACGGCCCCCTTACAGATCGTGATGGGCAAGCTCGACCGGCTCATCCCTTGGCAGCATGCGAGACGTCTAGCGGACACGGCCGGGGGCACGGTGGACTTCCTGCTATTGCCCGACGGTAACCACGGCTGCGCCAATGTCTCTTACAAGCACCGCTATCACACGGCGGACTGGATGGCGGAGCAACTCCTGACATGAGTAGCCATGAGGCGGATGTCGTGGTTGCCGGAGCGGGACACAACAGCCTGATCGCAGCGGCTTATCTAGCAAAGGCCGGATTCGAGGTCCTCGTCCTCGAAGCGCGTGACACGATCGGCGGTAACACAGCGACGGAGGAGCTGACGCTGCCGGGGTTCAAGCACGACTCGTGCTCGAGTGCACATGTGCTCATCCAGTCGAACCCGCTGATGCGCAACAACGAACTGCAGCTCGATCGATACGGACTTCGCTACATCTACACCGATCCCGCGGTCGTAATGCCTTGTGACGACGGCTCCGCGATCACGATGTGGCGCGACAGACAGAAGACGGCCGACGAGCTGGGCCGCTTTTCGCCCTCCGACGGGCGCGCCTACCTCTCGTTGCTCGAGGAGTGGGACGGTGGCCTCAGTAAGGTTCACGGTCGAGTCAACAACCTCCCCCCTGCCGAGCTCGTGGAGGACTCGCCGGCGGCGCGCTCTTACGCCTCACTCGCTCGGCGCAGCGCGCTCGAGGTCATCAACGAACGCTTTGCGCATCCGAAGGTGAGATCGCTGATGACGTGGCTCTCGTTCGCTACCATCCAGCCTCTCGATCAGCCGGGTACGGGCATCCTTCCCTTCGCGGTGACTGCGGGGCGAGCTGAGTTTGGCTGGGCGTTCCCCCTCGGCGGATCCGACAGCCTTCCGAGAGCGCTCGCAAGACTGATCCGGGAGCACGGGGGCCGCGTGGTGACGTCGGCTCCCGTTACCGAGGTAGTGGTCGAGAACGGCAGGGCGGCGGGGGCGATCACAGCCGCCGGAGAGCGGTACACGGCCCGACGCGCAGTGCTCTCGACGATCCACGTGGCCCAACTCGAAGACGTCCTCCCGCCCCGCACTCTTCCCGACGAGTTCTTGACGAGCGTGCGGGGGTGGCGGCCCGGCATGACCCTGTTCGCCGTGCACCTGGCGCTTGCCAAGACGCCCGGCTTCCTCGTGGAAGGAGACGTCGTGGACTCGGTCGCGGGCGCCCTCGGGTCGACACAGGGACTGCTCGACCAATTGGACGCTTTCGGCCACGGCCAGACCTCCACGCGCGATCCATGGATCCTCGTCGTGTGCTCCACCGCGGTGGATCGCCAGCGGGCGCCGGGCGGCAAGGGAATCCTCAAGCTCCTCACGATCGCGCCCTACGACCCGGTCGGCGGCCGGCAAGAATGGGCTGCGGAGAAGGAGCGCTTCGCCGATTTCTTGATCCGGCGCACGAGCGATCACATGGATCTGGACGACTCCGACATCCTCGCGCGCGTCGTGGAATGCCCCCTCGACCTCGAGGCCCGCAACCGCCACAATCACCGCGGCTCGTGCCACGGCGGCGCCCTCGACCCGGATCAGTCCGGAGTCAACCGCCCCGTTCCCGGGTGGTCGGGATACCGGCTCCCGGTCGAGGGCCTGTACCAGACCGGCGCCACCACCCACCCCGGCGGCTCGGTGTCCGGCAGACCCGGCAGGAACGCGGCGCGCGTCATGCTGTCGGACCTCGGCGTCGACGTCGGCACCTTGATGGCATCGTGACCTTCGACCTCGGCGAGCTGTCGATAATCCTGGCCGCCATGGTCGTAGGGGGCTTCGTCAAGGGAGCCACCGGTCTGGGTCTTCCGCCCATCGCGATCCCCGTGATGGCGAGCTTCCTCGGAGTCGAGCACGCGGTGGTGGTCATGGCGATCCCCGGCGTGGTCTCGAACGCGTGGCTGCTGTGGATCTACCGGAACCACCTTCACCGGACGAGAGACCTGCTCAGGATGCTGGTCACCGGAGTCTTCGGGTCCGTGGCCGGGACGACACTTCTCACCACCCTGGACGACAGTGTCCTCTCGCTGGTGCTGGCATCGGTGATCTGCCTCTACGTAATTGTCTTCCTAGCTCATCCGAACTTCAGCCTGCGCCCGGCGGTGACCCGCTACTCCTCGCCGCCAGTCGGGCTTGCTGCGGGCCTTCTGCAGGGATCGACCGGGGTGTCCGGACCGCTCCTGTCCACCTACATGCACGCGCTCCGACTCGACAAGGAGGCCTACGTGCTGTCGGTCACAACAGTCTTCCTGGTGTTCTCTGTCGTGCAGATCGCCGCGTTCACGATCCTGGGGCTCTACACCGAAGACCGGTTGGCAGAGAGCCTCCTCGCGCTCGCGCCGATCATGATCATGCTCCAGATCGGCACCCGCGTGACCCAGGGGCTGTCCAGGCGCGCCTTCGATCTGATGATCCTGGCGGTGCTGATCGGCTCGGGGGCCCGGCTCGTTTACGGCGCCTTGACCTGAGAACCCGCCACTACCGACTCGACGGTTCCGTCCCGGTTCAAGTTCGACTGCGTCTCTCGCGTGGCCGGAAGGGGCCCCGCCGCCGCGTAGTAACGGCGACCCGCGACCATCAGCTGCTCGGCCGGAAAGCGGGTGATGATCTCGCAACCGTCGGATGTCACCACCAGCTGCTCCTCGATGCGCGCCGCGGACCATCCGTCGGAGGCCGGCCAGAACGTCTCGAGCGCAAACACCATCCCTTCCTCGATGACCTCGGGATGATCCAACGAAACGAGACGGCTGAAGATCGGCTTTTCCCAAATCGAAAGTCCCACACCGTGTCCGAATTGAAGCGCGAACGCAGCCTCTTCGTTCGGAAAACCAAAATCCTCAGCCGGGGGCCACACCTCGACGACGTCCGCGGTGGTGATGCCCGGCTTGATCAGCGCGATCGCCTCGTCCAGAAGATCGCGACAGCGCTTGTACGCGTCCACCTGTGCCTGCGAGCCGCTGCCGATGACGAAGGTGCGGTAGTAACAGGTCCGGTACCCCATGAAGCTGTGCAGGATGTCGAAATACGCCGGGTCACCGGGCCGCAGCGCTCGATCCGTGTAGACATGAGGGTGTGGGTTACAACGTTCTCCGGAGATTGCGTTTACACCTTCGACATGCTCCGAGCCGAGGTCGTACAAGACCTTGCTTACTAACCCCACGCACTCGTTTTCCCGCATGCCCGGCTTCATGGCCTCGTAGAGCTCCTCATAGGCCGCGTCCACCATCATGCAGGCAGTGTTCAGCAGCGTGATCTCGTCCTCCGTCTTAATGACTCTGGCGCTCTGCATGATCTGCTGACCATCGATCACCTCTAGGCCCTCGTTCTGAAGCGCAAAGAGAACCGGCAACTCGACGACGTCCACCGCGATCGGATCCTTGTGCAGGCCTCGTTCCTCGAGCGCGACGCGCACCTTGCGCGCAACGTCCTCGGCGCGGCCCGAATCGGGTGACATCGCCCCGCGCATCGTCGAGATCCCCGCGGGCGAACGGCCCTTCAGCCACGGGCAGTACAGCTCATGGTGACGAGCGGCCGACCCGAAGTCCCACACGATCGGTTCCGCCCCGCGCGGCAGAAGGCTGAAGCGCGCAAGCTTGTCCATCGCCCAGGTGCCGATGTGCGTCGCGGTGACGTATCTGATGTTGTTCATATCGAAGCACAGCAGCGAACCTGCATCGGACTGTTCCAGGGCGTCCCCGGCGCGTGCCAAACGTTCCCCGCGCAGGCGACCGAGGTCGACTCTCTCCTCCCAATCGACGCCCATGAGGCCGAAGGTCTTGAGTCCCATCAGGACCTCCTCCCAAGCGAGTATCGGACCGAGCGCGCACCCTTGGCCGGGTAGCGCTCCCATTTATCGCAATCGATTGCAGCATCCCGCCCGGCAGGAGGGTTGTCAAACAGAGCCGCGCGGTAGCGGACCTCGAATCCGGTCGTCATCTGGCCGCGAGTCGACTGATGATAGGAACCGACAGGAGCACGGAAACGATGCGGAGCAGGTGAAACCCGACAACCAATGCCGCGTTGGCCTCCATCTCTGATGTGAGAGCGCCCATCTGGACCAGCCCGCCGGGTGAAGTTGCCAGAACCGCTGTTACCGGGTCCATGAGACCCAACCTCCACAACGTCCACGCCAGGATCCATCCCATGACGAGGAACGCAGCCACAACAAGGACCAAGGGGAGGAGATTGTTCGTGACGGCCGTGAGCAGTTGCTTGTTGAACTTGGTGCCGAGATCCCAGCCGATCACCATGAGTGCCGCAAAGCGGAGCGCGCCCGGAATCTCGGTCACGTCCACGCCCGACAGCTTGAGTCCTGCGATCGCGACCATGGCGCCGATCAGCGCCCCGGCCGGGAAATTGAGCCAGTCGAGAAGGTACGCCGCACCTACCGCAAGAACGACTGAGATAACAAGATTCATCGATGCTCCTCTCGTTATTGGTGTTCTCGTTAAGCGCTGCTGGCGAGACTCAATTACACCGGCCGCCGGAGAGTTCGTCCCGGCGACTGAAGCGACGACCTCATCTCGTAGGTCACCGAAGGACGAGAAAGTCGCGTCGGTCTACGACATGTTCTGACAGCTGTGTTGCAGCAAACTGCTCTAGCTGTGCTAGACCCGTCCTAAACGCTTCGTCGCTGATCAGATTCAGAGTGGAATTTGCGCGCACTCGGATCCGGTCGCAGTAAGCATGAAAGTTGCTCGCAATAATCTCAGGGACGCTCTCGAGCTTCTCTACCTCGAAACCGGCCGCGCCAAACGCACCGGCCGTTGCTTCAAGAGTGGGCCATCTTCTCGCCGCGAGCTGCTTGGCGGCCGGAAAGAAGTCAAGCCAGTGAATTCCGTCCAATCGGTCACCGAACGAGTTGCGGATCAGGACGGTGCCATCGATGCGGATCACGCGGCGCAGCTCCGAGGCGCAAGTTTTCAGGTCGGAGATATGGTGTACGACGGTCGAGAGCCATGCACACGCACACGAACCACCCTTGAGAGGTATGCGCTCTGCGTTACCTCCCACCAAGGCCACCTTAGGCGGAAGTCGCTTCCCCACCGCCTCGCGTCGCATCGCGTTAGAGGGCTCAACCCCTACGATGTCTGCATCGAACCAAGTCGCGAGGGCGTCGGACCACAAACCCGTGCCTGAACCGAGGTCGAGGACCGGGAGAACAGCGGACGATAAGTACGGATCGAGGAGGGCGCGCCACGCGTCAATCCACTCAAGCGGAAGGTTGCGACCCCTATCGTAGCTGGCTGCCATCCGCTCATAGTCGATACGCCGGTGCACCAGGAATCCTTTACGCGCCCCGGCGCGAATGGCGCGAGGAGTGCAAAGGAGATCGACGTCGATTCATTGGGATCGTCCGCGGCAGAGGCGCGCAATAGCCCCAAAGTCACCCAGGTCCTCCAGTCGCCAGCACTCTGTCGCAACCTCCCGGGCGGCGTGAGGACCGATCCGAGGCTCCGCGAGATCGAGAAACTTTTCCTCGATCTCTGAGTCGATCATCGGTTTCTCCGCCGTGCCCTTGTTATGCATGACTTCATAGGTCAGCCGGCGGCCGTCGATCAAGGTCAGCGCCACGGAAGCTGCATCCTTGGGCAGGGAGTCATCGACCACGATGCTGACCCTTCCTCTCATCTCGATCACGTCGGAATCGTTCACACGCTCGTCCTCGAATTGCCGCATGCTCGCCGAGCCGTCTAGCGCTGCCACCGCGGCGCAGTGGTAGATGCTGAACTTTCCTTGAAGGCCCGTTGTAGGTTCCTTTTTGGCGGTGACCCAGGAGACGTAGTCGTTGACGGTCGCCTCGATCGATTCGATCTGGTCGGGCATCAGTTCGTGCTCACGGCGGAGATGAATGACACCTTCTATCGTCGGATGGGTGAGCGATCCGCATGCATAGGGCTTAAAGCCGTCATCCAGCAGCGTCCACTGCCTACCGAGATCTTTTGTTACGAGCTCTGGGTCGGGAGCAGGAGACAGGACCCTCAGAAAGCCGCGCTCGGCCTCGAGGATCGAATCGGTAGCGGTAAAGCCTTTGTCCGCAAGGAGCGAAGCGAGGAGTCCGTCCATCGCGGCCTTCCCCGGATGCAAGGCCTTGCCCATGCTGCCGTAGACGGCCTTGAGTCCGGCGGCCTGCGTGCCGGCCGCCCCCAGAGCGTTGGCGACCGCATCGGGCCCAAGCTGAAGAACCTGTGCGGCCGCGGCGGCCGCGCCGAAGTGCCCAACCGTTCCCGTCACGTGCCACCCCGCCTCGTAATGAGCAGGGCCTGCGGCCAGCGCGATCCTGACCTCAGTCTCGAACCCGGCAACGAACGCCGCTAGGGCTTGCTCGCCATTCACGGACCTGCTCTCGCTCAACCCGATCACCACCGGCCATACCGGCGCGCTGCCGTGCACCGTCGTGCGCTCTGGGTTGTAGGTGTCGTCGTAATCGAGAACGTGCGATGTGTATCCGTTTATCAGCACCGCCACGAGCAGCGAGGCTCCCCGGTCACGCCCGAGGATGGTCGCGTGGGGGCCTGCATCTAGATCGTCGGCCACCGCACACAGCACTGCAGCAGAAGGATCGGCCGAGCCCGCGAGCGTGACCCCGAGCCAGTCGATAAGGCAGCGTTTCGCCTGGTGCAGCACCTCCGCAGGTATCTCCGACGCGTTCAGGCCGGCGATGAACTTTGCCAACTCGACGGTTATGCCCATTCCGAGAACGTTCCTTCAGCAGGCCCTACTCACGCAGGGAGGCGGCGCCCTGTACCAATCCATCGGTTGGTACAGGGCTGAGCTGTCTCGTTACCCGTTCGGTCGCCGTTGCCCCTAGAGCTCCACTTCCTCGAGCGTTTCACTCACGACCTCGTTCTGCTCGGCGAGAAAATCTCCCCATTCGTCGCCGATCCTGAGCTGGGTAACGACTCCGTTGGTTTCCGCGTACTCCTTCCACGCCTCGGTCTCAACTAATTCCTCGAACACACCCTGGTAGTACTCGAGGGCTTCCTGTGGCATATCGGGCGGACCCATGATCCCCCGAACCTGCGGGACCAGCTCCGCATCGAATCCCTCGTCTGCAGTCGTTGGAGCGTCGGGGAATATGGGGGAGGGCTCGGGACTGATCGACGCGACGACCTCCAGTTCGCCGGCGTCGACTTGCGCGGCGAAATCCTGGGCGCTTCCGAACATCATGTCCGCGTCCCCGTTCAGGAGGGCTGTGATGCGCTGGCCCACCTCCTCGAAGGAAAGGAACTGCCAGTCCGTTCCGACCTCCTGCTGCAGAGTCTCTCCGTTGAGAGCCCCCACCTCTGTCGTTGATCCGCCTGCTTGTATCAGCTTCCCCGGCTCTTCTTTGGCGGCGTCGACGAAATCGTTCAACGAGGCATAGGCAGAGTCCGTCGCCACGGCCATGAGCTCAGGCTCGATGATGAGCCCCGCAATCGGCGTGAGGTCCTCGACCGTGACCTCAGCCCCTTCGATGGTGAGTGGCGTCGTAAGCCAGGTCGTCGTCATCGCGGAGATGGTGTCGGTCTCGCCCCTCTTGCCCAACAGGTAGGACATGGCGCCGGCGCCCTCGCCCGCTTCTTCGTTCCGAACCGGCCAGTTCCCAGAGATGATGCCTTCATCTCGCATTATCCCGATGATGTCGCGGACGAAGATGTCGCTACCGCCGCCCGGCCCGGTGTGAACGAGAAATTCCGGCCGCGACGGTTCGAAGCCGCCTTCTTCAGAGTCGGATTCCGAGTCACCCCCGTCAAGTCCACAGGCCGAGAGCAGAAGTATCAGCGAGACGAGAACGGAGCCTGAGCGAATCCTACGGACGCGCATATCTCAAACCCTCCCTTTTCTTCTCTTTGGCACCGATGGTTCGACGTCGTTCTCCAGGCCATCCATAGGCTTCCTCCCTCCCTCGGCTTGCGCCGACTCCGGACCCTCGGTCAACTCATCGCGCCGCGACCTAACTCGAGACCACACCACCGGGCCTAGTGTGAGGAGCACCGTGACGATCAGGAACACCACCGCCCAAGGACGAGTGATGAAGATCGACGGGTCGCCCTGAGAGATGACGAGCGATCTCCGCACCGCCTGCTCGAACAGTGGTCCGAGCACGAAGGCTAGAACCAGCGGTGCGGTCGGGAAATCGGTCTTTCGCATCACGTAGCCCAGCAGCCCGAACACCACCAACACCCAGACGTCGAACATCGAGGTGTTGATGCTGTAGACGCCGACGATCGAGACGACGATGATGCCCGGATAAAGGATGTGATACGGGATCCGCAGGATGCTTGCAAAGACCGGAACGAGTGGCAGGTTCAGAAGCACCAAGACCACGTTGCCGATGAACATGCTGGCGATGATCGGCCACACCACGTCGGGGTTCTCGGTGAAGAACAAAGGCCCGGGCTGAAGGCCATAGAGGAATAGCGCCCCGAGCATGATCGCCGTGCTGGCGGATCCCGGAATCCCGAGGGTCAGGAGCGGAATGAAAGCGCCGGCCGTGGCGGAGTTGTTAGCAGCCTCTGGGGCAGCAACGCCTTCGATGGCTCCCTTCCCGAACCGTTCGGGTCGCCTCGAGAAGCGCTTGGCCACCGCGTAGCAGATGAACGAGGCCACCGTGGATCCCGCCCCGGGGAGAGCCCCTATGAAGAATCCGACTACAGACCCTTGTGCGATTGCGCCCGCCGAGTCCTTCATGTCTTGCCGGGTGGGAAAGAGCTCTTTCAGCCGCCGGGGCACCTTGAACATCTTGTAGCCCGTCTCCTCTTCGACATTGACCATCACTTCGCCGATGGCGAACAACCCGATGCTCAGGGCTACGAACTCGATGCCGTTAGCCAGCTCGATCTGACCCATCGTGAAGCGCAACGACCCTGAGAAGAGATCCAGGCCTACGGTCGACAACAAGAACCCGAATATCCCGGAGATCAAACCCTTGAGCTTCGAGGTCCCCGCGAGTAACACCACCAAGCTGAGACCGAGAACCATTAGTCCGGCGTACTCGGGTGGGCCGAAGATGATGGCGAGTTGGGCGACTGCTGGTGCAAGGAACGTCAGTCCGATAAGGCCTATGGTCCCGGCGATGAACGAACCGATTGCTGAGATCCCCAGAGCAGGCCCCGCGCGACCCTGCCTAGCCATCTGGTAGCCGTCGAACGTGGTCACGACCGATGCGTCTTCACCCGGAATGTTGAGCAGGATCGACGTGGTGGATCCTCCGTACTTGGCTCCGTAGTAGATGCCCGCCATCATGATGAGCCCCGTGGCCGGCTCAAGATTGACGGACAGAGGCAACAGAATCGCGATCGTGGCTGGGGGACCCAAGCCGGGGAGAACTCCAACCAGCGTTCCCGCCGTGACTCCAAAGAAGGCCCAGAAGAGATTGGTCGGTGTGAGCGCGGCGGCGAAGCCGTCTGCTAGTCCCTGTAATGCCTCGCTCACAACCGTCCCCCCCGAGGGTTCTCTATCTCTTTATTGACCACGCTCGGCAACCGAATCTCCGGCACACCTCAGTCTCCGAACAGCCCGGACGGCAATGGAACCTGCAGCAACTGTGCGAAGAGCAGATACGCGAGCGCCGGAGCGAGAACTATGGTCGCGATTGCTGCGAGGCCGTGTCGTCGTTCAATTCCGATGAGCGTCACCGCCACAAGGAAGACCATTGCGACGAGAAATCCGACAACATTCACCAAGAGGGCTGCTGCCAGAATTGCGATCCACAACCCCAGCGATCGCTGCGCGTGCATCCGTGATGGCAGTGTGAAGTCCCCGAACGTTCCCTCCTGTCGCCTGAGGCGCGTGACGACCAGGAGACCACCGGTGACGGCCAGGGCAATCGCCAAGACGCTTGGGAAGAATCCGGGACCGGGGACACCTTCCACATAGAAGTTCAATCGCAAGCTCCGCGTCAAAACGAAGACGCCGACAAGAGTGAAGATCGTGCCTGCGACGATGTCTATCTTTCGCACACTCCCCCCTCTCAGAGAAGTCGATCGTCGTCAGCCGGTCAGCATCTCGTGCAGCTTTCCGACGTGCTCCAGCTCTTCGAGGCCCCAGATCATCTCGGCGGCAAGCCGCGCTCGATCGTGATCGATCGCTAGCTCTGCACACTCGAAGAACTTCCTCTCGAGCTGCTCGCGAGACATCGGTTTATTGGGGTGGCCGGTTGCGAAGGACTCGAGCTTTTCCAGGACGCGTCCGTCCTTGAGACGAATGGTGATGCGGGTGTCCAGATGCTGGAAGCCTCGCGCGTCGATCTCCGGATCAACGACGTGATGACATCTTTTCATCATGGTCTGCACCTCTGGGAGACGAACGACCTGATCTCTGAACTCCTCGATGCCGACCTTGCGGCGGAGTATGGCGATAGCCAGGAGGAAGGGGAACGAGAACTTGGCC
Organism: Actinomycetota bacterium; assembly: GCA_050694215.1. GTDB lineage: Bacteria > Actinomycetota > CADDZG01 > CADDZG01 > WHSQ01 > JBOGXB01. The sequence goes on from JBOGXB010000010.1 coordinate 25,387, forward strand.
TCCAGGGCAGTCTGGGGCAGCGCGTGGATGAGTGCGTTGGGCATCGCCGAGTTCGTGCCGGCGATCGCCTCCTCGACATCTCCTGGACGCACGTCGTGCTCGCGGACCACCTCGAGTACCGCGTCCTGCCCAGGGTGCGACAGTGAACCGGACGGGTAAGGCTTGATGGAGATCCCGGGGTCCTCGAAGAAGAAGGGGGCACCCAACTTGCCGTCGATGCGCGCCGGTTCGTACCCGTCGCTCGAGGCAGCGTAGAGCCCTCGCTTGGCCTCGAGGATGTTCTTGGCTGCCGTGAAGCCGTCCGCCCCGAGGCGGGCGGCGAAGACTCCGGCTTCGGCGGCCCGGCCGGCGTGTAGGGGCTTCGTCATGGTCCCGAAATTCTCCCGGTATCCGCCCGACAGCGAGGCCGCTATCCCAATGGATTGGAGTAGCTGGTCCCGTGATAGGCGCAGCAGCTTTCCCGCACTGGCCACGGCTCCGATTGCACCGAAGGTGCCGGTCGAGTGAAATCCCTTCTGGTAGTGGCGTGGGTTCGACGCGTCCGCCGTCCGACAGGCCACCTCCACGCCTGCGACGTAAGCCGTCAAGAGGTCGCGGCCGGTTGCACCGACCAGCTCCGCAATGGCCGAGCCCGCACCCAACGTGGGGGTAGTGGGATGGGTCAGAAGTCCATATACGCTGTCGGGATTGGTCGACAGCTGGGTGTCGTCGTAGTCCATCGCGTGCATCGCGAGGCCGTTGACAAGCGCAGCGATCTCAGCCGACGAGCGCAGCTGAGTTCCGAAAATGACGACCTCCTCCGCGCAGGAGACACGCTCTGCATAGCGGCGCATGATGCCATGCCCCTCTTCGTCGTGGCCGCTGAGCGCCAAGCCATAGCCATCCAGTATGTGCTCGATCGCGGTCGCCCTGACTCCCTCAGGTATGTCCTCGTACTCGAGGTCCAGCACGAAATCTGCGACGTACTCAGTGAGAGACATCCCTACCCCTCCCCCTCGGTTACGCGACCGGGACTTCCGTACATGCCTGTGCGATGGCAGTTCCCATTTCATGAGTGGAAGCGTCACCACCGATATCGGGCGTCAGGTACTTCCCCTCGGCGATCGTCTGATCGACCGCCTTCTCGATGCGCTGTGCCGCGCGCGCAAGACCTTCTTCCTGGTGTCTCATGGCGAGCCAATCCAGCAGCATCTTGGTCGACATGATCATTGCGTACGGGTTGGCCACAAGCTTGCCCGCGATGTCGGGGGCCGAGCCGTGAGTAGCTTGTGCCATGGCCTTGTCGTCGCCGGCACTGAGGCCCGGTGCCATGCCCAAGCCTCCGACAAGACCGGCCGCCTGATCGGACAGGATGTCACCGAAGAGGTTCGTGCACAGCACGACGTCGAATTCCTGTGGTCGCACCACGAGATGCATGGCGAAGGTGTCGACTTGAAAGTCGTCCAGCTCGATGTCCGGGTAGCCCCGGGCAACGCTCTCAACTGCTTCCATGAACAGTCCGTCCGTGAGCTTGAACACGGTGCGCTTGTGGATGGCGGTTACACACTTCTTGCGATCCCTCTGGCGGGCTGCGCTGAAAGCCGCGTGGGCGATGCGTTCAGACTGCCTGCGCGTGATCACCCTGACGCTGAACGCACTGTCGTCATTCGGTTGGAATTCACCACATCCGGCAACCATGTTGCGATCGGGCTGGAACCCCTCGTTGTTCTCGCGGACTATGAGCACGTCGACATTTTCGTGCACTTGTGGCAGATCCGGGTGTGACTTAGCGGGACGCAAGTTGGCGAAGAGATCGAAGCGTTTCCGGATGATTGGGTGCGGATTCACGCACTCCGAGCGGTCCTTGGGATAAGCGGCATAACCGATCGGGCCGAGCAGGAAACCGTGCATTTCCTGAAGACCCTCGAGCGTCTCGGAGGGCAGCGTGTGCCCATGCTCAAGATAGCTAGTCCACCCCACTGGGAAGTCAAGAAGCGCGACATCAAGGCCTGGTTCCGGCGTGACGGCCGCCCTTATCGCGGCAACCGCTTCGGGGACGATCTCGTGCCCGATGTCATCCCCTTGCATTACGCCGATGCTCAGCCGCATCGGACCTGTACGCGTTTCCACCGGAGGTCGCGCGTTCGCCGCACCCCGCGACCCACGGGCACTGGTTGCATCGTCTGAATCCCCCCAGTCCCAACATGTGTTCCACGATGCGGAAAGACGTTCTGTAACTTAGAAAATCTACCCGAGAATGGTCCGATCAACCCCACCGCTCTTTGTCGCCGGAACCGAGGTTGACGGAGATCTCGTGCGCGGCCTCCCTCGCCAGCGGCATGAGCTCGACAAGTCGCTTCCGGCTCAGTCGGCTGCTCGGCCCGGTAACGCTGAGTGCGGCAATGACGGCACCGGTGTGGTTGGCGACCGGGACGGCGAGCGTCGATATCCCGGGGACGCGCTCCCCGAGAGAAAGGGCGTACCCCCTCTTACGCGTGCGCGCCAGTTCGATCCGCAGCTTGTGGGGATCGGTGATCGTGCGCGGCGTCGCGGGCTCGAGCTTGCCCGACAGCACCTCTTCCCAAAGCTCGGATGAGCTGTAAGCGAGGAGCACCTTGCCGGGGGCGCCTAGGTAGATGGGGATCGGGATTCCGATCTCTGTGTAGATCCGACGAAGGGGTTGCGTGCTCTCGATCTGGTCCAGGACAGTCCTCGTCGTCGGCCCGAGGCGAGCATGCAGCCCGACGGTTTCGTCGCACCGATCGCGAAGTCGAGGCATGATCGCCTTCGCCGTCTTTTCGAGGTTGACGTGATGGAAGGCAACCTCCGCGAGCCGGAGAACATGCGGACCGAGCGCATAGTCCGTGCTGCTGGGCAGCTGCTGCACGAGCTCATTTCGCCGCAGGGTGACGAGCAGTCGGTGCACCGTGCTGCGCTTTAGCCCTGTGATGCGAGCGATCTCCGAAACCCCCAGTGCGGAGCGCTCGGCGGTGAAGGCGTCCAGGATTGCAACGGCCCGATCAAAAGACTGGACGGTCTTCGGACGGTCCTCGGGCATGCGGGAACATCCTTCCGTTTGGCAGCCGACCCACCTGCGGTTCACTATCATACGAATGCCGGATCACGGCTAAGGATGCTTGCTCGCGATACGAAAGTCGGAGCGGAGCAATGATCGACGATAATGACAGCTATCCAAGCGCGCCGGTCGCGGTCGTCACCGGTGCAGGACGCAACATCGGGCGAGCCATCGCCCTGAAGCTGGCCGCGGCGGGGGCGGATGTTGCACTCATCGTCCGAAACAACCGCGACGAGGCCGAAAGCGTGGCTAAGGAAGTGGAGGCGTTGGGTCGACGTGCAATGGTCGGACTCGCAGATGTCCGAGACGAACAGGCTATTGCCCGGATCGCGGACGAAACGCGCAGCTCCCTGGGACCTCCAACCGTGCTCGTCAACAACGCCGCGGTGCGTCGCGAAGCGCCGTTCCTCGAGATTTCATGGTCCGAGTGGCGGGAGATCACGGGCATCACCCTCGACGGTGCCTTCGTATGCAGCAAGCAGGTGTTGCCCCACATGCTCGAGGCGGGCTGGGGCAGGATCGTGATGATCGCGGGGCTCACGGGCCAAACCGGCGCGACGCACCGAGCTCACGTCGTCGCAGGTAAGGCAGGACTCATCGGGCTGACCAAGGCCCTCGCTCTCGAGTACGCAGCGCACAACATCACGGTGAACGCCATCTCCCCTGGACTGATCGATACGACGCGCTCGAGTGACAAACCCAAGCACCACGCGGAGCGGAGTGTCCCAGTCGGACGGCTCGGCCTTCCCGAGGACGTCGCGTCGATGGTCCGCTACCTCGTCTCCGAAGAGGCCGCGTTCGTAACGGGACAGACGTTGAACGTCAATGGAGGCCTTCTGTTGTGACACACGGAAAGAGGATCTCGTCACGTCGCCGGAAAACCCGAAGGAGAAGAGACACATGACGGACACGATTCGGGTGGCATGCATTCCGGGGGACGGCATAGGCCCGGAGGTCGTCAGGCAGGCGCAGAGGGTTCTCGAAGCAATCGCAAAGCTCCATGGAGGCGTCGGGTTCGAATTCGTGGAGTTCCCTTGGGGCTGCGAGTACTACCTCGAACATGGAACGATGATGCCCGAGGACGGTTTGAGCACACTTGCGGACTTCGACACCATCTTCCTCGGAGCCGTGGGCTGGCCCGGAGTGCCCGACCACATCAGCTTGTGGGGCCTTCTCCTGCCGATCCGGCGGCATTTCCAGCAGTACGTGAACGTGCGGCCCGTCAAGCTCCTCAGAGGAATGCGCAGTCCTTTGCGCGACCGCGAACCGGGGGACATCGACTTCGTCGTCGTTCGGGAGAACTCCGAGGGCGAGTACTCCGACATGGGAGGGCGCATCCACTCCGGAACACCGCATGAGGCGGCTGTTCAGGTCAACTACTTCTCTCGAATGGGCATCTCCCGAACCGTGCGTTACGCGTTCGAGCTGGCGGTAGCGGAAGGACGCAGCGAGGTGGTCGGAGCCACAAAGTCCAACGGGATCGTCTACAGCATGCCGTTTTGGGACGATGTCTTTCGGGATGTGGCGGCGGAGTATCCCTCCATTGAGAATCGACTGGTTCTCGCCGACGCATTGGCAGCCTTCTTCGTGACACGACCACACACGTTGGACGTAGTCGTGGCGTCGAATCTTCTCGGAGACATACTGACCGACATCGGCGGCGCCATTATGGGCAGCATCGGGGTCGCTCCCGCGGCGAACCTCAATCCCGAGAAGAGATATCCCTCGATGTTCGAGCCCGTCCATGGCTCGGCTCCGGACATCGCCGGCAAGGGAATCGGGAACCCGATCGGCCAAGTCTGGACGGCGAAGCTCCTCTTGGACTTCTTCGAGTTCGGGGAGCTCGGAGGTGTCGTGCTCGAATCAATCGAACACGCACTGTCCTCGGGTGTGACGACCCCCGATCTCGGAGGGCGAGCGACAACGGAAGAGGTCGGCGACGCGATCGTGGACCGGATCCTGAGCGGAAAAGGTTCGACCTGACATGCCAGAAAGATCACGCGCTCACCTCGCAGGCTTGTTCGGCCGGATCGCCGACGACTACGAGCGCGGGAGGCCCACCTACCCAAGCGAGGCAGTCCGCTGGCTGATCGGAGACGCGCAGAGGGTCATCGACCTCGGAGCCGGAACCGGAAAACTGACGAGTGCGTTGGTCGGGCTCGTACCGGAAGTCGTGGCGGTTGAACCGCAGCTTTCGATGGTGAACCAACTCAGCCGGGCAGTAGCCGGTGCGCACGCAGTGTGTGGGAGCGCAGAACAGATACCTGTTCGGTCGCGTTGGGCAGACGCTGTTGTCGTGGCACAGGCGTTCCACTGGTTCGATCAGGAGCGTGCATTGCCCGAGATCGCTCGTGTCCTCAAACCATCTGCCCGACTCGGGCTCATCTGGAATGTCAGAGACGAATCCATCGATTGGATAGCCGAGCTCTCGCGAATCGGGACAAGGGACAACTCGGCGAAGATTCGGTCGAGTCTGAAGCAGCTACCGCACTTCCGGCCGTTCGAGATGAAGACGTATCAGATGTCACAAGTTCTTGATCGCAACACGCTCCTGGCTCACGTGCGCTCGCGCAGCAGCGTCGCCGCGGTGGACGAAGTGGAGCGACTCAGGATAATGAAGGCAGTGGTGCAACTCTGCGAGACGCATCCAGATCTTGCCGGCAAAGCTCGTTTTGAGCTGCGCTATGAGACCCAAGCGTTTCGAGCACAGAAGCAATAAGGGGCTTGTCAAGCTCTCTTGACAATCGCCATTCCCCGAGGTAAGAGTGTGTCAGGCATTCTTTACAGAGGGGGACTCAAAATGGCCGACATTCCGGGGTCGCTGCGAGAATCGCTGGAGCGGACGAAGAGCGACCCCGAGCCCCTCTCGGCGCTTGGGTCCAGCCGGCAACTCTTCAGGGAGATCTCGGCATGGCAAACCAAGCTGGTCGCTAAGGCGGTCGGCGCCGGCGCCTCGTGGGAAGACGTAGGCGCCGCCCTCGGCACGACTCGCCAGGCAGCTTGGGCACGCTTTCGTGCGGTGGCCGAATCCGACCAGGTAACGCCGATCCTCAGCCCGAAGGAGGTAGTTGCAATGAAGGAGCACGTGAATCAAGAGCTACGGTCGCTGCAGCAGAAGCTGAAGGAGTTTGACCAGACGTGGCGCGCGCGTCAAGCGGAGCTCCGCGAAAGCGCGCGAGACCTCGAACGCAAACGAGCAACCGAGCGAAAGCTGCTGCAGCAAGAGATCCGCGCGACGACCTCTGAGCTTCGAGACGAGATCCGACGTCTGCGCGAACCGATTCCGTAACCCGCCTTCGCACCACCAACGCATTAGACCTAGTCATCGTCGGAAGCGCGCCCGGCTCGTTTGAGCAGCGTCTTTTTCACCTTGCCCATCTCGTTCCGCGGAAGTTCTTCAACCAGGCAAACCTCGCGCGGCCTCTTGTGCGGTGTGAGAAGCGTGGCGACGTGCTCGGAAAGCGTCGCTGGAGACGCGATCGTCCCTTCCCGCAGAACCACGAACGCCACTATGCGCTCACCAAGATCTGTGTCCGGCTCCCCCACCACGGCGGCCTCGGCAACGGCCTCATGTTGAAGCAAGGCTGCCTCGACCTCACCCGCTCCGACTTTGAAGCCGCCCGTCTTTATCAAGTCGGTGGCCCGGCGTCCCATGATGCGGAGGTATCCGTCCGGCGCTCTCGTGGCGAGGTCACCCGTAAAGAACCAGCCGTCGCGCATCGCCGCCGCGGTTGCATCAGACTGGTTCAGGTATCCGGTGAAGAGGTTTGGTCCACGGACTGCGACTTCGCCGATCATTTCGTCGTCGCTGACCTGAATGGTTGCCCCGTCGTCACCCACGAGCCTGACCTCGACTCCTGGCAGGGAGGGGCCTACATAGCCGGCGCGACGATCACCGGAGGCGCGCACCGCACAGTTCATGATCGTCTCGGTAAGTCCGTAGCGCTCGACGATCCGCCGGGAAGTCGCTCGCTCAATGCGCGCGTGATCGCGCACGGGAAGGTGAGCCGATCCCGACACGAGCAAGCGGGCGCGTCCAAGCGCTCGAGCCAACGACGGATCGCGCTCCGCGGCGTTGGCCAAACGGAAGTACATGGTGGGGACCGCAAACAGCATGGTCCCCTCCTCCTCGAACTCCCGGAGCAGCTTCTCGGGGGAGAAGCGGCCGACGTGATGCAGCCGACCACCGAGTCGAAGTGGTCCCAGGACGCCGAGGACAAGGCCATGAACGTGAAATAACGGCAGTCCCTGCACGAGAACATCGTCGGCCGTCCATTCCCACACCTCGGCGAGCGCGTCGAGGTTGGAAGTGACGGCGCGGCGCGGCAGGACTACTCCCTTGGGCAAGCCGGTCGTCCCAGACGTGTAGAGGATCAACGCGGGCGCCTCCGGACCGGCTTCGGGAGGCAGTTTGGATCCTCGGGCGGCGAGATCGATGGCAACGCGCTCGCACCGGCGGAGCGCCGGAGGAAGCTCGGTTTCCTCGGCCGCCATGATCAGCTGGGGAGCACAGTCGTCGACGATGTGCTCGAGCTCCATGGTCCCGAGACGCGGGTTGATCGGTACCGCAGCGGCGCCCGCCGCCAGCACACCGAGAATCCCGATGCAGGTCTCTATCGTGGGTGACGCCCACACAGCCACCCGGTCGGCGCCTTGCACTCGATCGGCCATGCCCGACACGGCGCCGATCAACTGATCGTACGAAAGAGACCCGGCCTCGAAGCGAATCGCCTCCCTGTTCGGAGGATCGAGGAACGGGGGGATCAACACCTCGCTCATCTTCACCGAGGGTATCGCCGAACCGATCGGGCGCCGGCCACATAAAGCCACCGGCACCCGCGCCTGACTATCTAGCTGCCGAGGTAAGTGGTGCGGATGCTTTCATCCTCCAGCAGTTCGTCGCTCTTGCCGTGGGTCTGGATGCGACCCGTCTCGATGACATACCCCCGGATGCTCACGTTCCGCCTGCTCCCTCCGACAGCGCCATGATGACGACCCGGTGACGACCAGCGCCGGGGGGCGGCGCGCTCACGTTCCTGCCTTCATGAGAAGCAGCCCGGCAAGCTCGCGGAGGTCGTCGATCTCGAGTCCCGGCCGGGGCGAGTCAGGGGCAAGGGACTGGCCTTGGCGTTTGATCCTCACGATCTCGAGACCTGCCTCGATCGCGCCCTTGACGTCCCGGGGGGAGGCGGGGACGTGCAGCAAAGGTGTGCCGAGAGCCGCCTCGGCGTAACGATAGATGTGCTCATGGGGCTTGTAGCAGCGCGCCTGCTGAGAAGTCACCGCGCGCTCGAATGCAAAGCCGATGTCGGTGCGCGCCAGCAGGTTGTCGTCGATGTTGCTAAGAAGGGCGACGGGGAAGCGCGCGGCCACCGAGCCGACGCCTTCGGGGACGTCGGGGTAGTGAGGCCATCGATCAATCGTCGATAGCAAGAACGCGGTGTCGGCAGAGGCGTCAACGTCGAGCTCGAGCTCCGTGCAGACCCCCACCAGAGCTCTGCGAGCCAGCTCCTTGAACGTCACGAAGGGCTTGGTCTCTGCCTGAAGCACCTTGTTGCGGGCGTTCCACCCGACGAATAGCTCCGGGTCCACCTTCCAGGCGTTTCGACGCGCGAGCTCGGCGAAAGCGGCAGTGCCGCCGCGGCGCGAGTCGACCAAGGCACTGTAGACGTCGAAGGAGACGCAAACAGGTGAGAGCATACCGGCGAGGTTATTTCCCCCATCGTGCCGAGAACTGACCGTGGGCCCATATCGGTGGTGGGGTCAACCGTGGAGGATGGATGGAGTGGGCGCCGAGATAAGGATGTCGCCGCCGCTCATCGGGCAGCACACGGAGGAGGCCTTGATTGCTGTCGCCGGATACACTGCGGACGAGGTTGGAGTTCTGGCCACGGGGGGCGACATCGAGGTCGCGTATCCGGATGGGCGTAGAGGCGTGATCGGTGCGTGAAGTCTGCAGAGGGGGGGAGCAGCGCATGGTCAAGTCATCCTTGAGGTCGCTGTCGGTGTGGGCGTTCGCTGTCGCGTTGGCGCTAGCGGCGTGTGCTCCGACCCAGGAAGACGGGGGCGCGGAAGGAGCTGGGGCCGAGGTCCCCGATGAGGTCCTTATCGGCGCGACTCTGCCGCTTACCGGAGAGGAGGCCGATCCGGGCAACTTCTACAAGGAGGGGTACGAGCTTGCCTTCGAGCTCGAGAACGAAGACGGGGGGCTCGAGCTCGAAGGCGAGACCGTCCCCGTCGAGCTGAAGCTCCTCGACGACACGAGCGACCAGGCAACCGCCGTGAACCTTGCCGAGCGGCTCGTCAACAGGGACCAGGTGGACTTCTTGCTCGGCACCTACTCGACGACGCTCGTCGAGGCGCAGAGCACGGTCGGCGAGCAAAACCAGATCCCCTACGTCAATGGCGGCGGCGCGGCCACCGCCATCTACCAGCGCGGCTACAAGTGGGTCTTCGGCTCGCTCGCGCCGATCGAGCTCCTTGCCCAGACCCAGATGGAGTGGATCGGCGACCAGCAGGAGGCCGGCAACATCCCGGATCCCGCCACGATCGCCCTGCTGTGGGAGAACACTTCCCACGGAGAGGACTACCGAAAAGGGGTGCAGGACTTCACCGACGAGAGCGGGGGCTCGTTCGAGGTCGTCCTCGACGAGTCCTTCGAGCTGGAGGGCAAGGACTACTCGGCCCTGCTGAGCCAGGTCAGGTCCTCCGACGCGGATCTCTTCCTCGCCGACGCCCACCTGCCCGACTTCATCACCATGCACAGGCAGTACGTGACGGCGGGACTCTGTCACGACGTGATCACATACGGGGCCCGCGGCGTGGAGAAGGACGCGGCCAAGGCGCTCGGACAGGAGAACGTCAACTACATCCAGTCGGCCGTGTGGTGGAACCCTCTGCTCGGCGAACAAGGAGGCCCGAACGAGGAGTTCGTCGCCGCCTTCAAGGAGAAGTACGGGCGCGATCCCGAGTGGTACCAGGCGATGGGCTACGAGGCGGCCAGGGCTCTGTTCACCGCCATCGAGAATGCGGGCAGCGTCGACCGTGAAGCCGTCCGTCAGGCGCTGGTGGAACTGCGGATGGAGTCGCTCGTCCCCGAGGGGGAGCTGACGTTCCCGGAGGAGAACGGCTACCAGGCCCAGTACCCCTTCGTGGTCCAGCAGAACCAGCCCGGCGGCAATTCGCCGATCATCTATCCGGAGGAGCTGGCGACGGGCGAGGGCATGGCGCCTAATCCCAACTGCAACAGCTAGGGGAGCCTTGGAGGAGGTAACAAGGCTAACCGTCTCCTCGCTGCTGCTCGCGGGGCTGTACTCGGTGATGGCCTACGGCCTTGGGCTGATCTACGGCGTGCTGCGGGTAGTGAATCTGGCTCACGCGGGGATGATCATGGGCGGGGCGTATCTCACTTGGGTGCTGCACGGTCGCCTGGGCATCGACCCGTACCTGTCGATACCGGTGGTCATGGGCTCTTTCTTCCTCTTCGGGGTGGTCCTCTACAAGGGGCTCGTGCGTTTCCTGCCCCGGGGTGCGGCCGGTGGTGTCCAGTCGCTTCTTCTTCTCTTCGGTATCTGGCTGCTCATGAGGAACGCCGCTTACCTATTGTTCACCGGTAACGACCAGGCCGTGCGGACCGGGTACTCCACCCAGGGCGTGCGCCTCCTTGGTGTGTCGGTGAGCGTCAACCGCGTCGCCGTGTTCCTGATCGCATTGATCGCTCTCGGCGCGCTCCACTTCTTCCTCACGCGCACCTACCTGGGGAAGGCGATCCGGGCGGTGGCCCAGAACCCCGACAGCTGCACCCTCGTGGGTATCGACGTCGAGCGCGTCTATACCCTGACCTTCGGCATCGGCTCGGCCCTTGGAGGCCTCGCCGGACTTCTGCTGTCGACCATCTTCGCCTTCAACCCGTCGTCGGGAGCGGTGGAGCTCTTGAAGAGCTTCGTCGTCGTGGTTCTCGGCGGCCTCGGCAGCGTGGTGGGCATCGCTCTCGGAGCGCTCGTGCTTGCCTTCGCGGAGAGCTTCTCCATCCTCGTGCTGCCGTCGTTCTTGACCGCGGCCGTGGGCTTCGTGCTGCTCGTCATCGTGCTCGTGCTGCGGCCGGGTGGGTTGTTCGGGCAGAGGGTCCTCGGATGAGACGGCCGGCCTCGTGGCTGCCCGAATGGGCGTCGCCGTGGGCGGCCGCCGGCTTCGTCGGGGTGCTGATCGCGCTCTACGCGTTGCCCTTGGTCGCGCCGCTCGATACCTACACGCACGGCATCCTCACTCAGACGTTCGTGTTCGTGGCCGCGGCGCTGGCGTGGAACTGGCTCGGCGGCTACGTGGGTCAGATCAGCTTCGGGCACGCGGCCATGTTCGGTGTCGGGGGGTTCGTCACGGCCCGCTTGCTTGTGTCCGCGGACCTTCCTTTCTTCGTGGCCTGGGTTGTCGGCGGTCTCGTGGCCGGGATCTATGGGCTCTTGTGGGGCCATCCCACGCTCCGGCTCAGAGGGCCCTACTTCGCCATCGCCACGATCGGGGTGGGCGAGGCAACCCGGCTCGTCGCGACCTTTTGGGACAGCTTCACGGGAGGCTCTTCCGGGATATCGCTGCCGATCCCAAGCGCGGACTTCAAGCAGGCGCTGTACTGGTACGCCCTCTATTTCATGGCGGCGGTCGTTCTGCTCTCTTATTACCTGCGCAAGTCGCGCATAGGGCTCGGGTTACTCGCCATCAAGGAAGATGTTGAAGCGGCCGGCGATGTGGGTGTCAGCGCGACCTTCTATCAGGACGTGGTGTTGGTTCTAAGCGGAATCGTGGTCGGTATCGCCGGAGGCTTCTACGCCTCATTCTTCTCGTTCATCGAGCCGAGCGACATGTTCGGCTTCGAGCGTTCGATCTCCCTGGTTCTGATGGGCGTGATCGGCGGCATCGGCACGATCCTCGGAGCGGCGCTGGGCGCGGTCGTGTACGTCATATTGCAAGAGAATCTCATCGCCTCCTACCCCGATCTCTACCTTGGCCTCTACGGGCTGCTGCTGGTGGCGGTCATCCTGTTCGAGCCGCTGGGACTGTCGGGTCTTCTGATGCGTGGAGCGCGCCTTGTGGGCTACCGGCCGGGGGTGGGAGTGGCCGCGGGCGGGATCGGCGGAGCCGCGGCCACGGAGGCGAGGGGGAGTGCGCCGGAGGAGAAGCGGACTCTGGAGGACGCGAAACCGTGACCGGTCTGCTCGAAGGCCACAGTGTCAGCAAGCACTTCGGAGGCCTCAAGGCCGTCGATGACGTCGATTTCCACCTCGAGGAGGGCGAGATCCTCGGGCTCATCGGGCCCAACGGCGCCGGCAAGACGACGCTGTTCAGCGTCATAACGGGCTCCATCCCTCCGACGAGCGGTCGCGTGATTCTCGAGGGCAGAGACATCGCCGGCCGGCCCGCTCACCGCGTGGTGCGCTCCGGTGCATGCCGCACCCACCAGATCGTGCGTCCGTTCGCGCGGCTGACGATCCTCGAGAACGTCGTCGTGGGGATCCTCTACGGACGCAAGGCGGGTCGGCGACCGAAGACGATGGGCAGGGCACGCTCGGAGGCCCGAGATCTACTCGACTTCGTGGGACTGGGTGACCGTGCGGCGAGCTTCCCCGCCGAGCTGACGCTCGCGGGGCGTAAGAAGCTGGAGGTGGCAAGGGCGCTTGGCGCGCGGCCCCGGGTGCTGCTCCTGGACGAGGTCGTCGCAGGGCTCAATCCCGTCGAGGCGCAGGCGTTGGTGGAGCTCATCCGCAGCGTCAGGCAGCGAGGCACCTCGATCATCATGATCGAGCACGTCATGCAGGCGGTCATGGGGGTGTCGGATCGCGTGATGGTCCTCGACTACGGACAGAAGATCGCCGAGGGAACTCCGGACCAGATCGCCCGCGATCCAAAGGTGGTCGAGGCCTATCTCGGCGAGGAACCGCAGGAGATCGAGAAGCTCGCCGACGGCACGGAGCCCGAGGGTGCTTGAGATAGACGATATCGAGGTCTATTACGGCGACGCCCAGGCCCTCTACGGGTTGAGCCTCGAGGTGGGCGAGGGAGAGGTCGTGACTCTTGTCGGCTCGAACGGAGCCGGCAAGACGACGACGTTGAGAGCCGTCGCAGGGATCAGGGCCCCTCGCGGCGGCGACATCCGCTTCGAGGGCAAGTCGCTTCTGAAGATCCCGCCCCATGAGCGAGCCGAGCGAGGCATCGCCCTGGTTCCCGAGGGGCGCGAGCTGTGGCCGCAGATGAGCGTGAGGGAGAACCTCGAGCTGGGGGCGTTCGCGAAACAGGCGCGCTCTCGGGTCGGGGAGTCGCTCCGTCAGGTGTTTTCGCTCTTCCCGAGGCTGGAGGAGCGCGCCGATCAGCTCGCGGGAAGCCTGTCCGGTGGAGAGCAGCAGATGTGCGCGATCGGCCGCGCGCTGATGTCGAAGCCGAGACTTCTCATGTTCGACGAGCCGAGCCTGGGGCTTGCTCCGATCCTGGTGAGGCAGGTGTTCGAGACTCTGAGCCACCTTCACGCGGACGAAGGGCTAACCATCCTCCTGGTCGAGCAGAACCTCAGGAAGGCATTCGAGGTCGCCGATCGCGGCTACGTGATCGAGACCGGGCAGATCAAGACCGAGGGGCCGAGCAAGGATCTGCTTCAGGACGAGACCATCCGCTCGGCCTATCTCGGGATCTGATCTTGCTACTGGGCCAACGCGACCCTGCAGGCGTGGGGACGGCTACGCCATCAGCTATTACGTGTGCTAGGCGGCGGGGATGAAGGAAGCTGCTGCAGCCGGCTAACAGCCCGGAGTAATCCACTAGGCTTGTGCGCAATGGCCCGGTTGGATTCATCTCGCGCGCGGAAAAAGCCTGCATGACGAGCGCGCGGTCATGAAGAAGCACCGCTGGATCGCCGCAGTCATATACGAGCTCTCGGAGGAGGAGGCCCAGCGAGCCGCCACCGGAGAGGTCGTCAACCTCCAGCACAAGCATCGCATCGGCGTTGACGGACCAGGGTGCTTGAATTGCGAAAGACCCTACGAGGAGGTCCAGGGCACCCCCTGCGACTCGCCGCCGGTGAAGGAGCGACCTTGAGATCGCACCACCGGTAAAGAGCGACAATGGCACAGGATTCCCCATCTCTTAACCGCCCGGTGCCGCTTCGGGACCGGGTCTACGAGACTTTGGAAGAGCTCATCATCTACGGGGCCCTGGCCCCGGGAGAGCACCTGGTCGAGGCGGAAATCGCCAAGCAGCTCGGGGTCAGCAGGATCCCTGTAAGAGAGGGCTTTCAGCTTCTTGCGCGTGACGGCTGGATCGACCTCCGACCCCGGCAGGGAGCCTTCGTCCACCAACCCGAGATGCGCGAGGTCGACGATGTCTTCAGCATTCGGACGTTGCTGGAGGTGGAGTCGACCAGGCTGGCGGCGGGCAAGGCCACGAACGACTCGATACAGGCCCTGAGGGAGATCCAGCAGACGGGAAGCGAGGCCCTCGCTCGAGCCGACGAGAGAGAGCTCGTGATGCTCAACTCGCAATTCCACGCGCGCATCAGTCGGATAGGCGAGAACGAGGTTCTGGCGGGGCTCATCGCACGTCTCGACAAGCGAATACGGTGGTATTTCGCGCCCGTCGTCAAGTCACGAGGGTCGAGCTCGTGGAAGGAGCACCTCGAGATCGTCGAGGCCATCGCTGCGAAGGATCCCGATCGAGCATCCGAAGCCATGCGTCGGCACGCCGAGGCGACGAGGTCCGCGTACCTCCTCGAGAGAGCCAAAACTCGCCTCGAGAGGATCGAGCGGATCCCCGGCCTTCCTCCTAGGTCATGATCCGGTCAACTCACCGTCTTTTCGTTCGTGTCGACCGCCGCGTTCGGCACCGGCCGAGAGCCACGTCCATATCTGGTTGTGCAGCAGCAGGAAGCCGAGCCCAAACGCGCTACCGACCATCGCCTGATAGACGAGGAAACCGGCGATCCCCTGAGAGAGTCCCGCTTTCCCGCCCCCACAAGGCTCGGAATCTCCGCCCCGACCCACCGTGCTCAGAAGGGAAAGGAATCGCTATAGAACATGCTCTTTGGCATGAATATGCGGAAGAACTCTTCCAGCGCCCGGAAAAGGCCATACGCGAACAAGATCACGGGCGGGATTACCTTGTACCAGCGGTAACGGCCATACCAGATCATGAAGCCGGCGGAATAAGCCGCCACCATCATGTAGAAACCGACGGTTTCGACGAGGACGACCGCGACCAGCATCGGCAGGCCGACCCGCACCAACTCGATGATCTCCTCTTTCTGCTCGAATATCGTTCCGCCGGTGGCTCTCAACCT
>JBOGXB010000011.1:0-39510 GCA_050694215.1 Actinomycetota bacterium
CCGACGTTGCGCTGTATCCCGTGGTTCAAGGCGGTGGGCCTCTCTGATTCGGCCAGGTCGGTTTCGATGTCGTGCCGCATCGTCCCTCCTCAGTAACGTCCAATACCCGTTTGGCCGTGTACGACAGATTAAGCAGCTTGTGTACACGTACTGCGAGTCTGCAGAAACTGGACGTCTACTGGCAACCCGGCTGGGCCGATCGTTACCTTTCAGTTACAGGACCGTCGTCCTGTTGTTGCACCACCCGGTCATGTTGATTCTGTGCGAATGCGAGACATCGTGTCCGTACCATTCGGAGACGTTTCAGAACGACTGGCCCGACTCGTCGGCCTCGCTCTTCGGCGAGACGGAGTCGATGTTGAGCGCGTCCAAACTATCTCCAGCGGCAAACCCGTCTACGTTGCCGCCGATTCAATGGTTGCGGACGTAGCACGCGCTCTTCGCAGCAAGGATGTCCGGTTGTTGCCCGTGCTCGACGGGATGGACCTATTGGGATTTGTCGACGTGTCGGCGATGCCTCGTATCGCCCGACGTTAGTAGGCGGTGCGAGTAGGTAGGCGCTGAGCGACTGGTAGCGCACAACCCTTCGCCAAGCGCCGCGCGAGGAACCGACGTTCGGTCCGGGCAGAACCGGAGAAATGCGACTGGCACCTCCCTGATGCAGAAGAGCGCGCGTTGGGGCACATTGCTATGCAGCACCTCTCTCCATGTTGGTCCACATTTGGTCCACAACGTACGTGAATGCGCGTGGGTCTCTGTGGCTTTCCCTGATAAGGAAATATGAGTGTCTACCTGCGGAATAATCAAATTCCCAGATAGAGCATCGTGTCAAAAACAACCTTGCCAAGGTGAGGGTCGCCAGTTCGAATCTGGTCGCCCGCTCGAGTGAAAGTGCAAGTCAGGGCCGGTTTGACACCGGCCCCGATACGCGACAATGCAATCCCAGCTCATGCCATCATCGTCACGTGAGCTCCGCCCTGGTTGAGGAAGGTTTTGGTGCCTTGCGTGATGGCGACGTAGTAAGGGCCCGCCATGTATTTGAGGTAGCCCTCGCCGAGGTCGAGTCGGGCAGGGTGCTCGAAGGCCTCGGTGAGGCTCTTTATCTCGAGCGCGAATACTCCGCCTCCGCTGCTCATTACGAACGCGCCCATTCCGCCTACAGGAGCGAGGGCGATCGCATGGCCGCTGGCAGGGCCGCCCGCACGGTGGCCTGGATCACCGGAAACGTCCTGGGCGATTGGGCCGTCCAGAGCGGATGGTTCGCGCGAGCTCGCACCATCCTTGAGGAAGCAGGCGAGGATCAACCCGAGCGTGGCTGGGTCCTGATCATCAAGGCCTACTCGGAACCGGACGCGCAGGTACGTGAGGCCCTGCTCCGCGAGGCGATCGCGATCGGGCGTCGATTCGGCGATCCGGACATCGAGTTCGAGGCGCTGTCGTATCTCGGGGGCGTATTCGTCCTGACCGATCGTGTGGAGGAGGGTCTAGTTCTCTTGGATGAGGCTTTGGCGGCCGCCTGCGCCGGCGAGCTGAGGGAAATCAGCACCTTGGACTCGTTGTTCTGCGGATTCTTCTGGGTGTGCGAGCTGATCACCGACGTGCCACGAGCCGACCAATGGATGCGCGCGGCTGAGAGCATCATGAAGCGTAGGAACGTCGTCGCCGCATTCTGCCGCGCTCATTACGGTGGCATCCTCACCGCAGCCGGGCGTTGGCACGAGGCGGAACTGGAGCTCGTCGCGGCCGCCAAACACTTCGACCAGGGCATGCCGGAGAGGCGCGCCGCTGCGCTCATTCGGCTCGCAGACTTGCGCGTTCGACAGGGTCGCCTCGAGGAGGCCGCCCAACTCCTTAAGGGACTCGATCAGCATCCCGATGCAGTTCGAGCCGTCGCAGCCCTCCATCTCGCGCACGGTGACACGGCGCTGGCGCGAGATCTGCTCGAGCGCGCGACGGGAGGATCGGATGACGACGTTCCCACGGTCGGCGAATCGACCATGGTTGGGCCGCTGCTCTCGCTCCTCGTGGACGTCTACCTGGAAGAGGGAAACGTCGACGGCGCCGATCGGGCAGCCAAGCGGTTGGGTGGGATCGCTGAGGGACAGCGGGGGCCGTATCTCAAGGCCGCAGCAGCGCTCGCCAAAGGACAGGTCTGCATCGCGACCGAACAAGGGGACGCGCGCTCCTGCTTGCACGAGGCGCTCGAGGGCTTCGCGCGGGCACAGTTGCCCATGGAACTCGCGCGGACGCGCCTGGAGATGGCCCGGGCTCTATCAGAACGAGCACCTGAGGTGGCAATCGCGGAGGGAAAAGCGGCGCTCGAAGAGTTCGAGCGGCTAGAGGCTTCCCGTCATGCTGATGACGCTGCGGCGGTGCTGCGATCGCTCGGGGCCCCCATCCGCACAGGCCCCAAGGGGATCGGTGCACTGACCAAGCGGGAGGGCGAGGTCCTGCATCTGATCGGCGCCGGCCTGTCCAATCCCGAGATCGGTGACCGCCTCTTCATCAGCCGGAAAACCGTCGAGCACCACGTGGGAAACGTGCTGTCGAAGCTCGGCCTGCGCAACCGGGCCGAGGCCGCGGCTTACGCGATCCGGGAAAGCCAAGCCCAGAAATAGGGGAGTTCGCCGATACTTCGCCGCCGGCCGGTGGTCATGCTGCTTTCATCCAGACCGAGCAGGAGGGCCACATGGGCGAGAACAAGTACGACGTGATTGTGGTGGGGGCCCGCTGTGCGGGGTCTCCCACGGCCATGCTTCTGGCGCGCAAGGGCTACAAGGTTCTCGTTGTCGACCGGGCGACGTTTCCGAGCGACACGATCTCGACACACCTCATCCACCCGCCGGGAGTGGCGGCGCTCCAGAGATGGGGTCTTCTCGACCAAGTCGTAGGGACGGGATGTCCCCCGATCGACACCTACGCGTTCGATTTCGGCCCCTTCACGATCTCCGGTGCCCCAGGAACCCACGAATCCCCCGTCGCATACGGTCCTCGGCGGACGGTGCTGGACAAGCTGCTCGTGGATGCCGCGTCCGAGGCGGGGGCCGAGGTTCGGGAGGCATTCACAGTCGAGGACGTCGTCATCGAGGACGGATGCGTGACGGGCGTTCGCGGCCACAGCAACGCCGGCCGGACGGTCACCGAGCGCGCCCGGGTGGTCATCGGCGCCGACGGACGGCACTCGCTCGTCGCCCGGGCCGTGCGGCCAGAGCAGTACAACGAGAAGCCTCAGCTTCTGGCTGCTTACTACTCGTACTGGAGCGGATTGCCGATCAACGGCCGCTTCGAGGTTTACGTGCGTCCGGACCGGGGGTTCGCGGCGTGGCCCACGAACAACGATCTGACGCTTGTCGTCGGCGGTTGGCCGTACTCGGAGTTCGAGGCGAACAAGAGGGATATCGAAGGAAACTTCCTCAAGATGCTCGAACTGGCCCCGGCCTTCGCCGAGCGAGTCGGCGCCGCCAGTCGGGAAGCGCGGTTCGTCGGCGCAGCGGTGCCGAATTTCTTCCGTAAGCCCTATGGGCCCGGCTGGGCACTGGTCGGAGACGCCGGTTACAACAAGGACTTCATCACTGCTCAGGGAATCCAAGACGCATTCAGAGACGCCGAGCTGTGCACGTCAGCCTTGGACGAGACCTTCTCTGATGCTCGTTCGTTCGAGGCCGCGATGGCTGAGTACCAATCCACGCGCGACGAACATGTACTGCCCATGTATGAGTTCACATCTGAAGTTGCGTCGCTGGAGCCACCACCACCCGAACTCCAACAGCTGCTGGGGGCCGTGCACGGCAATCAGGAAGCAATGGACGGGTTCGCGCGTGTCAACGCCGGAGTGACGTCACCAGCCGAATTCTTCTCCGAAGCGAACGTTGAATACATATTCGCCACTGCCGGGGAGCGAGTTGCCAGTTAGGAGACATGGAGCTCCCCTGTTGTATCTGGGGCCGCTTGCCGCGGCGCCAGGCGCTCGCAGCGCCCTTGAAGGCGTCTGGCGCGGCCTGGGGTTGGACCAATCACCTGAACGTGTCCCAACTCCGCAGCCACGATGCAGGCTCCGGCCGCGCCGCGCTCACCTCCCAGCTTCAGGATCATTGATGACCGCGTTTTTCCCGAGTCATACTGACAGGTGCCTCGGAGTTCATCAAAGAATTAGTTGACCCCAAATCCAAGATTGCGATGGCTACTGTCCGAATCGGTCCGACAACCTCTTCACCGAGGTGCTCAACAACACCTAGAAGTACGTGGCATCAACACCGCTGCAGGAGCCCCTGCCCTGGACAGAAAGGCGTTGATCATGAGAACCCTCACCCTTCACATGATCACCTCCGCATCCGCGATGAGATTTGCGGGGCCGCAAGGTCTACATAGGGATGCACGTTGAAACCCGACGGAAGAGGAAGGAGAACGACATGGGAAAAATCGTCGTGACCGAGTTCGTCTCGCTGGACGGTGTCATGGAGGATCCCGGCGGCTCGGAGGATTTCAAGTACGGAGGGTGGAGCTTCGAGTTCTCTCGCGGAGACGAGGGCGACGCCTTCAAGCTGGATGAGACGCGCGCCTCGGAGGCTCTGCTACTGGGCCGGGTTACTTACGAGGGCTTCGCCGAGGCGTGGCCGCCTCGAACCGGAGAGTTCGCCGACAAATTCAACAAGATGCCTAAGTACGTGGTGTCTTCGACCTTGAACGAACCGAAGTGGAACAATTCGACGGTGCTCAAGGGCGACATCGTGGAGGCCGTCCACGATCTGAAGCAGAAAGTGGATGGGGACATCGTGGTCCACGGCAGCGCCCAGCTCGTTCAATCCTTGCTGGAGCACAACGTCGTCGATGAATTGCGGCTGATGGTGTTTCCTGTGGTGCTGGGGAGCGGCAAGCGCCTCTTCGGCGACACGAGCGACAGGAAGCGTCTGTCGCTTGTCGACTCAAAGACGGTCGGGGACGGTGTCGCTATCCTGATCTACGGCCGAGGGTAGGGTTGGCCGAGAGCTCGCTCCCCGTAGTGGCTTGCCGGCGGCCGCTCCTTAGGTGTCGAGCTCCTCCTCGATACCTACGTTGCGCTCACAGTCCATTGAGCTGTCCGTGTCACCTGCACCGCCCACGCAGCGATCGTTCAAACCGAACTGGATCGCGCCCGGAGGGATCTCCGTATCGGGCGGAGGAGGAGGAACGTCGCCGAACAGGAAGTCCGATCCCAGCCCCCCGATGAGCCGGTCGTCGTTCTGACCTCCGGCGACGAAGTCGTCACCCATCCCGCCGTTCAGACGATCGAATCCGAAGCCTCCGATGATCGTGTCGGCTCCGTCGCCCCCGTTGCCGCGGTCGTCGCCCTGGGCCAGCGCAAGGAAGTCGTCGCCGGGACCGGCCAGGACCCGATCAGCCCCGGGGCCCGCTAGAGCCTCGTCGTTGCCGGGGCCGGCGAATATCACGTCCCCGCCGCCGGCCGCACCGGGATCGCCGAAGAAGCTCAGGTCGTCGCCCGCGATCACGTCATCGCCGTCGGCCGCGTGGATCCGATCGTCCCCCTGACATCCGGCGATCAGGTCGTTCCCCTGACGGGCGAAGATGAGGTCGTTGCCGCCCAAGCCCACGATGAGGTCGTCTCCCGGCGTGCCCCGCAGTACGTCACGACCCTCCGTGCCCACGATCGCCCCGGGCGGCGGCTCACTGCACGGATCCGCCTCCTGAGCGACGGCGTTCCCCGCCACCAGCGGGAGGCTCAATGCCATTAACGACAGGGCGATCGTCATCCTTGCTTTGCTCATGCGGTCCTCCCATAAAAGGTTTCGTCTCGTCCGAGTTCACCTATCAGGTCGCACTCTATGGCTGGGGGCTGTGCCTGGGGAGGGGGTTTACACAGAAACTTTCCGGCCGATCCCTACTTTTTTCAAGCGACCTGCGCGTTACGTCACGATCTGCATTCGCGCGGGCGAAGCACCATCCGCGGAGGAGAGCCAGTGAACTGCGGAAGCCTCGCAGCACCTACCGATCAGTTTCGCCGGGTGGCAAGGTCTATACGTCGTCCAACAGGATCGAACAAGGAGGCATCATGGCGGGTCCGTCTGTTCGAGGATCTGGGGACTGAGCGAATCGAACTTCGGAGAACAAGATCGATCTTGACCTCGAGCGCGACGCACCTCCGGTTCGATGTCGTGAGGTGATACCGCGCAGTCGTCCAGGCCGACCACGGGTCTGATCGTGACGTACGTTCTCGCCACACAACTTAAGGAAGGGAGGCCAACGTGACGGAGCCGGTTGTCGAGAAGCCCGACATCCCGCCCGAGTACGGGAACCCGACGCAACGCCTCGAGTGGGCCGATGTCGAGCGCAGGCTCGAGAGCGCGACCGTGTACTGGATCGCGAGCACCAGGCCCGACGGGCGCCCACATGTCATCCCGCGCGACGGTACGTGGCTCGACGGCGGCCTCTACTACGGGGGCAGTCCGGAGACCGTGCACTACCGCAACATCACTCACAATCCTCACGTCGTGGTGCACATCGGCGACGGTCAGGAGGCGATCATCGCCGAGGGCGCAGTCGAGATCGAGAAGCCCACGGAGGAGATGGCAGCGCGTCTCTCCGATGAGTCGTTCGCCAAGTACCCGCAGTATGGCCGTCTCGAGCCGAGCGTCTACATGGGTGGCGTCTCGGTCCTACGGCCGCGCCGCGTCCTCGCGTGGACGAGCTTCACCGAGAACGCCACGCGCTTCAGGTTCGAGTAGCGCCTAGGAGGGAGGAAGCCATGACTGACGATGAGTCGCATATCCGAGCGCTGATTGAGAGTTGGGCGAGGGCGGTGCACAAAGGCGATATGGAAGGCGTCCTGGCCGATCACGCTGACGACATCGTGATGTTCGATGTCCCTCCACCCAGCGACGGCGTGAGGGGCATTGACGCGTATCGTGAGACGTGGCCGCCCTTCTTCACGTGGCAAGAGAAGGGCGCTTCTTTCGAGATCGTCTCGCTCGACGTCACCGCCGGCGAGGATGTCGCCTTTGCGTACGCGTTACTGCGCTGCGGAACTCAAGAGGAACTGAGTAGGGATCCTGAGAACCGGCTGCGCCTCACTATCGGGCTGCGGAAGGAAAGCGGGCAGTGGCTCGTGGCGCACGAACACCATTCATTCCCGCACAAAGACTGAACGGTTCGGGGCCTGAGCCAGCGCAGCTCTCAGCCTCCGCACCGAGACCGATCGCTTCCTTGCCTATCTTCTTCTGCGCAACTGCTCGACGTCCACCATGACGTCGGATTGCTGGTGCTGTGGGTTGTTGCCTTCAACGTTGGGCTCGGCGAACCGCGCGTCCGTCCAGAACGGGATCGCGGTCGTCCTGGTCGTGTCCAGGCCGTTGTAGTCCCCGATGAAGATGCCGAGCCTGAACGCCAGGTTGGGATCCCACGAGACCTCGCTTACCCGCCTGAGGGACCACCTTCTCCCTGCGTTCCTCGATACCGCCAGAGACGTGTCGATCAGTGGATCGCTGAACTGCCGGTCGAAGTACGTCACCGCCACGATCCCGTTGGGGGCCACGGACAGCCACGGGAAGAACTGGTCGTCCTCGGTCGTGGTGATCTGCTGGACCGGGCTCCAGGTCGCCCCACCGTCGGTCGACTTGGAGATCAGGACGTCCGTATCCGTGTCGGTGGCCGTCCCGTTCCGGTTGTCGGCGAAGGCGAGGTACAGGGTGCCGTTCCGGGGGTCGATGTCGATGTTCCCGGCAGCGTTCACCCTCGCGCACATGTCGTCGAGGACCTGGCTTCCCTCGCAGATGGGGTACTTGTCCGGCCCGTCGGCGACCTCGGTGATGCGGACGGGGTCGGAGAACGTCTGACCACCGTCGTCCGAGCGAACGATCATGTACTGGTTGAACTCGCAGCACACCATGTTGAAGTTCTCGAACGCCACGTGAAGCGTGCCGTCCCTGGGGTCTACGACCGGGACCGAGAACTGGTTCTCGTCGCACGCGGGCGGGTCGATGTCGCCGAACTGGGGCTGGCAGAACTCCTCGTTGGAGCCGGAGATCTCCTGCTCCGGCGACCAGTGCCTGCCCTGATCGTCCGAGTAGGCGAGGTAGATCGGCGCCTCGACGAAGGTGTCGCCGGCAGGAGCGAAGTCGAACCTGGTCCAGGTGACGTACAGCCGGTCGGGACTGGTGTGATCCGGGTCGGTCCCTTCCACCAGCGGCACACCGTCCGGACGAGGTCCCGTCGTCATCCATTCCTTGTCGTGGAAGATCTGGCAGTCGTCCGGCCCGCCGTTGTGAACGGTGATTCCGTCGCCGACCTGGAACCCGGTCCCCGGTGATTCCGCATCGACGGGCACCGTCCAGGTCACGCCCTTGTCCTCGGATCGGATCACGGCGATGTAGGAATCGCAGTCATCCCGTCCGAACGCGATGAACGTGGCATAGGCGACACCTTCGCTGTCGAAGGCGATGACGGGATCACCCGACCCCAGCATCTTGCGGGACTCGGTGATGATCTGCCTCGCGTGGCGGCTCCAGGGCCAGGTGCGGCCCCCGTTGAACGACGTGTAGATGCCCATAACCGAGTCCACGCCCGGCTCGTAGTCGTTCGCTCCCCCGATCACGTTTCTCTGGTCGGTGGGATTGATGGCGATGGAGGTCTCGTTGGCGGGAAGGCCCTCCCCGCTGCCGAACCGCCGATCGGCTCTCGCCTTGTTGTCCCCGTTGGCCTGGATGTCGTCCGATCTCGCCGCCGCCTGGACGCGGGCAACCGAAGCAGAAGCCGTGACGCCTTCGGTTCCGGTAAGGACCGTGGGGTCGGCCACGCCGGAGAGCCCGGGGCGTCCGGGGTCAGCCTGAAAAGCGAACCGCCCTTTGGGAGCCGCCTGCGACGCGCCGACGATCGACATGGCTACGAGCGTCAACCCCAAGACCGCTACGGTCGCGAACCGTCTCATCTTAGTTGCCCCCCTCTGATGTGAAGAACGAGATGAGACAGGGATGTCCAGACGATGTCTCATTTACCGACAACGTATTCGTTTGATGCATCGTGAGCTATAGCCTGTAAGGACCAATTCGGCCCTGAGCTACAAGCGAGGAATGTCATGAATTGGTCCGGCCATGAATGAACGAACGAATGGCCGCCTGGTGGGTCCCAACGAAGGGGAGCTGGTCTCAAACTCGAGTGCGGATCCCGCTCATCGTCCTGTTTCGGTCAGGCTCAGATCGAGTCGGCGCAGCAGTTGCGCGTTGAGCGCGACCACGATGGTCGACAACGACATCAGGATCGCGCCGAGCGCGGGCGCGAGCGTGATTCCGGCCCACGCGAGCACCCCCGCCGCGAGGGGAATCGCGAACGCGTTGTAGCCGGTCGCCCAGACCAGGTTCTGCACCATCTTGCGGTAGGAGGCCTTGGACAGCTTGATCACGCCGAGGACCGCGCGCGGGTCGTCTGAGGCAAGGATCACGCCGGCCGATTCGATGGCGACGTCGGTCCCGGCGCCGATCGCGATCCCCACGTCGGCGCGAGCGAGAGCGGGTGCATCGTTCACGCCATCACCCACCATCGCGACTGTGTGACCTCGCTCCTGTAGATCGGTGACGGCCGCGTCCTTGTCCTCCGGCAGCACCTCGGCGAAGAACTCGTCGATGCCAAGCTCTTCCGCAACGGCTGCGGCGACTTGCTTGGCGTCGCCGGTGATCATCGCGACCTTGATCCCGAGGTCGTGCAGTATTCGTACCGCCTCGTGCGACTCCGATCGGACTCGGTCCTCGAGCGCCAGCGCTCCCAGGGCGTCGGCGTCCTCGAGGAGAAACAGCACCGCCGCACCTCGCTTTTCCCAATCGGCTACTGCGCTCTCGAGGTCGTCGGTGAGCTCTACGTTGCGCTCTCGCAGGAGCTTCGGCCCCCCTACCGCGAGCGTCCTTCCGGCCACCACGGCCTCTACACCACGCCCCGTCATCGAGTGGAAGTCGCTCGCAGGAGGCACATCACCGGCCTCCTTCGCCGCTGTGACGATGGCGCGCGCGAGCGGGTGCTCGCTGTCGGATTCGACGGCCGCCGCCAGCCGGAGCAGTTCATCTCGGCCGCCGCTCGCAGCGAACATATCGGTCACGACGTGCTGTGCGGCCGTAAGCGTTCCGGTCTTATCGAACAGAACCACATCGACATCGCGCATTCGCTCGAGGGCGAGCCTGTCCTTGATCAGGATCCCGTTTCGGGCCGACAGTGCGGTGGAGATCGAAATGACGAGTGGGATCGCCAAGCCCAGCGCGTGAGGACAGGCGATGACCAGCACGGTGACGGTTCGCTCGACTGCACCGCGCGACTCGCCGACCAGCGCCCATGCAATGTAGGTGATCAAACCTGCGCCCGCCGCCACGTAGAAGAGGAAGGCGGCCGCGCGATCCGCGAGCGCCTGAGCTCTGGAGTGAGAAGACTGTGCCTGTTCGACCAGTCGCTGGATGCCCGCCAGCGCGGTGTGCTCGCCGACCGCGTCGATACGCACACGTACCGATGAATCGGTCACGACCGATCCGGCGACGACCCGGTCGCCACTTGTCTTGGGCACCGGCCGCGATTCGCCGGTCAGCATCGACTCGTCGACGTCTGCCGTGCCCTCGATGACCTCTCCGTCGGCGGGAACTCGCGCCCCCGGCCGCACCAGGACGACGTCGCCCTCACCGAGAGCAGACAACGAGACCGTCTCGGTTCCGTCAGGTGTGACTCGCTCGGCTTCGTCGGGAAGTAGCTCGGCGAGGGCAGAGAGAGCACCTCTGGCTTGGCCGATCGCCTTCATCTCCTGCCAGTGCCCCAGCAGCATGATGGCGATCAAAGCCGCGAGCTCCCACCAGAAATCAAGGTCGAAGGCGCCGAACTCGGTTGCAGCGCTCGCTGCGAACGCAACCGTGATCGCCAGTCCGATAAGAAGCATCATCCCCGGCTGGCGGGTACGCGCTTCGTCAAAGGCACCTTGCAAAAAGGGCCAGCCGCCGTAGACGAATATGGCCGTCCCCAGCACCGGCGGGATCAGCGTGCTACCCGGAAAGTCCGGCGCGCTGTAGCCGAGCAGCTCCTGGAACATCTCGCTGAAGAAGATGACGGGGACGCTGAGCGCCACCGTGACCCAGAAGCGGTCCCGGAACATCGACTCGTGGTGGGCGTGATGGTCTCCGGCTTCGTGCGCACCGTCGTGGCCGTGCTGGTGGTCCAACTCACGCTCGGTCATGGTCATCCCGTCCTCCTTGAGCCGTGTCTTGACTACCATACCCCCCTAGGGTAGCTTGGGGCAAACGCACCAAGAAGGAGGACCCATGAGGGGCTACTACGACGACAAAGAGGACCTGTTAGCTCGACTTCGCCGGATCGAGGGGCAGGTGCGCGGCCTCCAGCGAATGGTGGAGGACGATGCCTACTGTATAGACATCCTCACTCAGATCACCGCGGCATCCAACGCCTTGAAGAAGGTCGCGGTGGGCTTGCTCGATGACCACATTCGTCACTGCGTCGCGAAGGAGACGGAAGACGGGAAAGACATGGTGGGCGAGGCGACCGCCGCTATCGAGCGACTCGTAAAGGCGTGAAGGCTCCTCGTCCTTATGGCGACCCTGGGAGCGCTAACGATGCTGGTGTTCCGGCTCCTCCTTGGCAACATCTACGGTCTTGATCAGAGTCTGGACGGCCTCGTCGAGGCTGAGGTTATCGAGCTTCGCGCTCTTCTCGAGGCCCTCGATCGTCAGGTAGTCGGGATTGCCGTGGTCTTCGTGCGGTAGCAGGCAACCACAAGTTAGGCACACAATCACACCTCCCAATCCGAAACTAGTCCGTGGATAATTGGATGCGCATAGCAGCATACGCGCCTAACCATCGGTCGAGAGCTCGTTAGTCCCTCGCTTAAGCCACTCTTGACGATCAAGCGCATAAATGCGAATGACGTCACCATGTCGTCCGATAGCCCGCGACCTAGCGGTTCACCTCAGATCCTGATCTTAAGGTCGCCGCCCTCGAGCGACGTCTCGAAGACCGGCTCCGGCTCGGTTGCGGGACCGGACATGACCTGGCCCGTTCTGACATCGAACCGGCTTCCGTGGCACGGGCACGTAACCGT
The DNA here is from genome assembly GCA_050694215.1 of Actinomycetota bacterium. Lineage (GTDB taxonomy): Bacteria > Actinomycetota > CADDZG01 > CADDZG01 > WHSQ01 > JBOGXB01. Next base: position 12,068 of record JBOGXB010000011.1, read on the forward strand.
CGTTCCCTCGAGCCGACCCTCGTGTAACGGACAACCTCGGTGCTTGCACACGTCACCGAACGCGTAAAGGCTCCCTCCAGAATTCGCTACGGCGATCCTCTGCCGGCCTACCTCGAACATCCGCATCTCGCCCTCGGGCACGTCGTCCGCTCGTCCAACCGTTACGAAGCTAGCTCTTGCTTCCGGTTGCGGCGCGCGGTCGGTGGGGGACTCAGCAGTCGAGTCTTGCGAGGCAGGCTGAGCTCGATCAACCGTCGTACCCTCGGGCTGAACCGCACCCAGCCCCCACGAGGGCGGCACCCTAATCCGGCGCTCTCCCAACCCTTCCATTTCGGCCGCGAGCTTCTGTGCCAGCTCGAGGAGCGCGTCTCCGACCTCGGCGAGGCCCTGCGGGGCGCCCGCTTGTGTGAGGGTCGCCATGAGAAAGCCATATAGCTCGAGCAGACGCTCGTGCAATAGAACCCAGGCCGCTTCGGTATGGGGCAGCAGATAACCGCTGCGGTAGAAGACCTCGAAGGACGGTCCGGCGGTCATGCCCGGGTACTCGGGTCCAACCGGCAGTGTGGTCACCATCTCCCCTAGTGGTTTGAGCACGCCGACCATCAGCTCGACCGCGACGTCGGCGAGGGTCTGATGCTGCTTCTCGGTCTCGTGCACGTGACCGAAGAAGCGCCCGAGAGCGTACAGAATGACTTCGTAGGCAACGTTGAAGGCGTCGAGCACACGCGCCGTAAGCGGGTCCGAGACCAACGGGACCGCGGCCGCGTCGACGGGCTCCCGTACGCATGCCGCCAGCACAGATCGGGCCGGCTGGAACGTGGGATGCGCGCGCCTCAAGGTCAGGTACTCGCCGAGAACCTCCAGGAACCTCCCGTAGTGCGCATCCCGCCAGTGACCCCGCGCTCCCTCGCCTTGCTCGACAATCGTCGCGATCGCCTTCTTGGCCGATTCGAGGTCGGTGACGGGAATGAGCTCGGGCCACCAGAAGTTCTCGGCAGTGGCCTGTGCACGCCGCGGCCCAATGAACAGCCACCTTTCTCCGTAGTAATCGACGAGATTGTCGAACCCGTCCTCGATGGCCCGGTACAGCTCACCTACAGTTGCAAAATGTTGCGGGCGAGGAACGATGCTGCGCTCGCTCATTAGCGGTTCGGCCTCTCTCAACGCCTCGAAGCCCTCGGCGTCCTGAAGGTTGATGCCTTCGGGTCTCTCCAGGTAGAGGAAATGTCGGAGCGCGCGCTCACTGAACGGAACGAGCGCGAGCTGTACCCCGGGAGGGTAGTAGCGCCCCGCGTGTGGGAGGTTTGGCCGGCCGACCCGCGGTGCCGCGCCGATGGCGGAGAGGAGGTTGTTGGCGAGCGCGAGGTGGAGCATCTCTTCGGCCGCTACGCGGAATACGATCTTTCTCCACTTGTCGATCGCCCGCAGCTGTCGTTCGTCGACCCCTTCCTCCGTGCTCGTCTTCAAAGAAAAGGCGGCGAAGAGGTACTGACACATGATCCCGTGCTCGAGCTCGGCCGCTTCGCTGAGCATGTAGATCAGTGCGTCCCTGTGCTCGATGGTCATCCTGCGGCTCATGGATCGGTCTCCGCTCCTTTCCCCATCCATCTTGTCGTAGACCTAACCTAGCCCCGCAGCTAGGAGGTGAGCAGACCGGCGACCGCGTCGAGCTTCTCGTCGATGCGCCTGCGCGTCTTGGGGCCCAGGGTGTCGAAGAGCTGGACGGCGGCGCCGTCCTTTTGGGTGTAGGTCCACGTGGCGACCGCTTCGCCGTCGACGAGCGCGACCGGGTTACCGTCTCCAGGCAAGCCGACGGCGAGTGGCGTATAGACGCGGGGCTGGACGTCGGGATGAACGAACCGTCGTCGGCCGTCTGGAGCGTGGCCCATCGTGTAGGCGTCCCACTTCGGGAGCAGGGCGACCTCGGCGCGGAGCCGTTTCACCCGAGCGAAGGCAGGCTCGTCCTTCGCGAGGAGCATCAGCCCGTCGCCGACGTTCACCGTGTCGTGCGGCTCGAGTGCCTTCCCCGCAGCCTTCTTGGTTACTCCCGTCCACCACGCGAAGTCCGCGCTCCGCGCGGGCCCGTACGCGCGGAGGTACTCGCTCGCGAGCCACGCGAGTGCGTCGGCCGCATCGCCAGCTTCGAGCCCCTCGGGGATCCACGCGGAGGTGGCGACGTAACGGTGCGGGGACATGTGCAAGCTGTCCCCGGCAAGGGTGAGGAGGCGTCCCTCATAGCGAAGGCAGCGTAAGACGGCTGCGAGCTTGCCGGCCTTGATACCCGCCGCGTCCTCGAGTGCGCGCGTTGGGAGGGGTTCTTCGGCCGCAGCCAGTATCCGCTTCGCTAACCCTTCGTAGGCCCGGGTGGAGATTCCGTGGCGCTTCAACGGCCGCTGGGCGTGGGCGGGCGAGGCGCGCACCGCGGTGAAGACGTGCGCCGCGTGCTTCCGAGGGACCAGGAACACCGTGCGCCGCATGCAGGGGATGCGAAGGCCCTTGCGAGCGCTGTCGATCCGCCGATAGCGGGTGGCCGTGAACGAGCGCGTCCGAGCCCAGAGGGCAAGGGGAGCGGTGGGATGGGTGGCGTAGACGGCAACGACCGCGCGCAACGCCTGCTCAGCGGTTCCGGCAGGATCGCCGAGCCGCTGCCGTGCGTACGACCACGCCCTCAGCCGGTCGATCGTGTCCACGTCGATTCAGGCGGGTTGCTCCTGGCCTCGGTGTACCGGGCCCTCGGTCTCCACCAACCTGTCTGCCGACCCGCCCGTCTTGAGCGAGATGATCTCTCCGGCGATCGCCACGGCGACCTCCTCCGGCGTTCGGGCCCCGATGTCCAGGCCGATCGGGCCGGAGATGCGAGCGAGCTGTTTCTCGGGCACGCCCTCCTCCAACAGCTGCTGCGACCGTTTGGCGTGCGTGCGGCGGCTTCCCATCGCGCCGATGTAGCCGGCGGAGGTCGCGAGAGCGGCCTTCAATAGGGGGACGTCGAACTTCGGGTCGTGGGTCAGCGCGCAGATGACCGTGCGGCGATCGACCTCCGCCTCGGCCAGGAACTCGTGGGGCCAGCGCACGACGACTTCGTCTGCTTCTGGGAATCTCGTCTTCGTCGCGAACTTCTCGCGCGGGTCACATACCGTCACTCGATAACCAAGGAGTTTTCCGATACGAGCGACGGCGGCGGCGAAATCGATCGCGCCGAACACATACATACGCGGAGGGGGAGCGAAGGATTCGATGAACAGCTCGACCTCTTCCGGCCGGTGTTCACCGGCGGATCCGTACGTTCGAGTTCCGGTCAGGCCCAGCTCGAGCATGGCGGCAGCGTCCGTCGACGCGGCGCGGTCGAGATTGGCGTTCCCCAACGTGCCGAGCGCGCCGCTCTCGTTGATGAGGAGCTTGGCTCCCGCGTTCGGTCCTCGCACGGCGGTGACGAGGGCGACGGGACGATTATCGCGAACTGCCCTGGCAAGCTCTTTGAACAGCTCTCCCATCTACCAGTCCAGACGCTCCACGAAGACGTGGATCGTCCCACCGCAGGTAAGACCGACCTCGAATGCCTGGTCGTCCGCAATGCCGTACGTAAGCAACTTGGGCTGCCCGGTCTCGATGACTTCCGTCGCCTCCTGGTAGACGGCCGGTTCGACGCACCCCCCGGAGACGGAACCGACGACCTCTCCGTCCTCCGAGATAGCCATCACGGCGCCCGGATCGCGAGGAGCGGAGCGTTCGGTGCGGACTACAGTCGCGACCGCCACTCGCTTGCCATTCGAGGTCCACCGCTCGAGCTGGTCCAGCACGTCCCTCATCGCTCATCCACCGCCGGTGCGTATACATCGAGATGCTCAGGGCCCTCGTCTCTCCAGCCGATCCCACTCATGCCATAAGCATCGCGCTAACTGCCGCTACGGTTCCCCCTCTAGCGCTCCCATACCTCGGCGAGCTCACTGGGGATCTCGATGTAGCTGCTAGAGACCTTGGCCGCGAAGCGTCTCATATTGCTCCCAGGTATCCACGTCCTCGACGGGAGGCTCGCTCATCTCGATCACGTCCACCCTGTCGGAGGCGGCAACGAGGTCGCGGGCGCCCTTGTCTCCCCTCAGCTTCCCGATGGACTCCCACTCGGACCGGGCCAGCACGACCGGATGACCCGGCGTGCCGTGCCAGAGCGCACGCATTATCGGAGCTTCGCTCGCCCGGAAGGCATCGACCACTTTGCGAATTGCCGCAGGCGTTAGCCGGGGCTGGTCACCGAGCAGGATGGCCGCGGCGTCTGCCCTGGCGTCGATCGAGCTCAGACCCGTGCGAAGGGACGTGGACTGGCCGTCCTGGTAGTCGCGATTGACCACGAGTCGCGTCTTCGGCGGCAGGGTCAGGGCCGAGGCGATGCGCTCGGACTCGTGGCCGAGGACGACGACCACCTCGTCAAGTCCCGAGGCTGCCGCCGCGTCGACGACGTGCTGCAGCAAGGGGCGGCCCTCCAGCTCGAGTAGCTGCTTAGGCCGTCCGAGGCGGGACGAGGTACCGGCCGCGAGGACGACGCCCGAGATCACCCCCGCGAGCGCCCGAGGAGCCGGCCGAAGAAGCGCACGATGGCTCGCCAGAGCGCACCCAGTCCCAGGCGGACCCCCCTTACGGGGTTGGCGGCCACCATAGGCGCGGGTTCGGCTCCGGTCCCCGCCTCCTCCTCGGCTTGCATGTTCTCCTGAAGACAGTCTGCGAACTGCTGGGTCAGCTTGTTCGAGACGTCTTGCATCATCCCTCGACTGAACTGCGCGGCCTGCCCCGACACCTTCAAGTCCTGGACGATTTGGACCCGAGTGCCTTCGGTGCCCGGTTCTAGCGTAGAGGTGATCGTGGCCGAGGCCGCCCCCTTTCCTCGCTGCTCCATGCCCGAGGCTTTCAATACGGCCCGGTGCCCGACCTCGTCGAGCTCCTCCAAGGTGACCTTTCCGGCGAACGCCATGGAAACGGGGCCCAGCTTGATCGTTACCTTTCCCCTCCAATTGCTTTCGTCGATCGTCTCGGTCAGCTCGGCCCCCGGCATGCACGGGACCACCTTTTCGATGTCCTGCAAGTAGGACCACACATGATCGATCGGGGCCGAAACGTCGAATGAGTTCTCGATAAGCACGTCTGGCCCCTTTCTTAGTGAGCTGGGAGTAACTATTCTATTTTGGCTGCACTTATGCGGTTCAAGATCGGCTTCTGCCGGGTGGGGCCGGATGACACAGGTTCGAGACGACGGATGTTCCCTATTGCCGGGATCCGGATGTCGGAGCCGTCTCCTCCCTCGCCCGCCACAGAGAGGAGGTCGTGTTGAGGCAGATCGCAGTCACGGTCAACGGCGTTCGTCACGAGGCGGAGGTTGAGCCCCGCCAGCTTCTCGTCTACTTCGTGAGGGAGGCCCTGAGACTGACGGGAACGAACGTGGGTTGCGACACAACCTCGTGTGGCGCCTGCACCGTCCTGATGGACGGGAAGTCGGTGAAGTCATGCACGGTGCTGGCCGTTCAGGCAGACGGGCGCGACGTAACCACGATTGAAGGTCTCGCGCAGAACGGCCAGATGCATCCTCTGCAAGAGGCATTCCATACTAACCACGGCCTCCAGTGCGGTTACTGCACTCCGGGGATGATCATGGCGGCTCTGAGCCTCATCGAGAGCGGTGCGTCGATGGACGAAGAGGACATCAGGTTGGGTCTCGAGGGAAATCTCTGCCGCTGCACCGGATACCAAAACATCATCAAGGCCATCACGGAGGCGGCCGAGCAGATGCGGTCGCCGGCGAGCGCATAGGGGGGAACATGGCAACGAAAGCCGAAGAAGCTCAGCGCTACGTCGGCGGAGGCCTCCTCCGCAAAGAGGATCCGGAGCTCCTTACCGGTCAGGCGACCTACACGGAGGACATTGTCGTCCCCGGGATGGTCTGGGTCGCGGTGGTCAGAAGCCCGTTCGCTCACGCTCGAATCAACCGAGTCGATACCTCCAGAGCGAAGGACATGCCCAACGTCGTGGCGGTTTTCTCTGGAGAGGAGCTCGCGGCCGAATGGGCAGGGCCACTTCCCATGGCCTGGCCGGTGACCGAGGACATCAACAATCCCAGTCACTTTCCGGTCGCCACAGACAAGGCTCGATACGCGGGCGATGCGGTTGCCGTCGTCGTCGCCGACTCTCGGGCTCACGCTCAGGATGCGGCCGAAGCCGTGGACGTCGACTACGAGCCTCTCGATCCGGTGGTGGACATGGAAGAGGCCCTGAAGGATGGCGCTCCGCTGGTACACGAGGAGTTCGGCACGAACAAGTGCTACACGTGGCCGCTCGTCAACGGAGAGGTGGACGAGGTCTTCTCCAAGGCCCCTGTGGTGGTCAAGGAGCGGTACGTCCACCCGAGGCTCATCCCAAACGCGATCGAGCCGCGCGCCATAGTCGTGCAACCGCTGCCTTCGCAGGGCGAGTTCACGATGTGGTCGGCGACGCAGGTGCCCCACATCGCCAAGGTCACCCTGAGCCTCACCTGCGGGATCCCGGAGACGAAGCTGCGCGTCATCGCGCCGGAGGTGGGAGGCGGGTTCGGCTCGAAGTTGCAGGTCTACGCGGAGGAGGCGATATGCCTCGTGGTCGCCAGGAAGCTCGGCCTGCCGGTGAAATGGGTGGAGGAACGTTCTGAGAACTACCTGGCCACTCACCACGGCCGCGGCGTCATCCAGGACATCGAGGTCGCGGCCACCGAAGAGGGCAAGCTGCTCGGCGTACGAGCGAGCACGTTGGCAGACATGGGCGCGTACCTCATGCTGGTCACTCCCGGTATCCCGATCCTGGGAGCTTTCCTGTGGGCGGGGCCCTACGCCGCGGATTGCTACTCGGTGGAGTTCATAGGTGTCTTCACAAACAAGACGCCGACGGATGCTTATCGGGGCGCGGGACGACCCGAGGCGACCTACGCGGTCGAGCGCATCATGGATGCACTCGCGCGCAGGGTGGGCAAGGACCCGGTAGAGGTGCGAAGGATGAACTTCCTGCCCCCGTTCGACGAGCCCACCCCGACCGCTGGAGGACTGTCATTCGATTCGGGCAACTATGAGGCCGCCCTGGACAAGGCGGTCGAGCTTGCGGGATACGAGCAAGTTCGCAAAGAGCAGGCGACGCACCGCGAGGACAACGACACCAAGCAGATCGGGATCGGGCTCTCCTCGTACATCGAGATGTGCGGCCTCGCTCCCTCTCAAGTTCTCGCATCGGTACGGTACGCCGCTGGGGGGTGGGACTCGGCGACGATCCGCTGCCACCCAACGGGCAAGGTCACACTGCTGACCGGTACCTCGCCGCACGGTCAAGGTCACGAGACGACGTGGTCGCAGATCCTTGCCGACGAGCTCGGCGTATCGTTCGAGGACATCGAGGTGTTGCACGGTGACACTGCGGTCTCGCCGCTCGGCATGGACACCTACGGCAGCAGAAGCGTGTCCGTCGGAGGTGTGGCGATCCACTTCGCTGCCGAGAAGATCCTCGACAAAGCGCGCAAGATCGCCGCGCACGAATTGGAGGTAGCGGAAGAGGATCTCGAGTTCTCAGAGGGCAAGTTCGCCGTCAAGGGAGCTCCCGACAAGGCCAAAGCCATTGGGGAGATCGCATTCTCGGCATGGACGGCTCACAACCTCCCTGAAGGCACGGAGCCGGGGCTGGAGGCGACCTACGTCTTCGATCCCCCGAACTTCACGTACCCCTCGGGCAGCCACATCTGCGTCGTCGAGGTCGATACCGAGACCGGCGAGACGGAGATCGTGAGATATGTCGCGGTCGACGACTGCGGCACCGTCATCAACCCGATGATCGTCGAGGGCCAGGTCCACGGCGGCGTGGCGCAGGGCATCGCCGAGGCGCTCTACGAGGAGGCCGTGTACGACGAGAACGGCGTGCTGATGACGAGCTCCCTCGCCAACTACAGGGTGCCGTCGGCGGCGGAGCTGCCGTCGCTCACGCTGAGCAGCACGGTGACTCCATCCTCGACCAACCCACTCGGGGTGAAGGGGATAGGCGAGGCAGGCACGATCGCCGCCCCTCCGGCGGTGATCAACGCGGTCATCGATGCTCTGCAGCTCCTAGGGGTAACGCATATCGACATGCCGGCTACTCCGGAGCGCGTGTGGCGGGCCATACAACGGGCCCAAGGAGGTGGAGCATGATCCCCGCAGCGTTCGAATACGAAGTAGCCGATTCCGCGGACCACGCGGTGGAGCTTCTCGGGCGGTTCGGAGAAGACGCGAAGTTGCTCGCCGGCGGTCACTCACTTCTGCCCCTGATGAAGCTCCGGCTGGCCCAACCCTCCGCGCTCGTCGACATCGGCCGGCTCTCCGATCTCTCCTATGTCAGGGAAGACGGCGACGCGATCGCCATCGGAGCGCTCACCTGTCACGAGGACGTGCACTTCGACGACGTGTTGCGTCAACACTGTCCCCTCGTGGCTCACGCCGCTGGCGAGGTGGGGGACCCCCAGGTCCGTCACCTGGGGACGATCGGAGGATCGGTGGCCCACGGTGATCCTGCGTCCGATCTGCCAAGCGTCCTGTTGACGATCGACGCCGAGTTCGTAGCGCATGGACCTCAGGGCGACCGCGTGGTTGCGGCCGGCGACTTCTTCAAGAGTCTGTTCGAGGTAGATCTTTCTCCACAGGAGATACTGACTGAGATAAGGGTTCCCAAGCTTGAGGGAGCGGGATGGTCGTATCAGAAGTTCCACGCGCGAGCGCAGGATTGGGCGGTTGTCGGGGTGGCCGCCGTCGTAAGGAGATCGAACGGGAGCCTCGAGAGCGCACGGGTGGGCCTGACCACCATGGGCGAGACACCGTTGCGAGCGACCGCGGTGGAGCAGGCGCTCGCCTCGGGCGCGGATATCGCGTCTGCAGCACAGGAGGCCGCTCGCGACACCAGCCCTCCGAGCGATCCCATGGGCGGCGCCGAGTACCGCAAGGAGCTGGTGAAGGTGCTCACGCGCAGGGCGCTCGAGGAGGCCATGTCTCGCTGAGTCTCCCCGGCCCCCGGGGCGGCTCCCCGTGAGTGAGGTTTCCTGGGGGTCGCCGGACGAGGTCCAGGGGGCCCTACGCGCCGAGGCGTACCTCGCCGACAGAGGTCTCGCCACCGTCATCCATTTGGCGCTCGCGCTCGACAAGCCCCTGTTGCTCGAGGGCGAGGCGGGGGTCGGCAAGACGGAGGTCGCTAAGGTGCTTGCACCCGCCCTCGGGCGGGAGTTGATCCGCCTGCAGTGCTATGAGGGGATCGACGCAAGCCAGGCGCTGTATGAGTGGGACTACTCGCGCCAGCTCATCGCAGCACGCGCTCCCGAGTTCCACGTCGATGCCGTCAAGGATCTATTCGGTGTGGAGTTCCTTGTGGAGCGGCCGCTGCTCGCGGCAATCAAGACCGGTTCAGATGCGGTCCTTTTGATAGACGAGCTCGATCGCGCCGACGACGAGTTCGAGGCGTTCCTCCTCGAGGTGCTGTCGGAGTTCGCCGTGTCCATCCCAGAGATCGGGAGGATCGCTGCAGCTCGACCTCCGGCAGTCGTGATTACCTCCAACCGTACGCGCGAGCTCCACGACGCGCTGAAGCGCCGGTGTCTCTACCACTGGATCGATCACCCCTCACTCGAGCTGGAAGTGGACATAGTGCGCGTGCGTGCTCCGGAGGTTCCCGAGACCCTCGCACACGAGGTCGCCCGCATGGTGGGTGTCCTCAGGCGGATGGACCTCGCGAAACGCCCGGGTGTAGCAGAGACGATCGATTGGGCGAACGCGCTCAACTTTCTCGGGGTCGCAGAGGTGGACGGCGAGGCTGCTGCCGGCACCCTCGGAGTAGTCATCAAGGATCACGACGACGAGGAATTGGTTCGCTCACGACTCTCTGAGGTCGTGGGGGAGGAGTGACCCGCGAGCTGGAGCGGCTGGTCGGCTTCGGACGCTTGCTGCGGGCGCGAGGGTTGTCGGTGGGAACAGGACGGATCCTTTCCTTTTGCCGCGCGGTGGCAGTCCTTAGGCCGATCACCAAGGAGAACCTGTACTGGGCGGCGCGTTCGACCCTGATCTCGAGCAAGCAGCACCTGGATGTCTTCGAGAACGCCTTCGATTCATATTTCGGCTCGTCGCCGAGGGAGGAGATGAGCGCGTCGCTTGCTCCCGATGCTTCGGAGAGCCCGCCCGAGGTGGAGGCAGAGATGCCCGAGGAGCTGGAGGCCGTTGCCCGGGCCTGGAACCTGGTCGAGATGGACGACGAGATCGAGGGGGAGATGGCGGTCGACATCATCGCCGGCAACACGGAGGTCTTGCGCAACAAGTCGTTCGAGGATCTCTCGGACGAGGAGCGGGCTTCCGCCGCCGCTTTGATCCGCCGGTTGGCTGTGAGCCTTCCCGTGCGGTGGGACCGGCGGCTGCGACCATCGTCAAAAGGAAGCCGCTTCGACCTGCGCCGTACCCTTCGCTACTCGCTTCGGACTCAAGGCGAGCCTTTCCAGAGAGCCTGGAGGCGGCGGCGCTCCAAGATGCGGCCGTTGGTGCTGATCCTCGACGTCTCGGGCTCGATGTCGCCCTATTCCCGCGCGCTCATGCAGTTCGGCTTCGCGGCCATGGCGGTCGGTCAGCGGGTCGAGGTGTTTTGCTTTGGTACTCGGCTGACGCGCGTCACCAGGTCGCTGAGGACCAAGGACCCAAATCGCGCACTCAAGGACATCGCGGAGATCGTCCAGGACTGGGAGGGCGGTACCCGCATCGGCGAATCGCTCCACGAGCTGCTGAACCGTTACGGCCAACACGGTTTCATCCGCGGAGCCGTGGTCGTGCTGTGCTCCGACGGACTCGAGCGAGGCGATCCAGACATGTTGGCGGCCGAGATGAGCAGGCTGGGGCGCCTCGCCCATCGGGTGTTGTGGGTCAACCCGCTCAAGGGCAGCCCCCTTTATGAGCCACTTGCGCGCGGGATGAGTGCGGCCCTTCCGCACGTCGACCTGTTCCTTCCCGGGCATAACGTGGCGAGCCTTGAAGCCCTGGGAGCAGTGCTGTCCGAGCCGCGTCGCTAAGGGATCACACGCCCGGCTCGAATCACCTCGAGCGAGAGTCTCTTCGGCCGTCCGACGGTGGCCTGAGCATGGCGAGCCTGAGCTCGTTCTTCGAATCTTCGATGAGAGTCGCAAGTCGTCTCAATCGAGTCTCTTCCCTCTTCGCACTCATGACCCACCACGTGGCAGTTCGCTTGTACCCCGGCGGCTGCGCTTGGAAGAACTCCCAAGCTCGCTTGTTCGCTATGAACCTTCTCTCGTAGGTGCGATCGAGTTTGGGGAACTCCTGTTCGTACGAGTACCTTCTGGCCTTCTCTTCGTCCCGTTTATCGAAGGCCTTCAGGCCGGCAGGCGTCATCAGGCCCCGCTTCCTCAGCTCACGAGCGCGTTCGATGTTCACAAGGCTCCAATTGCTCTTGGTCTTTCGCGGAGTAAAGCGATTCGTGTAGCTGAGGTCGTCTATGCCTTTCCGGACCCCGTCGATCCAGCCCCAACAGAGGGCTTCATCCAAAGCTTGGCGAAAATTGATTCCGACCTTGCCGGAGCCCCTCTTGTAGAAGCCGACCCACAGCTCCGGTGCCCGGGCGTGATTCTTCTCGAGCCAGGTCCTGAACTCGGTCTGCGACTTGAAGAATTTGACCTTGGGTGCAGCTCTCATCTAGGGCGGAAATAAGTCGACGACGTGACTGTTGACGAGTCTAAGCGGCATGGGTAACAGCGGGTACGTTCGAGAGGAGCCTATGGATAACGGCGTCTACGACAGGCGTTGGTGGACCCTCGCGGTTCTCACTCTCAGCCTGGTGATGGTGGTGGTCGGCAATACGGTGATGAACGTCGCGCTGCCGACTCTCGCGCGCGAGCTGGACGCGACGTCGAGTGAGTTGCAGTGGATAGTCGACTCGTACGCACTCGTCTTCGCAGGGCTGCTGCTAACCGCCGGAGCGATAGGGGACCGCTATGGGCGCAAGGGCGCCCTGCAGGTGGGTCTCATCATTTTCGGGGTCACCTCGGCGGTGTCCGCTTTCGCCACGTCCCCGACACAACTCGTGGCCACGCGAGCCGTGATGGGACTGGCAGCCGCGTTCGTAATGCCGGCTACTCTGTCGATCCTGACGTGGGTCTTCCCGCCGCGCGAGCGAGGCCGGGCGATCGGCGTCTGGGCGGGCTTCGTGGGGGCCGGAGCGGCGATAGGTCCCATCGCCGGAGGGTGGCTGCTCGAGAACTTCTGGTGGGGGTCGGTTTTCTTGCTGAACGTCCCGATCGTGCTGCTCGCTCTGGGAGCGGGGCGCGTTCTCGTGCCCAAGTCGAGTGACCCCGAACACGTCGCGCTCGATCCCACGGGCGCGGGGTTGTCCATCGTTGCGCTGAGCACCTTGGTCTATGCAGTCATCGAGGGCCCAAACTATGGCTGGACCGACCCGCTCGTGCTTGGTTCCTTCGTCACCGCCCTCGTGTTCGGGCTCGCGTTTGTGCGATGGGAGCTCCGCTCCGATCATCCGATGCTCGACCTCAGGATGGTCGGGGACCCGCGCTTCACATTCGGAAGCGTGGCAATCACGCTCTCGTTTTTTGCGATGTTCGGCGTTTTCTTCCTTCTGACCCAGTATCTGCAGGTCGTCCTCGGTTACTCCCCGCTCGAGGCGGGGCTACGCACCCTGCCGATGGCCATCGGACTTGCGGTCACCGCTCCCACCGCGGCGCGCCTCGTGGAGCGATTCGGAACCAAGCGCATCGTCGGGACGGGTCTCTTGACCACGTCCGTCGGTCTTGTGATTGCCTCCGGGCTCGACGCATCGTCGAGCTATGGGTACCTCGTCTTCGCTCTAATTGTGATGGCGCTCGGTATGGGCTTTACCGCGGCCCCGTCTACCGCGTCGATCATGGCGTCGATGCCGCTGCGCAAAGCGGGAGTGGGCTCCGCCGTGAACGACACCACGCGCGAGCTGGGAGGAGCGCTCGGTGTCGCCGTGCTCGGGAGCATCGCGATCTCGAGCTACAGCTCATCGATAGAGGCCACGGCATCAAATCTTCCCTCGGGAGTGCTGTCGGCGGCGAGCAAGTCGGTCGGCGCCGCCATGCAGGTCAGCGGAGAGCTGGGGGCGTCCGGCGTGGACCTCGCGAACGCAGCGAAGACCGCGTTCGCCGATGCGATGTCGACCGCCTTCCTCATAGCGGCCGGCGTCGCGGTCCTGGCGTCCGCTCTGGTGTTTCGCTTCATGCCCCATCGCGTGGTGTCTGCGGAGCACCGCGCGCAGGAAGCTCCCGATGCACCAGGGGCTCCCGAGACCATTCCACTGCAGGCAGAGGCCTAGGCCTCAGGCTAGGACGAGCGCGCTCGCCGCGTATCCGGTCATGCCGCCCGCGAGCACCCAGAATAGGGAGCGCGTGGGGGTCGCAATCAGGGCGCCGACGGCCGCCGAGAGGGTCTCCGAAGCGACGAGCTCGCCGCCCTCGATGAGCGAGATGGCGGCCAGCGACGCAAACAGGGGAGCAGGGATGCGATCGAGCACCGCCTTCACTCGCGGCGGCGGGTGCGGCATCAGCACGAGCGCGAGTGCTCGGCTCCCGTAGGTCAGCAGAGCGATTGCTGCTATCAGTCCCGGGCTCACGTCTCGCCTCCGGGAAGGGCCACCGCGATGGCTGCGACGACCGCGGCAACACCCCGTCCGTCCGGCCATACAACCGCCGCGCCGGCCGTGAGTATCGCGGCAACCGCTGCCCGCACGAGGATCGAGCGCGATGAGCACGACAGCGCGGCGAGGCCGATGAACAGGACCGGGAACACGGCTTCGGCCGCCGACCGGACGCTCTCGACTGAGGCGCCGAGAAGTCCCAGCGCCGTTCCCGCCTGCCAGGCGAGATAGAAAGCCGCCCCCGAGAGAAGGAGAGTCTTCGCCGCGTCGTCCTCGGAGGCGATGGCTAGCCCCGCCGACTCGTCCGTCAGGAACCACGCGAGGCCGGCGCGCTCGATCGCCCCCCGGCGGACCCTTGGACGCAAGACGGCGCCCAATAGGAGGTTCCTGAGATTCAGGGTGACCGATCCCGCCACCAACGCTCCCGCAGTAGCACCAGCGGAAAGCAGAGCGGCGATCGTGAACTGAACCGCCCCTGAGAAGATCAGGAGGGAGCTGAGCATCACAGCCCCTGCCCCCATTACGGGACGGGCGAGGCTTCCGTAGATCACCCCGAACACGACGATCGCGGCCGCCGGAGGCGCCACTGCCGCGAGGAGCGTCCGCCGCTTCATCGCAGCTCCCGCGTCTCGATCGGGTCGAGGAGGCGGCCCCCCGTCCGGTGTAGCCCCGAATATCAGGCGCATGAGGGGCCATGATGACGTGAAACGAGAGCGTTGCGCTCATAGGCTCGCCTCGTGCCGCAGGCCACCGACTACGAGCGCATTGCCCCCGTCTACGACAGAGGTCGGGCGATACCACTCGAGGCCTTGGACGGATGGCGCGTTGCGCTGAGTGATTATCTGCCTCCCGCCGGCGGCGGAGCGGTCCTCGATCTCGGATCGGGCACGGGCATTTTCTCGGTCGCGCTCGCAACGTGGTTCGACTGCTGGGTCGTCGGCATGGAACCGTCCGAGGCCATGCGGAGTCGGGCGATGGGCGCCCGCTCACACGATCGTGTGGTCTATATCGGCGGGCTGGGTCAACGGATCCCTCTCGCGGCCTCATCGTGCGGATGCGCCTGGCTGTCGACGGTTGTGCACCACATCACCGATCTGCGGGCGTGCGCACGAGAGCTGAGACGAGTGATCGCGCCCGGGGGCCGAGTTCTGGTTCGTAACGCGTTTGCAGACAGGACGACCGGTGTGACGTGGCTTCGCTACTTCCCCGAGGGTGCCAAACTCGCGCGCCGCCGGTGGCCAACCGTGCAGATGGTCGTCGAGCGGTTCTCAGCAGCGGGATTCGAGCAGGAGCGGCTCACGAGTGTCGAGCAAGTGACGGCTCCGGACATGCGGGCCTACATCGCGATGATCCAGACGCGTGCGGACTCGAGCCTCGCCATGATCTCGGACGGGGACTTCGCACGGGGTCTGAAGGCGCTCGAGCGGGCCGCGGCGGAACCGAGTTCATCTGCACCCATCGTCGACCGCCTCGACCTGCTGGTGCTTCGGTAACGGGTCCTCGTCCCCGGAAGACGCTATGAGGGGGCCCTGCGCTCGTTACCGGAGTCGGACTGATATCGCGGCCTCCAGTGACGCTTGTGGTGAGACGCGGCCAGCAGCGAGTCCTCCAGCGATTTCGGATGCATCGTGAACTTCGGGTGGTCTCGGGCGATGTGGTCGTCCAGCTCGGACGCGAAGCGGAAGCGAAGCTCACAGAACGAGCACTGGAAGCCGCTCACCCAAAACTCCTTCCCGCAATAGCTACGCCCCAGCATCGCGCAACGCGCCGGTAAGTGGAACCCGGCCCCCGTAAGCGACTCGCTCAGCGGTTAACCGAGTAGACGACCAGGATGCTTGCGAGGTTGTTCAGCGAGTGCAATGCCATTGCCGGATAGAGGCTCCCGTACCGCTCGACGATCCACGCGAGGAAGATGCCGAACACGAACAGCGAGGGGATGAGAGCGGGAACGAGGTGCGCGATGGCGAAGACGGCGGCGGTCACGACGATCGCGAAGGCCCGGCTCCTTCTCTTGCGGAGAAAGCGATAGAGCAGGCCGCGGAAAAGGAACTCCTCGACGATGGGGGCAAGAACGACTCCCGCCAGGATCAGCCACAGCAGGTCCGGGACCGCGACAGACGTCTCCTGCCCGAGTATCTGTTCCTGCGCCGTCGGCACGTCGGAGGACAGCGCGCTCACTGCCAGCACGATTACGGCATTGATCATCATCACCGCGAACGTCAGCGGGAGCATCATCAGGAGCGTCCATCCCCGTACCTTGACCAACCCAACGTCTTCCTTGGATGCGTGGCGGCGCCGCAGCGCGAAGAACCACCCGCACAAGGCGAAGGAGCCGTAGATAACGATTGAGAAGAGCCCCAGTTGGGCGCTGGTGGACAGCTCCACGTCGACCCAGAGCAGATAGATGAACAGGGGAGTGCTCAACAACGCGCTGAGAAGCCCACCGCAGAAGAAGGCGAGGAAGACGTCCCGACCACTCCACGGCACCCTTCCGGCGGGGGTCGAGGCAGGCTCCGCCGGAGTGATGGAGGGTGGTCGGGGTGGGTCGGTCACGTGCTCCCGGGACATGGCCCAGTTCTACACAATCCGTCGGCTTTGTCGTTCAGATGCTCTCGATCGAGCGTACGGGTCTCTTGATGTGGTAGCTCGGAGGGTGACGGCCCCCGATCTCGATCAAGCGGAGAGCTCGTCCCCGGTGCCCGCGATAAGGCTCGAGCAGCTCGAGCATTCGTTCATCACTCCCGCGCGGCTCGCCCGCGAGCGCCCACGTTGCCATGTGAGGGATGTGGAAATCGCCGACGATGACCGCGTCCGGATCCCCGTACGCGAGGCGCGTGACGTGGCCGATCGTCCAGGGGCCGACTCCGGGAAGGGCGAGCAGTCGCCGAGTCGCCTCCTCTTTCGTCATCGCCAGCGTCTCCTCGAGCCTGGAGGCATACGAGCACGCGTGGCTGAGTATCTGGGCGCGTCGCCTCTCTATGCCGAAGCGGTGGAGCTCGTAGTAGGGGAGGGACGCCAGCAGCTCCGGTGCTGGTGGGAGTTTGAGCCCCAACGGGCCGGGGGCCGGTTCTCCCAGGGTGATCAGCAGCCTCAGGTAGGAACGTCTGGCGTCTTGGCTCGTGACCTTTTGCCCGATGATTGTTGGGATGAGTGCCTCGACGACCGCGTTGGACCGAGTCAGGCGAAGGCCGGGACGGCTGCGGTGCATCTCGCGCAGGACGGGGTGACCGGGGCGGAACCCTCTCGGGTCGTCCCTCTCACCGAGAAGGTCTGGAAGCGTGGCGAGGGTCCACTCCGCGCCCGGCCCCCACGCCCGCGCCTCGACGGCCCCGCCGAGGAAGGTAAGGCCCATCGCTGCAGGCCCGTGGGGGGTGCGCACGGCTCGATGAGCTTCGTTCGTAGAGAGCCTCACGCTTGGATCCCGGGTCCCGTGGCGGAGTGGCGACAGCGTGAGCCTCAGATCGAGGGGCAGAGAGAGCCGGAGGGTTCGAGTGTGCATCCCTCTCAAGTTATAGCCCCGACGCCGCGGACACCCGGAGTTCAATAACCCGATCCAAGCCACAGCGACACCTGCGATTGGAAGCGGCGAAGGGAGCCCCTTACGGACTCCCTTCGCACTGCGTTGCTCCCCTTCGCCTGCGGGCAAGCCCTCTTAGTGACGTAGTTGGCGTCGGCGGGTTCCTCCCCGCACGTGGAAGGCTAGCCATGCAACGACATCTTGGATAGAGGGAACGCCTACGCTTTTTCCACTAGACGACCCGCCACTTACAACCGAACTGTCCTTAATCTGTCGTTCAGGATGGGAACGGACACTGAACACTGATGGCTACGCGAGTCCTGGTGGTCGACGACGAGCCTCCGGTCAGGGATGCGCTCGAGCGCGCCTTGTCACTCGAGGGCTACCAGGTGGAGCTCGCAGCCGACGGGCTCGAGGCCCTGAAGCAGGTCGCCGCCGAGGAGCCCGACGTCATCTTGCTGGACGTGCTCATGCCCGGGCTCGATGGCCTCGAGACTTGCCGGAGGCTCCGAGCCGAAGGCTACGCACTACCGGTGCTGATGCTCACGGCGCGGGATGCAATCTTGGATCGGGTGGACGGGCTGGATGCCGGCGCCGACGACTACCTTGTCAAACCCTTTGCGCTCGAGGAGCTGCTTGCGAGGCTGCGCGCCCTGATGCGCCGGGCGAGCTTCGAGGAGGCCGACGTGCTCCGCTTCTCGGATCTGGTCCTCGACATCGGTGCGCACGAGGCGCGTAGGGGGGACCGGGTCATCGCCCTCACGCGAACGGAGTTCTTGCTGCTCGAGCTCTTCATTCGAAACCCCAAGCAGGTGCTGACGCGTTCCGTCATCTTCGATCGCGTATGGGGATACGACTTTGGGCCGACGTCGAACTCGCTGGAGGTCTACGTGGGCTACCTGCGCAGGAAGACCGAGGCCGGGGGCGAGCCTCGCCTGATCCACACCATGCGCGGAGTCGGCTACGTGCTGAGGGAACAGTGAAGCTAGGGCTCGCTCGTCCCATCAGCTTCAGAGCTCGCGTGACCGTCTTGGCCGCGGCAGCAGTTGCTCTTGCGGTTGCAGTCGCGTCCATGGGCATCTTCTTGATCGTGCGCTCGGTGCTGAGGGGGCAAGTGGACGAGGAGCTGATCAGGCTGGGGAAGGGGGTAGTGACGGAAGGGCCGGGATTCTCGCTCGAAATCGAGCTGCCAAGGGAGCCCCTCGGGGGCGCCCGCGGATACGTCGAGGTGATCGACGTACTGACTCCCGCAGGAGCCGCCACGAGCACAGCGGCCGCGCGGAACATGATCGTCGACACCAATCGGGATATCGCCGTTGCCTCGGGCGCGGCGAGCTCCTACTTCCAGGACCTCACCGTGCGTGGGACACATTTGCGTGTCCTCACTCAGGACGTTGGTCCCGGTGTAGCGGTGCAGGTGGCGCGCCCGTTGGAGGAGATCGATCTGGTGTTGGGGAGACTGGCCTTCTTCCTGGTCGTCCTGGCTCTTTGTGGGATAGCTGTCGCGGCGATGCTTGGAGGTGTCGTCGCCCGAGGCGCGCTCGCACCCGTGCGGTCACTCACCAGAACGGCCGAGCACGTGACCACGACGAGTGACCTCACCAAGAGGATCAAGGTCCAGGGTGGTGACGAGCTTGCGAGCCTCGCGGCGAGCTTCAACTCGATGCTGGAAGCACTCGAGGTCTCCATCGGCAAGCAGCGTCAGCTGGTAGCCGATGCCTCACACGAGTTGCGGACTCCGCTTACGAGCATCAGGACGAACATCGAGGTTCTTCAGAGGAGCGAGGAGCTCTCCGACGAGGAGCGACAGCGTCTCCTTCCCGACATCGTCGCGCAGGTCGAAGAGCTGACGGTGCTGATCGGCGATCTCGTCGAGCTGTCTCGAGGGACCGAGCCTCCCGCGGAGGTCGAGGAGATTCGCCTCGACCTCATAGTCCGGGAAGCGGTCGACCGCGCGCAACGACATGCGCCCGACGTCGTCTTCGAGCTCGACCTTCGGGAGTCGGTAGTGCAGGGGGTTCCCTCTCGGGTCGTGAGGGCGGTTGCCAATCTCCTCGACAACGCCATCAAGTGGAACCCCGACGGCAAGCCGATCGAGGTCACGGTCGATGGGGGCGAGGTCACAGTGAGGGACCATGGTCCGGGGGTCTCGGAGCAAGACCTCCCCTACATATTCGATCGCTTCTACCGGTCCGCCGCTGCGCGCGGAAGGCCCGGCTCGGGACTAGGTCTGGCGATCGTTCGGCAGGTAGCGGAATCCCATGGGGGAGACGTAGCTGTGGAGGACGCAGAGGAGGGCGGTGCGCGGTTCCGGCTCAGGTTGGAGCGGGCCGCGTGAGGCGGTTGGCGGGTGTGGCCGCGGCCCTGGCTCTGTCGGTCGTGGCCGGGGCGTGCGACTCGGAGCGAACCTCGCGCGCTGGGTCCGAGGAAGCACGCAACTCTTCCGATGCCTGCCGTCGCGCAGACTCCTACCCGCGGCCCTGGCCTCAGCGACCGCGTTACCGGATGAGGGTGGTCATCCGACCCAAACATCACATCGTTACCGGGATCACACGGGTCAGGTTCTCGCCGGACCTCGCCACCGACAGGCTCGTCTTCAGGCTGTGGCCGAATGCTCCCGACCTCGCGTCCCGCGGCGCGGACCTGCAGGTCGGCGAGGTGACGACGGACCGCGGCCGGCTCGAGACGAGAGCTCCCGACCCGACGATCCTCGAGGTGCTGCTCGACGAGGGACTCAGGCCGGGCACCTCGGTCGAGGTCCGGTTGCCGTGGCGACTCCAGCTTCCCGGACCTTCCCTCGAGCGGATCTCACAGAGGGGCAATGCGATACACCTGGGCTCTTTCTTCCCGCTGCTCGCGTGGGAGCCGGGGATCGGATGGGCGCGCGATCCGGCTGCGACGCTCCTTGGGGAAACGTCGGTGTCTCCGGTGGCTGCGTTCAACGTAAGGGTGGTGGCCCCACCTGGACTGGACGTGCTCGCATCCGGCTCGGAGATCCGCGACGGTATATGGCGCGCGCCATCCATGCGTGACTTTGCACTTGCCGCCGGCCCGTTCGAGGAAGCCACCATGACGGCGCTTGCCCCAGACGAGGTGGGCGTGACGGTGGGCGTGACGGAGGGACTCGGCGTCTCCGCGGAGCGCTTCGCCGCCGAGGCCGTGGGGGCAATCGAGTCCTTCGCGCGGCGGTTTGGTCCGTATCCGTGGAGCTCGTTCAATCTTGCAGTGATGCCCGACCTCGGCGGGTCCGGAGTCGAGTACCCGGCGATGGTTTTCCAGGGGGAGAGCAGCCTGAACTTCGCGACGACGCACGAGGTGGCACACATGTGGTTTTACGGCTTGGTCGGCAGCAACCCAGCACGTCACCCGTGGCTCGATGAAGGGCTCGCGACCTGGTCGCACGCTACCTCCGAGCCCGATGTCCTCGACAACCTCCTGAACTTGTCGATCCCCGCCGACGCGCGGAACCTGATCGGAAAGCCGATGACGTACTGGCAGCATCACGAGGAGAGCTACTTCGAGGGTGTATATGCACAGTCGGTCCAGGCCCTGAAGGAGCTGGGGTCGACGGCGAAGCTCGATTGTGCCCTGCGTGAGTACCTGGGCCGCTTCGCCCACCGGATAGCGGAGCCATACGATCTCATCCAGATCCTTGTGGGCCACTTCCCCGCCGCGCGGGAAACCCTGGAACGGTACGGAGTGTAGGTGTGACGAAGATGGCAGCGGTGCTCCTATCGTGCGCGCTCATTGGAGCGTCCTGCACGGGGTCCGGAGGCGAGGATCCGCGCTTCCCGGATGAGAATGAGCAACCGCGAGAGGCCTCGGTCGGTGACGACGAGACTGCCCCCCGGGGCGGCGACCCCCTCGATCGGTTCAGGGCGACTCGAGTGGCGCTGGAGCTGCGGTCGGTGGCCGGAGGCTTTGAGGCACCCCTGTACGTCACGCATGCAGGCGATGGCTCGGATCGCCTCTACGTCGTCGAGCAGGGCGGCTTGATCCAAACGATGGTGGACGGCCGCGTGGATGCCACCCCATTCCTCGACATCAGTGATCTCACCGAACCGGGCGGAGAGCAGGGCCTCCTCGGCCTCGCCTTCCATCCGGACTTCGAGAACAATCATCGCCTCTTCGTGAACTACACGGACAACGAGGGCGACACGGTGGTGGCGGAGTACCGGGCCGGGGAGGCCGGCGCCGACCCGAGCTCGGCCAGGGTGCTGATGCGGATCCAGCAGCCCTACTCCAACCACAACGGCGGCGCCCTCGAGTTCGGACCCGACGGCTTCCTCTACATCGCGACCGGTGATGGAGGTTCGGCGGGTGACCCCGAGGACCGTGCAGAGAACCGCGACGTTCTCTTGGGCAAACTATTGCGGATTGACGTCGACGGGGACTCTCCCTACGAGATCCCCGCCGACAACCCGTTCGCGGACGGTGGCGGCCGCCCCGAGGTGTGGGCATACGGTCTTCGCAACCCGTGGCGTTTCAGCTTCGACCGGATTACGGGCACGCTGTGGATCGGCGACGTAGGGCAGGGTGCCCGGGAGGAGGTCAACCGCGTCGCGTCCCGGGAGGGCGGCCTCGACTACGGATGGAACGAGATGGAAGGAACCGCGTGCTTCGAGCCGTCAACCGATTGCGACGAGCAGGGCAGCATCGCTCCTATCACCGAGTACACGCACGAAGAGGGGTGCTCGATATCGGGCGGCTACGTGTATAGAGGCCGGCGCTTTCCCGGTCTGCGCGGCGGTTACTTCTTCGGCGACTATTGCTCGGGGAAGCTGTGGGCGATCGATGCGAATGGTCCGGCTCGACAGCGCCCCGTCGAGCTCCTGGACACGGAGCGCGCAATCAGCTCTTTTGGCGTGGACGCGAGCGGCGAGCTCTACCTCACCGACTTAGCGAGCGGCGAGGTCCTGCTCGTCACGGGGGGCCGGAGCTAACCGCCTGGCGAGATCAGTAGTCGTAACCCCCTCCACCTCCGTCGTCCGTGGTCGTTTCGGTCCCCCCTCCTCCGGCTCCTCCGGAACCCACGACGATCTTGCCCTTCATCTGAGGGTGGAACTTGCAATGGAATTCGTGGGTTCCATCCTTGTCGGGCGCGTCGATCGTGATAGTGGCCGACGCGCCCCCCTCGACCGCTTCGTCCAGGCCGAGGTCGTCGGAGGTGAATGAGTGCTCGACGTCGTCGCCGTTCGTGAACCCGAGCGTCGTGGATGCGCCCGGTTCGACGCTCAGCTCAGTGGGCTGGAACGCGAAGTTGGATGCCTCGAGCTCGATGTCCCCCGCGGCTCCTCCTGCGACCTCGCCGCCTCCGTTTTCGGATGAGTCGGTCGAAGGGTCGCCGCACGCGGCAAGGATCAGCGCGAGGAGCGCGAGCAGGGGCAATAGACGTCGACGGGCCTTCATGAAGCGATCCCTTCTCTACGAGGTCTTTCCATCTTAGATACGACTGGGCATGGCTCACGGTTTGACCTGGGTACCCTGGGGGACATGTTGGATTGAATCCCTACCAGGCCCGGAGCTCGTATTACCCCATGTGGTCGCTCTCAGACGAATCTTTGCTAACGGGGCTCGCCTCAGGCGACCACCGATCCGCTACCGCCTTCGTGCGTCGCTATCAAAAGCGGGTGTACGGCCTGGCCCTTTCGATCCTGGGCGACCGGCAGGGAGCCGAGGACGCGGCGCAAGAGACGTTCGTGCGGGCGTGGCGCCACGCTGGTGCCTACGACCCGAGACGAGGAGCGGTGTCGACCTGGTTGCTGACTATTGCAAGGAACGTGTCCGTCGACATGCTGAGGATGCGCAGACACGAGCCGGTGGATCCAGAAGCGCTGCTGATGCAGGTGAACGCGGGAAAGAGCGAGCCCGACGAAGCGGCCCGCATGGACGAGGTGATCGAATTGGGGCGCGCGCTCGCCGAGCTGCCGAAGCAGCAAACCCGGGCGCTGGTGCTTGCAGCGTTCTATGGACGAACGGGCCGCGAGATCAGTGAGATCGAGGGCATCCCTCTCGGCACGGTCAAGACGAGGATCAGGACGGCAATGATGAAGCTGCGAGTCTCGTTAGAGGCAATCGATGACTGAGGGGGGCTGCAGAGAAGTCCGCGACCTTGCCGCCGAGGTCGCGCTGGGGATCGCGACCGGGGAGGAGCGCGCCCGCGTGCTGGAGCACATCGCGGGCTGCACGGGATGCCGGCAGGAGATCGCCGAGCTGGCCCAGGTCGCGGACTCTCTGCTACTTCTGGCTCCGGAAGAAGAACCCCCCGCCGGCTTCGAATCGCGGGTTCTGCGGCGCATCGAACAACCTCGAGCGTCCCTCCGCCGTCGCGTCGCGGTTATGGGCGCCGCGGCCTGCATCGCGTTGGTGGTCGGGGCCGGCGGCGTCCTGCTTGCGCTGGGAGAAGACCGCCGCCTTGCGGACAACTACCGCCAAGCGCTGGCCGGAGCCAACGGCGATTACTTCGGAGTGGTGGACCTTGTGGACGAGGGTGGTGAAGAGGCAGGGCATGTCTTCGGTTACGACGGCGATCCCTCTTGGGTCTTCATGAGCTTCTCCGAGGTGGAGATGCCCGGGGAGTATGCGATGCAAGTGGTGACACGCGAGGGAGAGCAGCTCGATGGCGGCTCTTTCGAGATAACTCCCGAAGACAGGAGCTGGGGAGAGGAGCTCCCGGTGGATCTCGACGAGGTCGCAACCATCCGATGCGTGCTCCGTGGTGGTGCGTCTGTGTTGGTCGCGCGCTTCCCCTCCGGGGGCTGAAGAAAACCTCAGGGACAGGCACTCCCCGATAGGTGCTCTTCCTGATGGATGCCCACGTGGGGAGGCCGCGTGCCTAAAGCCACGATCGAGGCGGTACCTCCCGTTAGCATCACGCGACGAGCGCAACCTTCTGGGAGACCTGAGCGTCGGAGTTGAGATGCTGACCCGCACCAGGGACGCCGAGTTCAAGGAGTTCTTCATGGCCGAAAGTGCCGCGCTTGCGCGGCTCGGGACCTTTCTCACGGGTGACCCCGAGCGGGGTGCTGACCTGGCTCAGGAGGCTCTCGTGCGTACGTACCAGCATTGGGGACGGATCAAGGAGCAGGATCCGGGCCCCTATGCGCGCCGGATCCTCGTCAACCTCGTTCGCAGCGCGCATCGACGCAGCTTGCTGGAGAGACGCCACCCGCCGAGGGCGAACGGGGTCGCAGCGTCCAGGAGTGGTGACGTCGACGAATGGATCCGAGTGAGCCAAGCGCTAAAGGCGATACCGCCGATGCGCAGAGCGGCGGTGGTTCTGCGCTTCTACGAGGACATGAGCGAGATGCAGATCGCCGAGACACTGGATCGCCCACTCGGGACGATCAAGTCCGACATCCACCGTGGTCTCGCCGCGCTCAGGCAGCTGCTCACTGAAGAGACCGCGAAGGAGGCGATATGAGCTTCGAAGACCAACTGAGGGAGAAGCTGAGACGTGCCGAGACGCAGATGCCTCTCGCCAGAGTGAGCTTGCAGGAGACGTTGGTAGGTGCGCGCCGGGGTTTGATAGTTCGCTACGCGTTGGCGACCGCGGTGGTCCTCGTCGCGATCGCGGGCGGCGCGTTTGCGGCCAACGACTTCTTGGGCACCGACACCCCCACTCCGGCACCGGCCGAGTCGCCCTCGCCCCAGCCGGCCCCCACGCCCACGCGTTCCGAATCCGCGACCGAGGAATTCGTGGACCCAAGCCTTGGGGTGCCGGCCGCCAAGGCGTGGATCGAGGCGATGGGAGCCGGCGACCGTGAGCGGGCGTGGGATCTGTTGACCGCCCGAGCCCAGGGGCGCTTCGACACCTACGCCGACTTCGCGGCCGACACCGGCCTGGCGGAGGGCTGGGCCACGTGGGCCTTTGCGGAGGACGCCGAGTACTACCACCACGACCTCCCTTCTGGAGACCGCCCTACGAGAGTCGTGATCGTGACGATCGCGGGCACGAGGCAGCTGGAGGGAACGACGGAGCGCGGCGCTAGCGCGATGGCCGTTCACGTCGATGGGGACCGGGCGCTCGTGGATCCGTTCGTCGCCGACGGTGGGACGAACATCGAGCCCGTCACGCCGCGTGAGGGCGGAGACTCGTTCGAGGCGGGGAAGCCGATGCTCTTCGAGGCTCACGTACCCGAGCGGTCGATGGAGATCTACTTCTTCATCTCGACCCAACCGGCTCCGGTTCATCCGGCGGAGACGGAGCCGGCCGGGGGGCGGCGCGTCCTCGCACACCACAGGCTGGACGAACACCTCCTCCCCGGCGACTACTGGGTGACGATCACCGCGTCCCTCGCAGACGGAAGCGTATGGACGAGTCCGGTGGGCTTCAGGGTCGAGTAAGGCCAAAACACCAGTCCACGAGTCTTGACGAGTTCTCCACATTTTTCCGGCCCCCAGCCGCCGGGCGACCGCTAACCTCAGGGCGTGAAGTCGCTCACTGCAGACGTGCGCGTGGCCGCCGAAGCCCGCATGGGCTGTGTGGACCTCACCGACGCGCTGAGGCGGACCGTCAAGGACTCCGGCGTGGTGGAAGGCTGCTGCGTGGCCTTCTGCGCCCACACGACGTGCGCCCTGATCCTCAACGAGTGGGAGGAGGGAGTGCTCGAGGACCTGAAGAGTCGACTGGAGACGCTCGTGCCGGAGGGCGAGTACTACGCGCACGACGACCTCTCGATCCGCACTCAGAACCTCGTCGAAGGTGAGGAGCGCCGCAACGGACAGGCACACGTGGCGGGGATGATCGTCGGGGGGACCTCGCATGCGATCCCGGTGTCCGGCGGCGATCCGCTGCTGGGCAGATGGCAGCGTCTGTTCCTCCTCGAGCTCGACGAGCCCAAGGAGCGAACGATCGTCTTCCACGCCTTCGGTCTGGACGGGACCACCTAGCCTTCTCCTTACACTGGATGCATGGAGCGCCGTAGCGTCGCGGTGGTCGAGGACGAGCACACGATCGCGACTGCCATCGCGGCCCGGTTGCGGAAGGAGGGCTTCGAGGTCGAGATCGCGACCGATGGATCCTCCGGTGTCGAGCTCTGTGATCGATTGAGACCCGATCTGGTGGTTCTCGACCTCATGCTGCCGGGTCTGGACGGCCTCGAGGTGTGCCGGCGCATCCAGCAGAGGCGGGCGGTACCGGTGCTGATGCTGACGGCCCGTGACTCCGAGACGGACATGCTCGTCGGGCTCGGAGTAGGGGCCGACGACTACATGACGAAGCCGTTCTCGATGCGCGAGCTGGTGGCGCGCGTTCACGCCCTCCTGCGCCGCGTCGAGCGATTGCCCACCCCCAGGGGAGATGCGATCACTGCCGGGGACGTCGAGATCGATCCGGCTCGCAGGCAGGTCACGAGGGCCGGGAACCAGATCCACCTCACGCCGACGGAATTCGATCTCCTCTACGTCCTTGCATCCCGTCCCGGCTTCGTTCATACGCGCGAGCGGCTTCTTGCAGACATCTGGGGCTACCGAGACGGTTACGGGGCGCGCACGATCGACTCTCACATCGGCGCCCTGCGCAAGAAGCTCGGTCAGGATCTGATCCGGACCGTCCACGGCGTGGGCTACGCCTTCCCAGGTACCGACGAATGAGACCCCTGGACTTCCTCGGTTCGATCAAGACCAAGCTGGGCGTCGTCATCGTCGCGGCCGTCGGGGTCACTGTGGTCGTGATCGCTCTCGGCACGAAGACTGGCATACCCGTCTGGATCCGTTCCGTGGGCGCCGCCATCCTGGCGCTCGCCATGGTGCAGTTCCTTGCACGCGGCATGACGTCGCCACTGAGAGAGATGGCGGCGGCGGCGAAAGCTATGGCCACGGGCGACTACAGCCGGCGCGTCACGGCGACGTCAAAGGACGAGGTGGGCCAGCTCGCCACTGCGTTCAACCGCATGGCTGCTGATCTCGCCGAGGTGGACAGGATGCGCCGTGACCTGGTCGCCAATGTGTCGCACGAGCTACGAACCCCCATCAGCGCGTTGCAGGCGGTGTTGGAGAACCTCGTCGACGAGGTCGAGAGGCCCGATCCGGTCGTGCTCAGGACGATGCTGGGCCAAGTCGAGCGCCTCGGTGGCCTGGTGGGCCAGCTTCTCGACCTGTCCCGGCTCGAATCCGGCGCGATCCCTCTGAGATCGCGCACCTTCTCGGTAGCGGAGCTGTTGCAGACGGCCGCCGACGAGTCCCGTCTCCAGGCGCGTGGAGCCAACGGGGAGATCGCCGTAGAGGTCGCCGTAGAGCCTGTCGATCT
>JBOGXB010000012.1:0-39357 GCA_050694215.1 Actinomycetota bacterium
CAGCACTCGGACGAGCTGATTGGTCTCGAAGTTGGGCGGCAGCGTCGTCTCGAAATCAGTCTCAGCCTCTCCGGAGCGAAAGGTGCCGCTCACTCCGGTCTCGGAGATGTTCACCTCGGACACCCGTCCACGGTCGACGAGCTCGAGAAAGCGCGAGAACGGGATCGACTCTCGACCCGTCCCGATGAAGCTCTGCGCGACAAGGAACACGATGAGGCCGATGCCGGCCCACATCAATCCCCGATTGCGCTGAGCGTTGTCGTCCGGCGCCCGCGCCTGGCCCTGGGGACGAGAATCACGTCCCCGTTGCTTCCCGTCCCGTTTGGGGAGGTTCAGCCGGTCCATTCCCGCAGCCTAACCATTCGAGGTGAGTACGCCCGCTGGGTTAGGGCATCCTTGAGATATGGATGTCCTATTCGTCGGAGACGATCTCCTGGCACGAGCACGCGTGGAGGAAGCAGCCAAGCGATCGGGCGCCAAATTGGAGGTTGTCGCTCCGGAGAAGGTCGAGCGCACGGCTGTGGGTGGCGAAGATCTCGTGCTCGTGGACCTGGATCGCGCCGGGCCAGACGTTCTTGCCGTCCTGAGCGAGGCCGCGACCAGCGCGCGGGTGGTCGGTTACTTCTCGCACGTGGACGAGGAGCTCGGCAGAAGGGCGCGAGATGGGGGCCTCGAAGCGCTGCCGCGTGGCCGCTTCTGGCGTGAGCTGCCCGCGATCCTGGCTTCGGGCTAACCGGGGCTGCCCTGGCTCGTCTCGCCCTGGTCCGCCCGCGAGTCGTCGTCTGACTTGCCGTGGCCGTCGACGGGGCCCTCCTTTTCGGGCTGGGCGTCCTCGGGAGTGCTCTTCCTATCTCGTTCATCCCTGTCCACGGCGACCTCCTCATTGGTGTAGCTGCCACATGCACCGCGTCCGAAAGCTCCCGCGGTGGGAACATGTCGACCATGAGGCCCTCACGCCGCGCGCCGGTCACTGCCATTCTCGTCGCAGCGGCCCTCCTCGGCATCACCGCTCCGGCACACGCGCGCTGCACCGAACCGCCCACCCCCAGGGAAGCGCTCGAGAGCAACGACGTGGTCTTCGTCGGGCAGGTGGTCGAGACCGTCGCGAGGGGGCGGGTGGCAGTCGTCGAGGTCGAGTCGATTTGGAAGGGCGGGGACATCATCGGGGTCACCCGCGTCGAGGGTGGCGAGCTCGAGTCCCCCAGCCGTGACGATCGCACGTTCGAAACGGGACAGAGCTACGTGTTCTTTCCCCGCAACGACGAGCCTCCGTTCCGCGACGATGGCTGTACGGCCACGACGGAGCTGACGGCCGAGGTGGCGCGGCTGCAGCCGCAGAGTGCTCGCCCTCCGGAGTCTGGACGCAGCGATTCGTTGCTCGCCGTCCTCGTCATCGCCATCGTCGCCGCCGGCGTCTATCAGGCTCGCAGGGCTCTAAAGTCGTCGCGGGAGCGGGAGCGCGGGCAGAGCAACCAGCGCCTGCGCGCCCCCTAGAGGTCGGCGATCGAGCCGGAGTCAGCCGCGCGGCAGGGCGCACACTCCGTAAACCGGCCGGAGTCATGAAATTGCTGCCGCTGGCCTAATGTCCCTGCCCCTGGGATACTGCCTCGAGGTGCCGCAGGGTGGAGATCGGCTGGGTGGAGATCGATCGTGAGCACCCCTCCAGGTCGCGGGGGGCGAGCAAAGCGAGGGGCGATGTCGAAGGTACTCATAGTCGACGACAACGAAGACATGCGCTTCTTGCTCATGTCCACGTTGAAGCGCAACGGGTTCGACGAGGTCGATGAGGCCTCCAGCGGGGCCGAGGCCGTGTTCCTCGCAGGCCAAGACCAGCCCAGTATCGTGATCCTCGACTACATGATGCCGGGCATGGACGGCGAGCGGACCGCCAAAATCCTCAAGAGCCTGGCCCCCAAGGTTCAGATCGTGGTCTTCTCCGCATACCTCGAGGCGGAGCCCGCGTGGGCCGACGCCTACCTCACGAAGGACCGGATGCCCGAGCTGCTCCCACTCATCAAGAGCCTCGACGCCGGCGCCTGACGACTCCGGGGTGAAGTGGGCCGAACCGAGCATTGCGCGAACCGCTTCGAGAGCGAGTTCATCGCGCCGCCGCTTGAGGTCTGACCGGGGAGCACGGTCTGTTGAACGCTCTGTCGTTCGCCAGCTACCGGGGATATTTCGCGGAGACGGTAGTCCGACGGGCCAGCCAGCACGACGAGCTAGCCGTCGGGATCGGGCACCAGATCTCCTGTTGACGGGCGTTGGGATTGGTGTGCACGTTGTGGACGACGGGCGCGCCGGTGGCTCGGACCCGTTCGACTGTGCCTCGATGTCCGTGACCTCGAACCAGAGCAGGACAGGGTTGCCAGGCGGCTGGTCGGGATCGGCCAGACGGCCGTGGTGGTCTTCCACGTCAACAGCGTGGAGCTGCAACAGGATCTCGCCCGTAGCTGACAATCTGCTCGTACTCATTGCCGCCGTGGCCGCTCTCAGCAGCGAGTACCCGCTGGTAGAAGTGGTTAGATGCCGAGACGTCGCGGACGACTACCATCGGCTGTGGCGAGGTCTGCGGAGTCACGGAGCCAGTCTGGGCCAGAGGCGCGCGGTTGCGTTCCTGTGCCTGAGGTGCCTACCTCGCAACGGCGTCGGCAGTAACCGATTGGTTGTGCGATGGAGCTAGCCGGACTCGAACCGGCGACCTAACGTCCGCCGTCGGATGCGCCGCCGGCTTCGGTCTCAGCGGCGCGGATGAGCGCCTTGCAGGCCCAGCGCCAGACTTCCTTCGCTTGTCGCGGCTTGACGCCGTAGATGTCGGAGAGTGCGACGTAGCTTTCGATTCCCATGATCATCGCGAGCGCGAGCTCGAGCCGGCGTCGCTCGCCGGCGCCGACGCGTCCGCGGAGCGGTTCGAGGATCGCGCGGACGAGCGGCTTACGGCCTGGTCGCCCGACGGGTCGCTCGCGCAGCCCTTTGCCTGCGCGGCGGCGCAGCCACTGGTCGAGGGCCAAGCGCAGTACGGCCCGGTCGAAGACCTCGTGCCTCACCAGCTCCTGGAAGCCGCGATCGATCACCTGATCGACGCGCGCGGGCGCGTCGCCTTCGAGCTCCTGCACGAGCTCGGTTGGGAAGGCAGCCTCGACGGCGTCGCAGAGGAGCGCGCCCTGGGTAGGAAAGTAGCGGTAGCCGGTCGCCGGGGAGACATCCGCGGCGGCTGCCGCCTGCTCGACCGTGGGGATCGACCCCTCATGCATGAGCCGAACGGCGGCTTCGAGGATCAGTCGGCGGGTCCGCGCCCGTTGGCGCGCGCGTCCCGTCGCCTCTTGATAGTCACCTCTCACCACGATAGTCTACTCTCATCTTAGACCGTTTTGAGTGGACAAGGAGGAGAACGTGGCTGACGAGATCCTCTGCCGCGGCAGCGGTGAGGGCAGGGCGCTCGAGGTCGGAGGCGAGCTGCTCCTGCTCAAGGCAAGCAGGGACGAGGGCTTCGGCTCGCTCTTCATCGAGCTCACCTCTCCGCCCGGCGCGGGACCGCCGCCGCACACCGACCCGTCGGAGGAGCTGTTCTACGTGCTCGAAGGAGAGTTCGAGTTCGTCTCCCTGGGGCCCGAGGGACTAACCTCCCGGCCGCTGCAGGTCGGCGACTCGGTGTGCGTGCCGCGGGGTGCGCCGCACAGCTACAGGAACGTCGGCACGCAACCCGGCCGGCTGCTCGTCTTCTTTCCGCAGAACGAGCGCATGCAGGGATTCTTCGAGGAGCTCGGCGATCCCGTCCCCGATCCGTCGACGTGGACGTCGTCAGGCCCGCCGCCGCTCGAGCGGGCGATGGCCGCGGCAGAGCGCTGGGGCATCGCCCTCGCGGGCCCACCCCCTGGTCAGTAGCCCCGACGATTCGGATGGGCAGTACTGGGATCGAACCAGTGACCTCTGGTGTGTGAGGGCGATCAGGCGAACGGCCCGCCTGAGGAATCGGCCGAGTTAGGCGTGCTCCGTGTGCATTGACTTCCCGGCATTGCCGCCGTTTTCCACTGTTTGCAACTCTCGCGGCCCGGTCGCGGCCCAGGCTACGATCTGTGAATGGGCGTGAAGACAATCCCGATGTTGCCCAGCAACGACTTCGACGAGCGTTCGTTTTTACAAGCTCCTCGGATTCTCCCTCAAGGCCTGTAGTAGCGACAGGCCCGCAGATTCACGTCGCTGTGCATTGGTGGGACCCGTGAAAGGGACTATCTTCAGGAGCATGAGCGTCCTTGACGGTATTGAAGTCTTTTTTGCGAGGCCGCCCTCGGCGGTCTAGCTACCATCCCCGTAGCGGCCCTGGTCGGAGCCCTCGTCGGTCTCTTCCTGGCCCACGCGCGTATGGAAATCGACCGACACCGCCGAGATAGAGAGCTAAACACCCAAACCCGTTGAACGATCCACGCAGCCGCGACCCGCTCCTATGAAGGAAGGCGGGAGAACGCACAAGGTTTGCCGCACCTGCAGCGAAGCGAAGCCCCTCGCAGATTTCCATGGGAGCCCTGTCTCGAGGGACGGACGAGCAGCGCGCTGCAAATCGTGTCGGAATGCCGAGGCCAGGATCTATCGAGAGCGTAGGAAAGAAGCCGAGAGGGCTGCTGAGAAGTGGAAGAGGTAGAAATCGACCCCCGGGAGAGGCGTGGGGACCGGCGGGTTACCCTTCGCCTACCGATCACCCAAGAGCTCGATCCCTCCAACGATGAGAACGATACGAGACCGAGGGCCAGAAGGACTGAAACGATGAGCCAGAATACGGTCCAGATCCGGTCGAAGATGATGACGAAACAGGTTCTTGGATTTATCCGTCATTTCCCATCATGAAACTGCCGCGACGAGGGTCGGAATTATTTCGGTATGTGAGCACGATCCGTCGTTGCTCTTAAGGCGTGGCTCAGGTGTCAGCGGGGAAATGCGACCGCCTGGCATCCTGCCGGCTCGTTCAGTCCCGCCAGGCGTTTCCGATCACGACGACGTTGTCCTCGCTGTCCGTGCAGAAGCCCGACTTCAGCACGCGCCCGCCGATCTCCATCGTCACGACGCCGTCGACGGTTTTGACATCGGGCATGTCGAGCTCCATGAACTCGACTCCCGCGCTGCGGAGCTCGGCCACCGTGGCGTCGACGTCGTCCACTTCGAACGCGATCTGATTGGCCTTATTCGTCCCCGCAAACTCACTGGGGTACAGAAGGAACGTCGAATCGCCCACCTCGTAGTACGCGCCCTGGTCTTCCATCTCTTCCACGGGCTTCAGACCGAGCTTGTCCGCGTACCAGCTCTTCGCCCTTTCGTAGTCCTTCGCCGGGATCATTCCTAACGCGCGTCTGACCGTCACGTGTACCACCTCCCTGGTTCGACCCTAACCGTCACGTGTACCACCTCCCTGGTTCGACCCTAGGGGGCTGCCGATGATGCCGTCAATAGGGTCACAAGGCCCAGAGGTCCCGCTCGGCGCGGCCGCGCCGCTGCTTGCGCGCTAGGGCACCCTGCCGCAAGCTTCGCTGCTTGTGGTGCGTGTAGCAAATGCCCCTGACATTCTCTCGGGCGTATGGATCCCCGCCGTCGGCCAGCGCCACGATGTGATCGACCGACGTCGCGCGCTCGCTACAGCCCTCCTCGGCGCCCGGCTCCTACCTCGGCACCGAACCAAAAACTACAGGAGACCTGACCCCTAACAGAAGACTGGCGTGACGACCAGCCCCCCAATAGTGGCCGGCGTCCCGGTGTGCACGTTGAAATGGAAGTTGAGAAAGGCGCGTTGGACCTTCTCTCCCAGTTCGCACCTGTGCGGCCCGACCTGAACCACCTCCCCAGTACCCGGCACCGTGATGAAGTGGTCGTGCGGCGGCGGCGCCTGGGCCGGGGCCGAGCCAGCCACCCCGGCGAGCACCAACAGCAGTACGGACAAGGCCAGAAGAATCTTTCGCATATGCCACCCCCCGGTTGCTATGCAGGACGGGTTCGTGTGCCCCCCCGTCGGTCGTACAGCCTACTCCTCGAAGGTGACGCGGCTCAATGCTCGTTACGCTTGCGCTTTCGCGCCTCAGCGCCCTGCCTCGAGCTGCGCTGCTTATGGTGCGAAAAGCACTTGCCTCTGAGATTCGCCCTGTCGTAGGGCTCGGCCCCATCCGCCAGCGAGACGATGTGATCGACGCTTGTGGAACGCTCCTGGCAGCCGGGCTCAGCGCAAATTGGCTACTCACGGAGCACACGGGCTCGCAAGGCCTGCCATTGGCGCGTCCGATAGACGCCGGCGTGAGCGGGCCGGTGGCGCTCCCAGTTGCTCCGCTGGTGCTTCGAGCACCTTGAGGCCCTCGGCTCCGAGGGACGGCCGCACACGATGCAGGCGAGTGTCGACCGAACATAGGTTCTGAGTCACTCGAACGCGCGACCTGCGCTTATGTCGGTGGGCGGTACTGGGATCGAACCAGTGACCTCTGCCGTGTGAAGGCGAATCGGCCCAACGCGCCGACCAGCGGAAAGGGCCGAATCAAAGCCTTGACATGGGTGTTTGCCTACTGAGGCATGATGGTTGTTGCTGAGCATTCCGCAGCATCTCGCGGCCTGGCCGCGGCCTGAAAGAGGGCGCTGTGTTTCCAGGATGAATGACTGGGTTCCGCTCTTCGCCGTCGCTCTGGGCTCCGTCATCGCCACCGTCCCCACACCGATAGCGGAATGGCTGCGTCGGCGATCGCAGCGATTGGAGCAACAGCGAACCTCCCAGCGAGACGCCTTGATCGAACTCCAAGGAGTTATGGAGGAGCTAGTCATCCGTTCCCTACCGACGACGCATAGGGATGACTACACAAGGGCACGACTCCGGGTCCACACCCTGGTTGCCCGGATAGATGACGATGAGGTGCGAGGGCTGGTCGGCGAGATGTTGGAACGCTCTGCCAAGGCGGCGACTGCCGGTACCAAGGTCCATCAGCTTTATGAGGAAGTCCAGGAGTCGTTCGAGGCGGCCATGGTCCCCATCGGGGTCGCCCTCCGCCGTTCCTACTGACGGCCGTTAATCGTCCCCGTCCACAACCTCGACAAGATCGTTCACCGGGCACCCGAGCGCGGAAGCTGGGGGTCGAGCCGAGGGTCCGCCTGGTAGGAAGGATTGAGCCCAGAAGGACCGCCGCGATGCCCTCAAGACGTAGCCGAAGACTCGAAGACCTAGCCGCCTTGGAGGTTGGGAGGCTTACCGGCGCGCGAGTTGAGAAAAGAGATACGGGAGCGAAGCAATCAATGCGCGACTTCGAAATTGTCTTCAGCGACGGTAGGCGGGGGGCCCTTGAAGTTACTCAACTGACCGAAGAGAACATGGAAGCAATCATGGGTGCCCTCGACAAAGTGGGACTCGGCATAGAGACGACTGCTCTGACCAGACGTTGGTACCTGTGGTTATCGCTGGGCAACGAACCTTTTAGAGGAGCAAGCCTCCGTGACCTCCGCAAGAACGTGGTCGGGTTCCTCGCATCGCTCGAGCAAGACGGTGTCACTGAGTTCTACCCAGACCCGTGGAGGCCCTCAAGTCGGGCCGTAGATCAACTGCTATCAAGATTCCCCGTCTTGGATAGCGGGACGTCCTCCACTATCCAAGAACAGCCACGCGTTCAGATCCTTCCTCCCGGGATGGCTGGCATAGCGGAAGCGGAGACCTTGGTCGAACTGATCAGGGCTGTGGCGTGGCTACCAGATAATCGCCGCAAACTCGACGTCGACGGAGTAGACGACCGCCACCTGTTCGTATGGGTGCATCCGTGGCTACCGGCCGCTACAGCCCTGGACGAACCAGCCCCAGACATTGCAGTCCATCTACCTCCAGAAGTGTCGCATTTGTGGGTTGCGCTGAATACTTCGGCTCCACCACGTCGCCTCTGGCGCTACAGTGCGACGAGCGGATGGTTTCACCACGAGGCCCCGTGAGTCGTGTCAGGCTGTAACCAAGCCCGGCTGCCCCTAATGGGAGATGAGTGACCTACGGCGTTGATCCCTAACGCGACAGCAACTCCAACCCTCCAACGATGAGGGCGAAGGCGAGACCGATGGCCAGAATGACTGAAACGGTGAGCCAGAACACGGTCCAGATTCGGTCGAAAAGAGTGACGAAACGGCTCTTGGTCCAGTCCTTGTCCTCGTCCTCGTCCGTCATTCCTCGACGCTATCGCCTCCACAACTGACGGATCCCATGGACGGGTACTGATGG
Source organism: Actinomycetota bacterium (assembly GCA_050694215.1). GTDB lineage: Bacteria > Actinomycetota > CADDZG01 > CADDZG01 > WHSQ01 > JBOGXB01. Next base: position 8,213 of record JBOGXB010000012.1, read on the forward strand.
CGAAGCAATGCCCAGAATGCGGCCAACGAGTGCCATTCGGTGGAGGGAGAACTGTCAAAAACGCCCACCTCATATACGGCTTAGTTCGCGAGTTGACCCCGCGCCTGAAGTCTGGAGAAGAGGGTGCCGAGGCGGGGCGGTTCCTGGAACGGGGCAAGCGACTTGCCGACTCCTTGCATGCATACGGGCATAAGCAATCGATGGTGAACCCCGACTGGCAGGCCGCTGGGCTGTGGACCAATGAAGCACGACGAATCGCTGCGATGTAGAGGGCGATGTTCAGGTCATCGGGCCCGTCCAAGCGGTGTCGCTCGTGCAGCGAAACGAAGTCATTACAGGACTTCCATCGGAGCCCTGTCTCTAAAGATGGTCGAGCGGCGCGCTGCAAATCATGTCGGAGCGCTGAGGGCAAGCTCTATCGGGAACGAAGGAGGAAAGCCGAGACAGAAGCCGAGGAGCGTGGTCGCTCGCGAGGTTAACGCTCGATTGCGATGTCCCTCCGAGGGAACAGGTACCGAGTCACGATAACCACGACAGCGATGACTTCAATAACTGTCGCACCCAGCCACACATGCATGACGCTTGTCTCGACATCCCAGTCCACGCCAACTGCGTACAGAAAGAAGCCAAGATCTGCAATTAGCAGTTGCCCAATCATGATGCTGGGAAGGAAATACCCGTAGAACCGCTTGAGCCTTATGTCCTGGCTATAGTCCAGGGCTTGTAGACGATTGAGTCGGCCGACTATCTGAGCGGGCCGCTCGCCGCGCCGGAGTTGCCGGATGATTTCCCGCGCCCTTTGCGAGTGTGTTTCTTCAGGAGGTTCTGGCTGGACCACCTAACGCAGTCCGAGGTTATTGATTCGGTGCTCCATCGCCTCCTGGGACACATCAAACCTCAAGGCCATCTCCGAGGGTCGGCTCCCGTGCCGATGGAAGAACTTCACCAGCTCTTCGGGCATGAGGAGACTTGCTGCGAAATTGTTTGCGTAAATCTCCTCTGGATTCCGGCCTTGTCCTGAGAACGCGTCTCGTTTGTCGAGATACGCGTACTCATCCACACCTTGCAAAGAGTCAGATCTCCGCATGAAGTGTCCGACTTCATGCGCGCAACTGAACCGCTTTCGATTAGGGCTATCGTCTGCGTTCAGAGCGATAGTGGGATCTTGGCCAGGTTCTTTGACCAAGACAGCAGCAACATCTGGTTCGAGCTCGGTTTCATAGACATCGATACCGAGTCGCTTGGCAATCTGGACCGGATCTATCGGTAATCCCGGATCGTCCCTGCCGCCTGGCCAGAGAGCGTCCAGAAGCGAATCGGCAGCCCGCGTTGCTTCCTGTTGGATCGCCATGCCTTGGTCGGCCTCTCCCCCCCCGGCTCCTCCCCCTTGGCAACGACCATAGCTGAGACGGGGCTCTGATGCGGCTTGCCCACTTAGCCCAATTCAAGCTGACCGGCTACACCCGCCAGGGCCCCGACGGCCGCGCGTTTCGCTGAGAGGCGTCGCGGTCAGAAGGAAGTCACAAAACCCCGCGACGCCCTCAGCGCTTCCCGGTGGCGTGGCGGTCAGGCCTCCCGAGACCCTCCGCACTTCGTCCCCGAGGGACTTTTTTTCCCGGATCTCTCTGACGTATCTCAGAGGGCGTTTCCGTTCGCGAGTGGCCCCCCTCCCCCCACTAGGCCGTCGTCGCGACATTGAGGAGCCGGAACGCGTTGTCTGCGACCGAGTCCGAGCCGGTCCTGAACCACAGGAACGCTCCTCGCTGGCCGGTCGGCCGGCGGTTGGCCCCGAACAGGTTGGGGATCGGCTCGAGGGTCGTGCCGATGCGGTCCGCGATGACGAAGTGGGAGAAATCCCCATACAAAAGCACGAAGTTGTCGGCGGTCGCGGCCGCGTTGATCGCCCCGTCCATGTTGGAGAGCTCGTTGAGGGGCTTGCGCAGGAGCCTGCCGTCTCCGATCTCGGGGAACAGGCGCGCTCCGTTCGTGGTCTCGAACTGCGCCGCCGAGTTGATGATGGCGATGTTGGCGCACCACTGGGCGCGGGCCTGGAAGCGCGGCGGTAGGGCGTTCTGGAGGGCGTAGACGTCGGCCGATCCGAAGACCTCGGCAACCGCCGGCGCTACTTCGGACGTGGTGCCATCGAGGGCCTTGATGATCCCGGTCGGCTGTCCTGTGCCCGAGCCGGTCGTGAAAGCGGACGCCTGGAGCTGGTCGGCGGCATCGGTGAGCAGGGGCCCGAGCTCACCCAAGAGGTCGACCGCATCCATGCCGACCTCGAAGCTGTAGGGCACGAACGCGTCGCCCTTGTGGACCGGGACCTCTGGCTGCGCCAGGGTCGGGGTCGCGTCCGCAACCTCGGTCGCCTCCGCGATCCACTCGGCGGTAACGCCCTCACTCGAGACGCCGTGCCATGTGTCGCCGGTCGCCGTGACGACGCGGGAGATCCGGCGCAGCGGATTGATCGACCCGGCTGAGGTCAGGATGACCGCGGGGTCGAGCTGGAACGGGACCATGTAGCCGCCCGCGTTGTCGGTGAGGCTCATCGCCCGGAACTCCTCGACCCTCTGGAATGCTTCCTGCTCATCGCGGCTCCACAGCAGGTGGCCTCGCTGGGGGTCGGCGATCAGTTTCGAGAAGGCTCGACCGTAGGCCTCCTCGGACGCGACGTTGACCCAGCGCGCGGCGACACTGCGGTCCTTGCGGGTGCCATTTCGGACGAGGGCCTCGGCGCGCTCGGCGGCGGGGTCAGGAATGTCGCCTCGGTCGTGGGACCGCTCGATCGCCCGCAGGCTGCCCTCGCGCTCGCGTAGGTGCGGAGCTCGGGGCCATCGCTGCCGTCGCCCCGCTCGATGTTCTTCGGATTGCGAGCGAGCCTCAGGATGTGCTCTTGGCGGCTCTCTTTGTCTGCGATCTCGTATTCGATGGCGGTGAGATCCTCGCCGAGCTTCTCGGAGCCGCGACCGAGGTCGGCGATCTTGTTGTTTTCACCTTCGGTGAGCTCTCGACCTTCGCCTTTGGCTCGATCGTGGATACCGGCCGCTTGCTTGAGGATTGCTCGCCTACGCTCGGTGAGCCGATTGAACTCGTCGCGCAGCTCACCGACGTTCATCGAGGAGAACTCAGGTTTGAAGTCGTGGGCCATCTCATGCCTCCGGAGGTCGCGCGCGGACTGAGCCGCGCCGCTTGTGTATCCCTCCGACGGCATCCGCGAGGACGGCGCCGGCGCGCTGTCTTACGCCTTCGGGCCCGGTGGCAAAGCGTCCCGGCGGGACGGTTCGGCACCTTGTGGTGGGACCGTGAATTAAGTCTACCCACAGCCTAAGTCGGGGGTACGTCAATTTGGCGACGGTGGTGGGGTGCGATACACGGCCGCCGCGTCCAGGGTCCCGACGTGAACCTCGTGGTCGCCACCCTCGAGCACATAGACGAGGATCCGGTCGCCCTCGAGGGGGCGGACGTACATACCGGGGTTGTCCCGCGCCACCTTCTGCACTTCAGGGCTCGAAGCCTCGAGGAGCGCGGTCAGAGCATCCGAAAACGCCTGTTCGTCCAGCTCACTGAAATCGTCAAGCCTCATTGTTGCCCCCCTCTGTGTGTGCCCGAACTCCACTGACGTATCTCACCAGCACTTTTCCGTCGCGACCCGACCCCGTCCCCCCGTCTAACCCCGTTCACTCCTCACCCCTGTCCCCCGAGTCCCTTTGTCCCTGGCCGCCGGACTCATCGAGGGACAGAGGGACACCAGGGACGGGGGTTACGGGGAGTGAGTAGCGTCCGCTCTTGGCCACGGCCTGACCCTCGTCGGCCATCCGTTGGAGCGTCTTCTTGGCGTTCTCGTGCGCGACGTCAGAGACGTCGGCGACGCCCTTCGGCGTGAGCGAGCCATGGATGCGGAGGACCTCGATGATCGTGCGCCGTGTCTCGCTCAGTGCCCACTCCGCCGCGTCCCCGAGGAGGGACCAGGTGCCGACCTCGGGAGCAAACCTCAGGGCAAGGCTCCGCTCCTCGATGTCCCTCCCGGTGACGTGCAAGGTAGCGTCGGCCTGCCCACGGCTCCGCTTGCATACTGCGATGGTGTCTGCCGATGCAGCGAGGCCGTGACTGCCTGAGAGCAGGTCAACGAAATCCTCGCTCTCGAGCTTTCGGGTGTGGTGAAGCGCCACCACGGCGACGCCGTACTCATCGGCAACCGTCTTGATCTTCTCTCCGGTGGAGTAGTCGGCCATGAAGCGGTCAGCGCGGTTGTCGACTAGACGAGGGCGCACCCGAGAGAAAATGTCGATCACAACCAGCCGCGTCGCGGGATTACGCTGGAGCCATAGTCCGAGCTCCTGGTCCCCGCCCTCGCTCAAGCGATTCCACTCGGTAAAGAACTGCAACCCCTTCGGCGGGCCGCTCCCGTTGAGCATCATCGACAGACGTGTTTGTAACCGCCGGGGCGGATCTTCGAGAGCGAGATGGAGCACATCTCCCTGATCGACCTCGATCTTGCCGAGCGCGTGGCCGCCGGACGCAACTGCGACAGAGAGGCCGAGCATCAACCAGCTCTTGCCAAGTTTGGGCGCGCCGGCCAGAAACGTCAGGCCCTCGGGGATCAATTCGGGGACCGCGTAGCGGGGCTCGGGGAAGTCCTCGGCCATGAGCGCCTCCGCGGTCCATCCGGTACGCCTGATCTCGCTCATGCCGCATCTCGTCGCGCCCAGTACCTCCTGCACTCAAAGCAAGAGCATCGGTAGCGATCGGCGCCGTAGTGACTCGCCACCATGATCTCGAAGCCCGAAAGCCTGACGATCTCCTCGTAGGTCATCCTCGGTCGGCGCCGGAGGCCCAAGTTCTCGAGTAGCTCCGTCTTCGCGGCGAAAGCACCGTCGATGGCCTCGCGCTCGGTAAGATGATTGCTGCGTTGTTGGTCGATGGCGTCGGGGGCTCCTGTGGGGAGCCCTTTGGCGTCTCTGCGCACAAGTCACCCCACCTTCTGCCGCGGCTCGTCTGCTTGCCGCTCAAGCCACTCCTCGACGTCGCTGCGCTTGTAGCGAACGTGGCGGCCGATGCGGTAGCCGCGCGGTCCCTCTCGCCGGTTGCGCCAGCTATAGACGGTGCGCACCGGGATACCGAACAGATCGGCGAGTCCCTGAGGGTCTAGGAACTCATCATTTACCGTCATTGACGACTCCTTCCTATGAGACTATCCTGACGGTGCTGCCTCAGAGGTTATCAACTCTGTCCAGTGTTGTCAGGACTGTCTCAAGGAGGGAGGAGCCATGGCGGGAGGATTCAAGGTCACCGACCTAGTGCTATTCGGCAAGGAATTCGCGGTGCCCAAGCGCTTCACCGGCGCGATGACCATCAAGGCACTGCCCTACCGAGTCGAGATCGACGTCTCGCTTAAGGGCGAGCGCTTCCTATGCGAAGCACTACGGGCCGAACGCAAGAAAGGCGGACCCCCGGTCACCTCCGAGGGGATACGTAAGTTGCCCGTTGGGGAGCTCATTCGGACCGCGGCCTTGGCGTACATCCACCGCGTCAAAGCAAACCCAAAGGAAAAGGGCTCGGTCATCATCACCCCCACTCGCCTAACTGGATTCGAGCGGTTCGCCTCGAGCGGAGCCACCGATGAGGCCCTCGAGTACGTCGCGCTTGTGTATCGCCTCGCCTACGCCTGCAACGACAGTCCGACAAAAGCGGTCATGGATGCCTTCGGGCTCCCGCGCGCGACCGCGGGGCGGTGGATCGCGTCGGCGCGGGAACGTGGGTTCCTCGGCAAGTCATTAGGCGAACGCAAACCAGGAGCAGCACCGACCAGGAGGAGAAAGTAGATGGCACACATCGAGAAGCGAGCACGCAACATCTACCGGGCGCGCTACCGGGCGCCGAACGGCCGGGAACGCTCCCAGACATTCAAGAGGCGCGCCGACGCCGAACGCTTCCTCGCCGAGATGACGACCGCGAAGGCTCGAGGGGCGTGGGTTGACCCGCGCGCGGGCCGCAAGCTCCTCGAGGAGTGGGCTGCCGAGTGCATGGAGCGCCGCGATCTGCGGCCCACGAGCGCCGCGCGCGACGAGGTCTATATGCGCCGCCACGTCCTCCCCCGCTTCGGTGATGTTCCCCTCGCCCGCATCGAGCGTAGAGACGTTCAGCGGTGGGTCGGCGACCTCAGCGCCAAGGGACTCGCCCCGGCGACCGTGAGGGCCTGTCATCGCCTCTTGTCGGGCGTCCTGGCCGAGGCCGTCGAGGAGCGCCTCATCCCTCAGTCACCGTGCCGCGGTGTGCGGCTCCCGCGCATCCCCCGTACTGAGCAACGCTTCCTGACCACGGAGCAGGTCGAACGTCTCGCCGAATCGATCGCTCCCGAGTACCGGGCCCTCATCTACTGCGCCGCCTATCTCGGCTGCCGCTGGGGCGAGCTTGTGGGCCTCAAGCGGGAGAACGTGAACCTGCTCAGGCGCGAGCTGACGATCCAAGGCACCCTGGAGGAGGTCTCGGGCGGGCTGACCTACGTCGAAGAGACCAAGACCAAGGCGTCGAGGCGAAGGCTCACCCTGCCGGCGTTCCTCGTTGAGATCCTCACGGACCATCTGGCAAGAGCGGTCCCCTCCGAGTATGTCTTTACGGGGCGCGATGGTGGCCTCCTACGGCGGTCCAACTTCCGCCGTCGCCACTGGAAGCCCGCCGGTGTGGCCGCCGGACTCACGCCACTGCGGTTCCATGACCTGCGCCACACCTGCGCAGGCATCCTCATCGCGCAGGGCGCGCATCCCGCCGAGATCAAAGCACGCCTCGGCCATACGTCGATCAAGACGACGATGGACGTCTACGGGCACCTGCTCCCGAGCCTCGGTGACAAGCTCGACGAGGCCCTCGACGCGGCCCGCGCGGACGCGCGGTCGAACATCTCGCGGCCTGAGCGCGGCCTGGCGACTATCGACCGAACATAGGTTCTGGGTCGCTCGAACGCTGGACCTGCGCTTATGTCGGTGGGCGGTACTGGGATCGAACCAGTGACCTCTGCCGTGTGAAGGCAGCGCTCTCCCGCTGAGCCAACCGCCCGAAGGGCGCCCATCCTACCGGTCCGGCTCCCGGGCAGATAGGGTGCCGTTCCGATGGGGACCGTCATCCACCTATCCAAGGGTCACGCCCACTCCCAGACCAAGACCGGAGCGCGGGCCGGCTCCGACGGGAGGGTCGCCCTCGTCCTCGGAGGCGGAGGGATCACGGGCGCCGCCTACCACCTCGGCGTGCTCAACGCGATGAATGCGATGAGCGAGCGCGCCTCCGTGAACGACTTCGATCTCTATGTAGGCACGTCGGCGGGGTCCGTCCTCGCGGCCTGTCTCGCAAACGGGATCACGCCCGAGGATCTCGTCCTCTCCAACCTGGGTCATCCCACGGCCACGATCTCCGGGATCGGCGCGGACGAGGTCATGCGACTCGACCGGATCGGGCTTCTGCGAGCCCTGATCAGGTGGCCTCGCGGGGTTCTGGGCGCGCTTCGACGCTACGCCGGTCACCCCTTTACCACCTCGATCATCGACGGGCTGGGTGCGCTGGCGGAAGGGCTCCCTCCGGCCCTCTACACCACCGACGGAACCGAGCAATGGCTTCGCACCTCCTTACGGCCCCGGGCCGTAGCAACGATTTCCCGAGGACGCGCCGCAAGCTCCTCATCACGGCTACGGACCTGGACTCAGCCCAGAGGGTGGTCTTCGGTGCGGACGAGGGGCCCGATGCGACGATCTCCGAGGCCGCGGCGGCCTCCACCTCCATTCCGCTTCTCTACACGCCGAGGCACATCGGCAACCGCACCTATGTCGACGGAGCCCTTCGCTCGACGACGAACATCGACGTCGCGATCGGGCACGGTGCCAAGCTCGTGATCTGCGTGAATCCGCTCGTCCCCTACATCCACGACATCCGCCACCTTGTGCCGTCCGCTACGGGGCTGCCTTCGAGACACATCTACGAAAAGGGCTTCCCACACATCGCGGCGCAATCCTTCCGGATAATGGCGCAAGCTCAGGTAGAGAAGGAGCTCGAGGTGACGAGTCACGCTCATCCCGATGTAGACATCATCCTCATAGAGCCGCGCGCGGACGACGAGCACCTTTTCGTCTTCAACCTGATGGACTACGCGTCGCGCGAGCGGATAGCCCGCCATGCGTTCGAGACCGTGGCGATCGACCTCGTGACGCGTTTCCCCGATTACAAGCAGGTCCTCGGGCGCCATGGGGTCAGGATCAGCCGCGACCTGCTCATAGACCAGCTTCAGGGGATCGTGGAGGGAGCCGAGCCGCACTTCTACGGCGGCGACACCGGCCCGAGGGACCAGGAGCTAGCCGGCGAGCCGGCGAGCGGCGACCCTTCCTGACCTCCCCGCCGCAACCGCTTTCCGCCTGGCGCGGGGTGCGTCCTCGACGCCCAGCACGCTTCGCAGAAACTGTCCTGTGTAGGAGGTCGGCACTGCGGCGACCTCCTCCGGTGTTCCCACCGCGACCACCTCTCCGCCACCCGCTCCACCCTCGGGACCGAGATCGATGATGTGGTCGGCCGTCTTGATCACGTCGAGGTTGTGTTCGATCACCACGACGGTGTTGCCCGCCTCGACGAGACGGTGCAACACGCCCAGCAGCTTCGACACGTCGTCGAAGTGGAGACCGGTTGTGGGTTCGTCGAGGAAGTAGAGGGTCTTACCGGTCGAACGCTTCGACAGTTCGGTGGCGAGTTTCACTCGTTGCGCCTCACCTCCCGACAGCGTGGGAGCAGGTTGGCCCAGCTTGATGTAGCCCAGACCGACGTCGCGCAGTGTGGTGAGGTGACGTGCGATCGGAGGGATCGCCGAAAAGACCTCGCAAGCTTCCTCGACGCTCATCTCGAGCACTTCGGAGATGTTGCGTCCCTTGAACCGCACCCGTAGCGTCTCGCGGTTGTAGCGCTTGCCCTTGCACACTTCGCACGGGACATAAACGTCGGGCAGGAAGTGCATCTCGATCTTGATCGTTCCCTCTCCCGCGCACGCCTCGCAGCGGCCCCCGCGCACGTTGAAGGAGAATCTCCCCGGTTGGTACCCACGCCGCCTCGCATCCGGCGTCTTGGCGTACAACTTGCGGATGTGATCGAAAACACCCGTATAGGTCGCTGCGTTGGACCGCGGCGTCCGGCCGATCGGTGATTGGTCGATGTCGATTACCTTGTCGATGAGATCGAGGCCTTCGATGCGCCTGTGTTTGCCAGGCACGAGCCGCGCGTTGCGAACCAGGCTCTGATGCACGGCGCGGTACAAGACGTCGTTGATCAGCGTCGACTTGCCCGATCCCGATACCCCCGTGACCGTTACGAACCGACCGAGCGGGAAGGACACGTCGATGTTCTTCAGATTGTGCTGACGGGCCCCCCTCACCGTTATCGAACCGCCGGCTTCGACCCGTCTTCGGGCCGGCAACGGGATCGACCTGCGCGCGGCCAGGTAGTCACCCGTCATGGATGTCGGATGTTCGAGCAGGCCCTTCAGCGGCCCCGAGTAGACGATCTCTCCACCATGCTCTCCCGCCCCTGGGCCGATGTCGACGACGTGGTCGGCCGAACGAATCGTTTCCTCGTCGTGCTCGACGACGATGAGGGTGTTACCCAGGTCGCGCAATCTGACGAGAGTGTCGATCAAGCGACGGTTGTCTCGCTGATGGAGGCCGATCGAGGGTTCGTCCAGGATGTAGAGGACGCCGACGAGCCCCGACCCTATCTGGGTGGCCAGCCGGATCCGCTGCGCTTCGCCCCCCGCGAGGGTTGCCGACGCCCGCGCCAGCGTCAGATAGTCCAGGCCGACGTCCAACAGGAAGCCCAGCCTGGCGTGAATCTCCTTGAGCACGCGCTCCGCGATCGCTGTCTCTCGGTCGTTGAACTCGAGCTTGCGCAGGAACTCGTCGGAGTCGCCGATGCACATCTGGCAGACCTGGTCGATGTTCTTCCCGCCGATGGTGACCGCAAGTGACTCAGGCCTCAGTCGCGCACCCTTGCATGCAGGGCAGGGGACCTCCCTGAAGTACTGCTCGTAGCGCTCACGCGCGTACTCGGAGTCGGTCTCGCCGTGACGTCGCTCGAGCCATGGGATGACGCCCTCGAACACGGTCCAATAGGAGCGAATGCGGTTGAAGCGATTGCGGTACCTGATGTGGATCTCGGTGTCGTCTGAGCCGTAGAGGATCACCTCGCGAGCCTTCTTCGACAGTCTCCTGAACGGAACATCGGTGCGGAAGCCGAAGGCCTTACCGGCGGAATCGATGAGCCGATCGAAGTACTCGAGCGTGCGGCCCGACCACGGCCCGATGGCACCCTCGTCGATCGAGACGTCCTCGTTGATCACGAGATCGGCATCCACCTCGAGGTGGGTCCCGAGCCCATCGCAACGCTCGCACGCGCCGTAGGGCGAGTTGAACGAGAAGTTCCGCGGCGCGAGCTCGTCGAACGAGATCCCGCAGAACGTGCACGCGAACTGCTGCGAGAACATGATGTCCTCGGCGATACTCCGGTCGCCCGACCCAGGGCCGTCCACCAGCTGGATGGCCGCGGTGCCCTCCGCCAGCTTGAGGGCGGTCTCGATCGAATCGGTCAGCCTGCTTTGCATCCCCTCCTTGATGACGAGCCGATCGACGATGACGTCGATGTCGTGCTGGAAGTAGCGGTCGAGACGAATCTTCTCGGTGAGCTCACGCACCTCGCCGTCGACGCGGGCTCGTACGAAGCCTCGGCGCGACAGGTCCTCGAGCATCGCAGTGAACTCGCCCTTGCGTCCCCTGACCACCGGGGCGAGGACCTGGAAGCGCGTCCCCTCCGGGAGGGCCAACACCTGATCGACGATCTGCTCCGGCGTCTGCCGGGCGATCGGACGCCCACAATTGTGACAGTGCGGTCTTCCGATCCGGGCGAAGAGGAGACGGAGGTAGTCGTAGACCTCGGTGATCGTTCCCACCGTCGACCTCGGATTGCGCGAGGCCGACTTCTGGTCGATCGAGATCGCCGGAGACAGGCCCTCGATGAACTCGACGTCGGGCTTGTCCATCTGCCCAAGGAACTGCCGCGCGTACGAAGACAGGCTCTCGACGTAGCGGCGCTGACCCTCGGCGTAGATGGTGTCGAAGGCGAGCGAGGACTTGCCCGAGCCGGATATCCCGGTGAAGACGATCAGGGAGTCGCGGGGCAGCTCCAGGTGGACGTTCTTCAGGTTGTGCTCGCGAGCCCCCCGGACGATCAGGTGTCCGGAGCCGCCCTGAGGTCCGGTAGCAGGCATCGCATCCAGCGTAAACGACGGACGTGTAACTTCCCTTCCACCCCTGACCAGGGACTCTGTGATGGCAAAAATAGGAACGAGAGAGGATCGCGGCGGGCCCGGCTCTCCGGGCCCCCTCGCAGCGTCCCAGTACGCTCGATGCATGGCCGGCCTGTCCTCGTACCGGGACGAGTTCCCGATCGTCGGGGAGCGCACCTATCTGATCTCCGCGTCGCTCGGCCCCCTCTCGCGACGCAGCCGGGCCCTGGCCGAGGAGCACCTCGATCTGTGGCAGCGGTTGGGACCGGAGGAGCTGTGGTTCGGACACGGCCTTCCGAAGCTGGAGCGCTGTCGGGAGCTGTTCGCCCGGATGATCGGAGCGGATGTCGATGAGGTGGCGACCATACCGTCCGTATCCGCAGGGCTCTCGTCCATCGCGACTGCTCTGACCTTCGACGATCGGCCCAAGGTCGTCCTGACCGACATGGACTTCCCCACGAACCACTACGTGTGGAGGGCGCAGGAGCGCAGGGGTGCGAAGCTCGACGTGGTCGTCTCCCCCGACGGCATCAGGATCGACGCGGACGATGTCGTAGGGCGGATCGACGAGCAGACGTGCGTGGTCAACGTGAACAGGGTCCTGTTCGAGTCGTCCTGGATCATGGACCTTCCTCCGATCGTGGAATCGGCGCACCGGAACGGAGCGCTCGTCGTCGTCGATGACTTCCACGGCAGCGGCATCGTGCCGATCGACGTTCACGCCCTCGGGATCGACCTCCTGGTCACAGGCGTGCTGAAATGGCTGTGCGGGGGGCAGGGGCTCGCCCTGCTCTATTGCAGGCGCGAGCTCATCGAGTCGATGCAGCCCGTCGTGGTCGGCTGGTTCGGAACGAAGAATCCCTTCGACTTCGACCGTTCGGGACTGCACCTGAGGGATGACGCCCGCCGCTTCGAGACGGGTACGTACGCGCTCCCCCAAGCGTGGACGGCCTCCGGAGGACTCGAGATCATCGCCGAAGTGACGGTCGAGGCCATCCGCGCCCGGAACCAGGAGCTGACTAGAGGGGTCATCCAGCGTGCAGTCGACGTAGGCCTAGAAGTGCAGACGCCGAGGGAGGACGGACGCCGCGGCGGTCTGGTGCGTGTGCGCGTCCCGGGTGGCCGCACGGGGGCTGAGGAAGTGCTGCACCGGCTGTTCGAGCGCGACGTCGTGCTCGACTCTCGACACGACGCGCTGCGAATCTCGCCTCATTTCTTCAATGACGAGTACGACCTGGACCGCTGCTTCGACGAGCTGAGAAAGGTGATCTGAATCACGGCGATGGCGCGAGCGAAGCCTCCACAGACAAGCCGGGCGGTCGGCTAACCGACCTCTCGAAGCTCTCTCCGCAGATCGGCTATCTCGTCGCGGATCCTGGCCGCGTACTCGAAGCGGAGATCCTCCGCCGCTTGATGCATCTCCTCCTCCAGCTGGAGGACCAACCGGCGCAGCTCATCCGGGCTCCCCCCTACCGGCTGTCGTCGCCGGCTCCTCGACCTCGAGGGGACCGTGGCACCGTCTCGCGATCTGCCCATACCCTCGATGAGGATGTCGCTCACGGCCTTGCGGATCGACTGCGGATCGATTCCGTGCTCCGCGTTGTACTCGAGCTGGATCCCCCGGCGCCGCTGTGTCTCGTTGATGGCGCGGCGCATCGAGTCGGTAACCTCGTCCGCGTACATGATCACCTGACCCTCGACATTCCGAGCGGCTCGCCCGATGGTCTGGATCAACGACGTCTGCGAGCGGAGGTAGCCCTCCTTGTCGGCGTCCAGGATGGCGACGAGGGACACCTCGGGCAGGTCGAGGCCTTCCCGAAGCAGGTTGATCCCGACGAGGACGTCGAACTCGCCCAATCGCAGATCGCGCAGGATCTCGATCCGCTCGACCGTATCGATGTCGCTGTGGAGGTAGCGCACGCGCACTCCCGACTCGAGTAGATAATCGGTGAGGTCTTCCGCCATCTTCTTCGTCAGAGTGGTCACCAGGACGCGCGCGTCGGCCTCGGTACGCCCGCGGATCTCCTCCATCAGGTCGTCGATCTGACCCCTCGTCGGGCGAACGATGACCTCTGGGTCGACCAAGCCGGTGGGACGCACGAGCTGCTCGATCGGCTTCTTGGAGTGCTTCAGCTCGAACGGACCGGGGGTGGCGCTCATGAAGACGGTCTGATCGACCGCGTCGAGGAACTCGTCGTAGCGCAGAGGTCTGTTGTCGAGCGCGCTCGGCAGGCGGAAACCGTGCTCGACGAGCGTCTCCTTGCGGCTCCGGTCGCCCTCGTACATGCCGTTGAGCTGCGGCACACCAACGTGCGACTCGTCCACGACGACGAGGTAGTCCTCCGGGAAGTAATCGAGCAGAGTGTTGGGCTTCTGTCCCGGCAGGCGTCCCTCTATGTGCCGGGAGTAGTTCTCGATCCCGTTGCAGAAGCCGACCTCGCGCATCATCTCGAGGTCGTACTGGGTGCGCATCCGCAGCCGCTGAGCCTCGAGGAGCTTGCGTTCGTTCTCGAGCACCTTCAGACGGTCCTCGAGCTCGCTCTCGATCGCCACTATCGCGCGCTCCATCCGCTCCCTCGAGGCGACGTAATGGGACGCCGGGTAGACGGTGACGTGGTCGAGGTCGTGAAAGATCTCGCCCGTTAGCGGATCCAGCTCGAGGATCCGGTCGACCTCGTCGCCGAAGAGCTCGATGCGAATTGCGCGCTCCTCGTAAGCCGGGAACACCTCGATCACGTCGCCTCGCACGCGGAACTTGCCCCTGATGAAGTTGATGTCGTTCCGCTCGTACTGGATGTCCACGAGTCGCTGGACGATGAAGTCGCGATCGGCCGTCCCCCCGCGTGCCAGATCGACGACCTGGTTGAGGTACTCCTCCGGTGAGCCGAGCCCGAAGATGCACGAAACACTCGCCACGATCAGGACGTCCCTGCGCTGCAGCAGCGCACTCGTGGCCGAGTGTCGCAACCGCTCGATCTCGTCGTTGATCGACGAGTCCTTCTCGATATAGGTGTCCGACGACGGGACGTAGGCCTCAGGCTGGTAGTAGTCGTAGTAGCTGACGAAGTACTCAACCGAGTTGTGCGGGAAGAATTGCTTGAACTCGTTGCAGAGCTGAGCTGCGAGCGACTTGTTCGGAGCGATCACGAGGGTGGGCTTCTGGATCTGCTCCAGCGCCCATGCGATCGTGGCCGTCTTGCCCGTCCCGGTGGCCCCTAGAAGCGTGGAGAAGCGCTCGCCTCTCTGGACGCTCTCGACCAGCTGCGAGACGGCCGTGGGCTGGTCTCCGGACGGCGCGAAGTCGGCTTCCACCTTGAATGGGGGCATGGGTCGAGTCTAGCGACGTGGTGGACGAAAACCCTTTGGTCGGCGGTCGCTATCAGGCTTTTACAGATGCGGACGGGCTAGAGGCCGAGCCCGTCGGCGACGCCGTCCACAGTGTCGATCAATCCACCCAGCAGGCCTCCGCCGCCAGAGCCGCTCGACCCACCGGAGCCCGAGGTGCCGGAGCCCGAGGTACCGGAGCCACTGGACCCGCTCGACCCACCGTCTCCGGTAACTCCGTCAACCACTCCATCGATGGTGTCGTCCACGGTATCGACGGTGTCGTCCACGGTATCGACGGTGTCGTCCACGGTATCGACGGTGTCGTCCACGAGACCGCCGTCGCCCGAGCCGTCGGATCCGGAACCCGAGCCGCCGGGCCCAGAGGAGCCGCTACCCGAGCTGCCGCTTCCGGACCCCGAGCTATCGCCGTCGGAGCCACTCCTGTCCTCCGGAGAGCCTTCGTGATCCGAGCCACCCTTAGGTTGGGAGGCCCGCCGTCCCGAGCCCTCCGGCCCGCCGGAGCTCGACACGGCGGCCATGTGAGCGGTGTCCCTTCCCGGTGAGCGCGGGGTTGCCACCTCGGTGGCGCTCGGCTCCACACGAATAATCGCGGCTGGGCTCAAGGCCGCGCCGGCGATCACCGCGGCACTCAACGCGGCTGCCGTCCCCGCCAGGCTCGAGGCCCCTGCTCCGCCCAACGAGGAGCCCAAATTGCCCACCAAGCGTTGCGGCATCGTCCAGAGAGTTGTCCACCATGCCACGGCGCGACGTCCCCGGTAGTAGGCAACAAAGGCGTGCACGGCATCGGCGTCCAGTTGAATCCCCGCCTCTTTCTTCAGAATCTCGATCGCCTTGCTGTGCCTCGACGCGCCTCGGTACGAACGAGTGGAGGTGATGGCGTCGAAGGTATCGGCAACGGCGATTATGCGAGCCCCCAAGGGGATGTCCTCGCCGCGCAGCCGGTCCGGATAGCCACCTCCGTCCAGGCGCTCATGGTGGTGTCTCACGATGGCGGTCAGCTTCTCGTTCCCCACTTGTGACACGAGCTCTCCGCCTTTAGGAGAATGCTCTTTTATCGCCGCGAACTCCTCATCGGTCAGCTTTCCGGGTTTGGTCAGTACCTCGTAGGGGACGTGGATCTTGCCCACGTCGTGGACGGCGCCTGCCGTACGGATCAGCTCGGCCTCTGCCCGTGGCAACTTCATGGCCTTGGCGATCATGTACGCGTGGCGCGCTACTCGCCGCGAGTGGCCGTGTGTATACGGGTCTCTCGTCTCCAGGGCTCGGGCCAGCGCGGTGAGCACCTCGATCTGTTTCTCGGCCGTCACGTCGGAGCCCAGCGTGAAGCTGCCACCACCGTCCACGAGCCGCTTCATGTCGGCGACGTATCGCTCGACGCGCAGGCGGCGGATCAGACCCCAGATCATGAGATCGGCGAACACGATGTCCCTCGAACCGCTGTGCCGCATCCACAGAGCCGAGCCTCCGGTCGCCGTTGCAACCGACAGGATCGCTCCCAGGGCGATCGACAACACTAGAGAGCTCGCGAGGCCGTTTCTCTGCAGGGCGACCACGGCGACGGCCGGGACGACGGCGACCAGCAACGTGGCAACGATCGCATGCGGCAGGTAACGAATCAGGCGAACCGATGAGCCGTCTTGCACCCGACACCCCTTTCAGAGGCCGCACGGCCTCGGGGCGAGGCCTAGCTCCTCCATCGGCGCCTGGAAGCAATTGGCTCATACGCACATATGCCTAGGCCCCTGCTGCTGAGGTCCCAGAGGGCGGAGGCCCTGCCGGCCCGGAGCGGGGGCTCTGAGGCGCATGCCGTCCTTCAGAGGGACAGGCAGAGCCGGGATGCGCCGAAGGAGCAGGCCCCGGCCGATCAGGCCGCGGCCGTCGCGCCCCCCGCGAGGGCCGGTAGGGCACGACGCCCTCCTCCGGAGGGTAAGGGGGCCTCCACCCTCTGCGTTGGACGCGCTGGATTCGAGAGAAGAGTGCGGGACTGGTTTCTAGGCGGCTCGGCTCAAGGAGAAGTAGAAGGTGGTTCCCTTGCCCGGCGTCGAGTCGATCCAGATCCGGCCGCCGTGCGCCTCGACGATGCCCTTCGTTATGTAGAGACCGAGACCCGTACCCTTCTTCGTCCACCCCGGCCGTGGGATCTGAGCGAACTTCGAGAAGACGCGCTCCTGGTCCTCGGGCGCGATCCCCACTCCTTCATCCGATACACCGATCACCACCGTGCCATCCTCGGCGCGGGCCGAGACGGTTACCGTCGTTCCATCCCGCGAGTATCTCGTCGCGTTCGTGAGCAGGTTGATGAAGACCTGACGGATGCGGTCCCTGTCACCCATGACCTTCGGGAGATCGGCGGGAACCTCGACCTCGATCGTGTGCCCCGCGCGCAACGACGTATGTACCTGCAAGATGCTCTGGATGATCTCGTTCATGTCGACGCTCTCGAGCTCGTATCGCAGCGTCCCGGCCTCCATACGCGACACGTCCAGCAGATCGTTCACGAGCCGGGACAGCCGGGAGACCTCGCGGTTGATGATCTCCAGGATGTGATTTCTCTGTTCGTCGGGAACGTCGGTCCCCTGCTCCTGAAGCGTGTGACTGAAGCCCATCACCGTCGTCATCGGGCCCTTCAGCTCGTGAGCGAGCATCGACACGAACTCGGACTTCATGCTGTCCGCCTCGCGGAGCTGCTTCATCAGGTCCCTTTCCCGCTCCCTCGACATCGTCGACTCGATGACGCTGCCGACGCGCTCGCCCAGGATCGAGAGGAATCTCAGGTCCTCCTCCTCGAACTGCCCGCTACGGGCGTTGACGGCGGAGAGGATGCCGAACGGCTTGTGGCCCGATGAGATGGGGGCCACGAGAATGTTGTCGATGTCGAGCAGCTCGCGGAGGTGCGGGCCCACCCACGCGTCGTTCCTCGCATCATTGGACAGCAAGGGCGTGCTGGTGCGGAACACCGTTGCACCCAGCGATGGCTCGGATAGGGGCACGCTGAGCTTCTCGAGGACCTCCTTCGAGACTCCGACCGCCGGCTTCCGCGCCACAAGTGAGTCGGTGGCCTCGTCGTGAAGCATGATGACGAGCCTCTCGCAC
Source organism: Actinomycetota bacterium (assembly GCA_050694215.1). Taxonomy (GTDB): domain Bacteria; phylum Actinomycetota; class CADDZG01; order CADDZG01; family WHSQ01; genus JBOGXB01. The sequence continues at coordinate 25,953 of JBOGXB010000012.1, forward strand.
TCGACCAGGCCGAGGACGATGTTGGTCGACTCGCCGATGACATCCTCGAGCACGTCGGTCTCGACTATCAGCTTCGACAGGCGCTGGAGCCCGTCGAACTCCTGCACCTGCCGCTGGAGACTTGCAACGAGCTGTGTGCTCTTGATCGTCACGGCCGCACGATCTGCCAGCACCATGAGCGTGCGGAGATCCTCTTCGGAGAAGGCGCCATGCACCGCGTTGATCGCCGCCAGGACGCCGACGTCATCCTCCCCGTCGCTCAGCGGTGCTGCCACCACCTGCTTGGCGTCGTAGTCACGGGTGAGCAACGGCGCCGGATCGTCATCGGCCGAGAGGTCGTTCACAACCTCCCCCGAATGTGAGAGGAAGACCCTGCGGACCAGCCCGCATTCGTTCAGCCGATGATGCGAGCCACGGTCCCCCTCCTCGCCGTCCAGCACGAACATCTCCTGAGAGTCCTCGTCGAAGAGGAACAGAAGAGACTTCTCGCTTGGCACCTGTCGGGTAACGACCGTAGAGAGGGCGCGCGCGACCTCAGCGAGGTCTCCCTGAGATCCACCCATCGAAGCGATCTCGTAAAGAGCCGCGAGCTCCTCGAAAGCCCGATCCGGGCTTGCTTCGTCCACTTTCCCTCCAACTCCGCCCCTGCTCTCTCAAAGCTTCGCTACGAGCCTGCCCAACTCCTTCAGCGACCTGATCCTCGGGCCCTCGAAATCTGAGTATCGGCCACTCCTATCGAGCAATACAGCGCGCATGCCCACGGAGATAGCCGGTTCCACGTCCAGCTTGGGAGCGTCCCCCACGTGCAGGGCCCTATCAGGGCTCACCCCGGCTCGGTCGAGCGCCAGCTCGTAGATCGCGGGGTCGGGCTTCTCGATCCCGTCCATCCCCGAGATCACCGAGACCTCGAAGAGGTCACCCACTTCCAGCTCGACGAGCATCTTCTCGAGCCAGCCTTCGAAGTTCGATATGAGCCCCAACCTCAGGCCGTCCTCTGCAAGGGCTTCCAGTGCGGGTGCGACGTCGTCGAACAGCCGGTAGGACTCGGAGCTGGAGAAGACTCGGTAGAGCTTCTCCGGCATCTCGTCATCGTCGATGCCCAGCTCCTCGCAGAAACGACTGTAGAGGTGGGTCCAGAAGGTGAAGGACGCCTCCGACGAGAACGTTGGGTTCACGACCCCGGAGCCCTCGCCGATGTCGAGCAGGTGGGGAGCCAGGCGGTGCTGCACATTCCGGATGCTGTCAGGCGAGACCGGGTGGCCGGCTTGGGCGCACGTCCGCGCGAATAGCTCCGCGAACGAGGGATGAGGATGAACGATCGTCTCGCCCGCGTCGAAGAAGACGATCTCGATCAACGGTTTCCGGACGCCATCGCCGACAACTCCAACCAGACCCTTTCCGCTTCCCGGGCGAGCTCTTCGATCTTTCCGTTGTTTCGGACTACGAGGTCGGCCTTGGCCAGTTGCTCCTCGCTGCTCGTCTGCGTTCGCATGCGTGCCACGATGTCAGCATCGCCCATGCCGCGCTCCTTCGCGAGGCGCTTCTTTCGAAGGTTCTCATCGGCCACCACGACGATCAATGCATCCAGTCCCTCGGCGAGGCCCAGCTCCACGATCAGCGCGGCGTCGAGGACGACGATCTCGTCGCCGTGACGTAGCTCGTCGAGCGCGTCCGCGATGCCCTTCACGATCACGGGATGGATGATCGCGTTCAAAGCGGCGAGCTTGTCGCGGTCCGCGAACACGATCTCGGCCAGCCGCTTGCGATCGATCGTCATGGAGTGAGGCGCGACCACCTCGTCCCCGAACTGATCGACGACGGAGTGCCACGCGGGACGGCCCGGCTGGAGTGCCTCCCGTCCCAAGAGGTCCGCGTCGATGACCTTGGCGCCCTGCTCGGTCAGGAGGGCTGCGAATGTGGACTTGCCGGACCCGATCCCCCCCGTGAGCCCGACGACGAACATCAGCGGGGGCCTAGCCGCGGCCTCGCTGTCGCTTCAGGTCCTCCACTATGGATTCGATCGATTCGTCGCCCTCGGTATCGGAAGGCTCGAGCTCATCCGTCTCCGCCGCCGCAGCCTCGCGCTCGGGGGGTTCGGTGGCGTGCTCGGCGGATCCCTCAGACGTCGCGACGGGCTCCTCCTCTTCCACGAGGGCCTCCACCGCCTCCCCGGGGGCTGCTCCCTCGTCGGGTTCCTCCTGACCAAGGCGGATGTCGATGTTGCGCGGCTTGTCGCCACCCACCGCCTCGAGGTTCTCGTGCCCTTCCGGAGGAGCGTCCGGCGCCATGAGAGAGGTGGCCTCGGCCTCCTCGCTCTCCTCGGGAGGGGCCGCCGCACCCGCGTCCTCGGGAACGGTCACGGCCTCCGGTGAGCTTGGCTCCGAGGTCAGCTCGGGCGACTGCTCCGCGGCCGAGACCAGGTCCTCGTCCCCCGGCGCGCGCTGGATGGTGTCCTCGGTCGCAACCCCCGCATCCTCGGAAGCCTCACGTGCCTCCAGCTCCATCTCGGCCTCCTCGAGCTGCATCTCGGGCTCGGCCTCTTCGCTCACGGCCGGAGCCGCAGCTGCGGACGTCCCGATTGGCGTCGGTTCCGCCGCGCTCTTCATCGCCTGTCGCCGCGACAGGCTGATGCGCCGGCGGTCGAGATCGATGTCGATGATCTTGACCTCGACCTTGTCATGCACTCCGACCTCGTCCTCCGCGCGTTCGACGTGATGATCCGCCAGCTCCGAGATGTGGACCAACCCTTCGATGGCCTCGTCGACCTCGACGAAGGCTCCGAAGGGAACGAGCTTGGTGACGCGACCCTCGATGACGTCGCCCACCGAGTGGAGACGAGCGAACTGACGCCACGGGTCCTCTTGAGTGGCCTTGAGCGAGAGTGACACGCGCTCGCGCTCGAGATCGACATCGAGGACCTCGATCTCGACCTCCTGTCCAACCTCCACCACCTCGCTGGGATGATCGACGTGCTTCCACGACAGCTCAGAGACGTGAACGAGACCGTCCACCCCGCCGAGGTCCACGAAAGCACCGAAGTTGACGATCGACGACACCGTCCCCGTGCGTCGCTCCCCCTTCTGAAGCGAGGTGAGGAAGTCCTGACGCTGCTCGGCTTGCGACTCCTCCAGGAACTTGCGACGCGACAGCACCACGTTGTTTCGGTTCTTGTCGAGCTCGATGATGCGGCACTCGAGCTCCTTGCCGACGTAGGGCTGGAGGTCGCGCACACGACGCATCTCGACCAGCGACGCGGGCAGGAAACCGCGCAGTCCGATGTCGAGGATGAGACCGCCCTTCACGACCTCGATGACGGGGCCGGTGACGGTTCCGTCGCTCGTCTTGATCTCCTCGATCTTGCCCCACGCCCTCTCGTACTGAGCACGCTTCTTGGACAGGATGAGCCGGCCGTCCTTGTCCTCCTTCTGAAGCACGAGGGCCTCGAGCTGGTCCCCCAACGACACAACCTCGCTCGGGTCGACATCGTTGCGGATGGACAGCTCGCGCGACGGGATGACGCCCTCGGACTTGTAGCCGATGTCGAGCAGCACCTCGTCCTTGTCGATCTTGACCACCGTGCCGGTGATCAGATCGCCGTCGTCGAAGGGCTTGATGGTGGCCTCGATGGCCGCCATGAGCTCCTCCTGGGACTCGCCGACGTCGTTCTCGACGATCGTCCCCCCGGCGTAGGACTCGCCGGCGGTAGACGGCGCCGTGCGGGTGATCACGCCGCCCCGGCCGTCGGGGATGGTCTGCTCGTCGGAGCTTCGGGCAGCCCCGTCCTGCTGCTCACTCATGGATTGGGAATTCCCTCCTGAGAAACATTCGGCCCCCTGTAAGGGGGCCGAATGAGTATACGAGTGCCGTCGTAGCCGCTCAACCAGCTATGTCGGTCCTGGTTGCGGCAGAACAGGTGACGGACCCTTGCGGTCTGTCGGAGGGTCGCCGACCTCCCTAGGGGCGCCTGAGCTGCCCTCTGATCGCGCCGGCCGGGAACGTTTCGTTGTGGATGTTGGCATAGAACCGCCTCGGGTGGTCGCGGATTTCCCGGATCAGCGCCCTCTCCACGTCGCGGGCGCATCCCTGCACGCTCCTGATCGTGCCAGGGAGCGGTACGAAGTCAGGATCGGTGCCGTTCTCGAACAGCGTCACGACGATGCCCCCTGCCACACCTTTGCGGCCCTCGTGGATGTGAGCCCTGGTCGGCGCTCCGATGCGCCTCCAGCTCAGGTTGAAGCAGACACGTCGCCGGCTAACGTTCAGGTTGAAAAGGGCGCGGCCTGTTCCGTCCGGGTCGCCCGGGCCGGGGTCCACCTCCTGCTCACCCGTCAGGCTCGCAACTCGCCTGGTGCCTGCCGCTCCCGCCCCGGAGACCAGAATGACGCCGGCCACGAGCGCCAGCACACACATCAGTGCACCAACGACCATTAGTCGTCTGCGCATGACTAACTCCCCCTTCCTTCGATCGACCTTCGATCGCAAAGGTATCTCTAGGTGCTACGGGTGCAACCGGGCGTGCGGATTGACCACTTCGAAGCAGACCGAGGGCGAATCAGTCTTTGGCGGCGGCCCAGTCGGAGCCCCAGGAGAGATCGACCGCAAGCGGCACCTTCATGTCGGCCACCGACGTCATCTCCTTCTCCACCAGGGCCCTCGCCTCGTCGAGCTCACCCTCCGGGACCTCGAAGACGAGCTCGTCGTGCACGGTGAGGATCATCCTCGTTCCGAGACCCGTGTCGTTCAGCGCTCGATCCACGTTGATCATCGCCAGCTTCATGATGTCGGCGGCGGACCCCTGGATCGGGGCGTTGAGCGCCTGGCGCTCGCCGATGGCTCGCACGCGTGGGTTGCCGCTTCCCAGCTCGGGCAGATAGCGACGCCGGCCGAACATCGTGGTCGTGAACCCGTCCGCGTGTGCCTTCTTGACGATCTCGTCGAGGAAGTGGGCCACGCCGCCGAACTGTTCGAAGTAAGCGTCCATGATCTCTTCCGCCTCGGCTCGTTTGATGTTCAGCCGATCCGCGAGCCCCGACGCGCCCATGCCGTAAGAGAGGCCGTAGTTGATCATCTTGGCGATCGATCGATGCTTGGTCTTGAGCTCCTTCGGATCGAGCCCGTACACGCGCACCGCCGTCTCTGCGTGGACGTCCTTCTCCTGTTTGAAGACATCCAGGAGGATGGGGTCCTCGGACAGGTGGGCCATGACGCGCAGCTCTATCTGCGAGTAATCCGCCGAAAGCAGCTCCATGCCCTCCTCCGGGACGAACGCGCGCCGGATCTGCTTGCCGAGGTCCGTACGGATCGGGATGTTCATCAGGTTTGGATTCGTGCTCGACAGGCGCCCCGTGGAAGCGACTGTCTGGTCGAAGGTCGTGTGGATGCGCCCATCTCTTGGATCCACGAGCGGGGGAAGCGCATCGACGTAGGTGTTCTTGAGCTTCGCCAACTCCCGGTAATCGAGCAACGCCCGCACGAAGGGGTGCTGGTCGACCAGTTGTTGCAACGCACGCGCGTCGGTCGACAGACCGGTCTTCGTCCTGCGCGTGGTCTTCAGACCCAACTTGTCATAAAGGAGCACGCGCAGTTGCTGCGGAGAGCCGAGATTGATCCTCTCGCCTGCGTGTTCGTAGCACTCTGTCTCGAGCTCACCAATGCGCTTGTCGAGATCCCGCGCCATCTCGGACAGATAATCGATATCGATCCGCACGCCCACGCCCTCCATGCCCGCCAGAACGCGGATGAGCGGATGCTCGATACGACGATAGAGATCGAGCATGGCCAGACGTTCGAGCTCGGGCTCGACCGCTCGAGCGACTTCGGCTATCGCGAGGCCCCTCAAGCTTGCGTCCTCGACGTATGCCTCGTCGTCCTCACCGGCCAGCGCGAGCGATCCCTGCGTGCCGTCGTCCCGCTCGACCGCGGAGTCGATGGCCCGCAGCTCGTGACCCGTGTACTTACGCGCGACTTCCTCCAGCGCGTAGCCCGGCGCACCCGGATCGAGGAGATACGCGCCGACGTGGGTGTCGAGGCGCATGCCTTGAAGCTCGACATCCATCGCACCGAAAGACAGAAGGGCGACCCGTCCGCCGTGCACGACCTTGGTGACGTCCTCGTCTTCCAGCACGGCGGTCATCGCCGCGCTCACGTCAATTACCGGAACACCCGCCGCGCCCACCGGGACAAAGCCCACCTCACCATCGCCCCACGAGAACGCGAGTGAGCGGGGCTCGCCGCGAGGACGTACGGGTGCCACGTCGATCGAGAAGTCGCCCGAGGAAGAGAGAGCGGAGGCGAGCTCCTGCAGCTCGGCCTTCGTCTGGAACGTTCGCACCTCGAGCTCGAATGCCTCGCCTTCGCCTTCCGCGGCCTCCGGCAGGTCGGCCATCAACCGCTCCAGCAGCGTGCGGAACTCGAGGGAGATGAACAGCTTGCGCACGTCCTCCATGTCCCAGCCGCCCATCTTCATGTCGTCGAGCCCGACGCCTTCCAACGGCACCTCGGCCAGCCGGGAGAGCCGCTTGTTGACCGCTACCTGATCGGCGTGCTCCGCGAGGTTCTTGGAGAGCTTGGGGGTCTGCTCGTTCGCGTGCGCGACAACCTCCTCGGCGCTTCCGTACTTCTGGATCAGCTTTGCGGCCGTCTTGGTTCCCACCCCCGGAACGCCGGGGAGGTTGTCGGACGTATCGCCCTCGAGCGCCTTGAGGTCGACGTATTTCGAGGGCGGGACGCCGTAGCGTTCCTCCACCGCCTTCGAGTCCATCTCCACGATGTCGGTTATGCCGCGACGGTTGTAGAGGACCCGGACGCGGTCGTCTACGAGCTGGAAGAAATCGCGATCCCCGGTCACGATCCGGATGTCGGCACTCTCGGCCGCCTCGGAGTGAGCGATGTACGCGATGAGGTCGTCGGCCTCCTGGCCGGCGAGCTCGAAAATGGGGATCCTCATCGCCTCGAGGACCTCGCGGATGAGCGGTACCTGAGACGAGAATGTCTCGGGAGCCTCGGTTCGCTGGCTCTTGTAATCCGCGTACTCGGCGGTCCGTTCGAGCGGCTCCCCGAGATCGAGGCAGCAGGCGATGTAATCGGGCTTCTCCTCCTGCATCAGCTTTATGAGCATCGAGGTGAAGCCGTAGACCGCGTTCGTGTGCGTGCCGTCGGTCGTCTGAAGGTCCTCGGGCAGCGCATAGAAGGCGCGAAAAGCCAGCGAATAACCGTCGATGAGCATGAGCTTGGGACGTTTCGCGGTCTTCTTCTCGGTCTTGGTGGGGGCCACCGAGTGACCTTACAATCCGGCCATGGCCCAACCCTCGCCCGACCTACGTTTGCTGAATCCTGCATCCAAGGAGTACCTGGAGGCGATCTACGAGCTCGAGGAAGAGGGCAGGCGCATCCTGCAAGCCCGGATAGGCGAGCGGCTGGGCCTCGCGCCGGCAACGGTCTCGGAGGGTATGAAGCGGCTCGTATCGGAGGGCTACATCACGGTGGAGGGTGCGCGCGACATCAGCTTGACCAAGGTAGGACGCGAGGTGGCCGAGGCCCTGGTGCGGCGCCACCGGCTCGCCGAGCGCATGCTGACCGACATCCTCGGGATCCCGTGGCACCTGTGCCACCACCAGGCCGAGGATTGGGAGAAGGTCATGACGCCTGAGGTAGAGGAGGCGATCCTCGCCAAGCTCGAGGGAGAGCCGACCTGCCCCCACGGCAACCCCATCCCGGGCACCACCTCGGCGATCCCGTGGTCGGATCTGAAGCCCATCGCCGACATGCGGACGGGCGAGAGGGGGCGGCTGACCCGCCTGCTCGAGGACGTGGAGCTGGACCACGACGTGCTCAAGTACCTGGAGGACCACAGGCTGATGCCGGGCAGGGACCTGTCGGTGGTGGACGTGGGGCCGGACGGGACGCTCACGCTGGAGGTGGACGGGGACCGCGTGTCACTCGGGCGCAAGCTCGGCGACAACCTCTGGGTTCTGCCCGCCTAGCCGCGGGCCAGAACCGCGTGCCCCTGTTGGCGCCGGCCCAAGCTGCCGTGCACGGCACCTTTCGAGCGGAGGAAACAGAAGGGGGAACCGGCCTGCGAGAGGATTGGCTAGGTTCGCCACGTCTGAGAACCGTGCTGGCGTGACAGTGGTCGAGGGGATCGCCACCACAGGGTGTGCCGCCCTCACCCTGGTTATGCCTCGGCGCCGCCACCTCGCTGGCCGAGCTCCCGGTCCAGCAGGAAGAGGCCTTCGCCCTGATCGCCGACGCGCTTCAGGTCGTCGATGATCTGCTGGACGGACGCCTCCTCCTCAACTTGTTCGGTCACGAACCAATCGAGCAGCGCCTGCGACGCGAAGTCCCTCTCCTGCGACACGAGCTGATAGAGCTCGTTGATCGCCGCGGTGACCTCCTGCTCGTTGCGCAGCGCATCCTCGAAGACCTCGAGCGCGGATCCATAATCCATCTTCGGCGCGTCAAGCGTCCTGAGGTCGACCCTGCCGTCGCGATCGACGATGAAGTTGTAGAACTTCATCGCGTGATCGATCTCCTCCTGCCACTGTCTCCTCAGCCAGCCGGCCATCCCCGGGAGACTGCTGGCCTCGCAGGACGCCGACATCGCCAAGTAGACATACGCGGACTGAAGCTCCTTTTGAAGTTGGTCGTTGAGTGCCGCTTCGATCTTGTCGTTCAGCATCGATCCTCCTCGTCGTTGTTGGCTTCCCAGCCCCACTTCATCGTTTTCGCTTCCCAGCCGCACCTCATCCGATGGTAGCGAAGCGAACAACGCCCGTGTTGTCGTAGCGTCGGAGGTCTCCTTATCGGAGCCCCGGCCACGTGATTTTCGCCCATCCGAAAGGACTGAGATCAAGCGGCCGCGCGCGCCTCCGTGCGCCCGGGCCTGATCCGTTTTGGGGTCAAATGCGACCCGGCCGTCGGTCTCGACGCCGACCGCATAAGCGGGAGGGTCGTTGACAGAGGCCTTCCGCCTCGATACCTTGCGACTACTCTCCATCATCAAGGAGCAACGGCGCTCGCTTCGGCGGCGCCTTTTTTCGTGCCCGTCTCCACCGGCACGGGGCCTCCGAGGAAGACCCGAAGGGATCCACGTGCCCCTTTACGACGCGCGCAGGACCGAGAAAGATGCCTGCGGGATCGGTTTCGTCGCCGATTCGCGGGGCAGGGCCACGCGCGCGATCGTTGATACCGCTCTGGAGGCCCTGTGCAGGGTCAAGCACAGAGGAGCCGTGGCCGCCGACGCCCTTACCGGAGACGGGGCCGGGATCCTCCTGCCGGTGCCCCGCGCTCTGCTCGGGGCCACCGACGAGCGAACGGGTGTCGCCATGCTGTTCCTGGATTCCTCCGATCCCGGCCTCGGCCGGGCGGTGGTCGAGCAGGCATGTGCCGCCGAATCCCTCGAAACGGTGGGTTGGCGACCAGTTCCCGTCAACGAGAGCGCTCTTGGTGACTCGGCGCGCGCCACTGCTCCCGTCGTCGAGCAGCTCATCCTCGCTCGCCCGCTCGGCAGCGACGAGGAGGACGGCGAGCGGCGTGCTTTCAGAGCGCGCCGCCGCGTCGAGCAGTCGGCTCGCGCCGAGAACGTGAGGCTCTATGTGAGCTCCTTGTCCTTCCGAACCGTTACCTACAAGGCTCTATGCGCGGCCGACCAGCTCGCCCACTTCTATCCCGATCTGGCCGACGATCGCTTCGATGCGTGGTTCGCGATCTTCCATCAGCGTTACTCGACGAACACAACCCCCACATGGGAGAGGGCGCAGCCCTTCCGTTTCCTCGCGCACAATGGCGAGATCAACACGATCCGGGGCAACGTGGCCTGGATGCGCGCACGAGAGGGGGGGCTCGGTTCCCAAGACCTCGCGCCCGAGGAGCTGCTACGGCCCGTTGTGGACGAGGACGGCTCGGATTCCGCCATGCTCGACGAGGCCCTCGAGCTTCTTGTACGCGGCGGACGCGACCTCACCCACGCCGCGTCGATGATTGTGCCTGCCGCCTGGGAAGACGTTATCGGTGTCGGAGCGGAGCTCGCCGACTTCTACCGTTACCACGCGTGCTTGATGGAGCCGTGGGACGGTCCCGCCGGGCTGGTCTTCTCGGACGGTTTGCGCGTTGCGGCGGCGCTGGACCGCAACGGGCTCCGGCCCCTGAGAATCTCCATCTGTGAGGATGGTCTCGTCGCGTGCGCGTCGGAGGCCGGCGCAGTTCCGACGCGGGGCCATGGCCGCGTACGCAGAACCAAGATCGGGCCGGGTCAATCGTTCTGCGTCGATCCCGCCGCGGGTGAGGTGACGGAGGACGCAGAGATCAAGCACCTGCTCGCGCGCCGCCGGCCTTATGGCGACTGGATCGCCGAGAACATGCGTTATTCCTCAACGGGAGAACCCATCACGTCCGCCCGCCCCGACGTCGCCGCGCGTCAGGTCGCCTCGGCCTATACAAAGGAGGAGTTCACCGTCGTTCTTCGCCCGATGGCGACAGAAGGTCACGAGCCCACCTCGTCCATGGGTGACGACACCGCGCAACCGCCGCTGGCGAGCTATGCGAGACCCATCTATTCGTACTTGAAGCAACGCTTCGCTCAGGTCACCAACCCCCCGATAGACCATCTCCGAGAGCGCCACGTCATGTCCGTTACGACCCGCCTGGGAGCGCGAGACGCCTTGCTCCACGAACGCCCGGAGGCCGCGGCCCTCGTCGAATATCCGTCGTTCCTCCTCTTCCCCGGTGCGATCGACGAGCTCGTCGAGAGCGGGGCAGCGGTGCTGGACGCGACCTTCGACGTTCTCGAAGGTCCGGATGGGCTCGAGCCGGCATGCCGCGCTCTCGCCGACGAAGCTCGCGCCGAGGTGAGCTCAGGCGCACGGCTCCTCGTGTTATCCGACCGAACCGTGGGGCCGGAGCGCCCATCCGTCCCCTCACCTCTTGCGGCGGGCGCGGTGCATCACGCTCTCCTGAGGTCGGGGCTCCGCTCCCAGGCGAGCATCGTCGTGGACTCTGACGAGCCGCGTGACTCACATCATGTGGCGTGCCTGCTCACGAACGGAGCCGACGCGGTGTGCCCGCGTCTCGCGTTGGAATCGATCGTCGACCTCGCCGCGAACGGACGCCTCGGCGGCGCCGTGCCAGCAGATGAGGCTCAGCGGCTCTTCTTCGGAGCGATCGAGGACGGCGTGCTCAAGATCATGTCGAAGATGGGGATCTCGACTCTCGATTCATACAAGGGAGCTCAGATCATCGAGGCGATTGGTCTGGGGCCCGACGTGATCGATCTCTGTTTCGCCGGTGTGTCGTCGCCACTCGGAGGGCTGTCGTTCCTGGAGCTCGGGGCGGATGTGATCCTCCGTCACGACAAGGCGTTCGGATCGTCCAAGCCGCGGCTCGCAAATCCCGGTGCGATCAAGTTCAAGCGTGGAGGCGAGTATCACGCGATCAATCCCGACGTCGTCGACACTTTGCACGAGACGGTTGGGCTCAAGGAACAAGCGGCGGAGATGCAGGCTGCGCACGCGTTGCAGCGAGCGGCCGGAGGCGACGATCCCTCGTATACGCGGTTCACGTCCTTGGTTAACGAACGGCCCCCGACCGAGCCGCGCGATCTGCTCGAGCTACTGCCCGCGGGTGAACCGGTGCCGCTCGAGGAGGTCGATCCCGCCGGTGAGATCGTCAAACGCTTCTCGACCGGGGCGATGTCGCACGGAGCGCTTTCCGCGGAGGCACACGAGACCCTTTCCATCGCGCTGAACAGGATCGGAGGCAAGGCGAATACCGGCGAGGGCGGTGAGGCTCCCGAGCGCTTCCGCGACGAGCGCAACTCAGGCATCAAGCAGGTCGCGTCGGGAAGGTTCGGGGTGACGCCCGATTACCTCGCGTTCGCACATGAGCTCCAGATCAAGATGGCGCAAGGATCGAAGCCGGGCGAGGGAGGCCAGCTACCCGGCAAGAAGGTGAGCGGTGAGATCGCGCGGCTCCGTCACACCGTTCCGGGGGTTGCGCTGATATCTCCCCCGCCCCACCACGACATCTATTCGATCGAGGATCTGTCGCAGCTCATCTACGACCTCAAGCAGGCGAATCCGCGCGCCGACGTGTCGGTGAAGCTCGTTGCCTCAGAGGGCGTGGGCACCATCGCAGCGGGAGTGGTGAAGGGCCTGGCCGAGGTGGTGCACATCTCGGGAGCCGACGGAGGGACGGGTGCGAGCCCTCTCTCGTCGATAAAGAACGCCGGCATGCCGTGGGAGATCGGGTTGGCCGAGACGCAGGCGGCGCTGGTTGCCAACGGATTGCGAGGCAGGGCACGCGTGCGCGTCGACGGGGGGATGAAAACGGGACGCGACATCCTCATCGCAGCACTTCTGGGAGCCGACGAGTTCTCGTTCGGGACCGCCGCGCTGATCGCGGAGGGGTGCATCCTCGTGCGGACGTGCCATCGCGACACCTGTCCGGTCGGCATCGCGACGCAGAACCCAGAGCTTCGGGCCAAGTTCGCCGGCACCCCGGAGATGGTCGCGCGCTACCTGCTCTTGGTCGGCGAGGAGGTGCGACTGCTTCTCTCCTCCCTCGGGCTGCGGAGCCTCGATGATGCGATCGGGCGCAACGACCTGCTACGTCAGCGTCCGACAGGCGACCACCGGGTCGACTCGCTCGACCTGTCCGTGCTTGTGGCCGACCCCGGCGCGCTCGATCGCCGTTACACGGGCGCACTCGACATCCAGAAGCCGCGCTCCGAGCTCGGGGATCGCCTCTACGAGGACGCGATGCCCTCGCTGCGGGAAGGCCGCTCGGTCGAGCTCGAGTACACCATCACCACCTCCGACCGCGCGGTGGGCGCGCGGCTCGGCTGCGCGCTCGGATACGAGCTGGGCGTCGGACGCGCGGCGACCCGGGTCCGGGCCACCTTCACCGGGGAGGCGGGACAGTCGTTCGGAGCGTTCCTAGCCGACGGGATCGAGTTGGACCTCGTCGGCGAGGCAAACGACTACGTTGCGAAGGGGATGGGCGGCGGCCGGATCTCGATCAAACCGCCGGCCAATGACGCGGGAGACCCGTGTCTCGTGGGCAACACGTCGTTATACGGAGCGACCGGCGGCCGGCTCTTCGTCGCGGGCCGGACGGGAGAGAGGTTCGCGGTCCGCAACTCGGGGGCCGTCGCGGTCGTAGAGGGAACGGGCGATCACGCGTGCGAGTACATGACCGCGGGAGCGGTGGTGATCCTCGGCCCGACCGGGTTGAACCTCGGAGCGGGTATGAGCGGTGGGGAGGTCTACGTTTACGACCCCACCGGCGCCCTCGACACGCGCATCAACCCACAGCTCGTCGCCGCGTACGACCCGAGCGAGGCTCAGCTCGAGTCACTCAAGCGGGTCATCGCTCTTCATGTGGATGCGACCGGCTCGGTCGTGGGTCGAGT